>CAIYOB010001521.1 GCA_903927685.1 uncultured Planctomycetaceae bacterium
AGCGTCGGGAGCTTTTTCCGCCTGCATATCTGCTCACTAAAACAGCAGACCGGTCCAACACCAACAACATCACATCTGAGCTTGTCCTCCTTTTCCCACTCCTCGATTTGAACTTCCACCCAACCACCAATAACCCAATCACCGGTAGAATCCTGAAAGGCGCCGTGCCCTCCCAAGACCAGGATATGACAGGTCATCAGCCCGCTTGGATCAACGGCATTCGGAACAAAGTGCGCTCCGTACAAATTCCATTCCCCGCCATCGAAACCAATGGGATCCCGACTGATAAACCTGCCTGGATCCGCGGCATAATAGGCAGTCGGATCCCGCTGCAGCCAAGTTCCTATGCCCGCCGCGTACGCGCGGTTGCGGATCAGGAACAAGGTGACTGCTGCGTCCCATGAGTATCCGGCAAACATCGTTTCCCAGTCGAAGCTCGACGAGCCGCGCAGCGCGAACACGGCCGTCAACACAATTGGCGTTCCATACGGATGGTACTCGTATCGTTCCTGCATGACGCCGCTATTGTCGGCGATAGCCGCCACATTCCAGTTCGCGTCCTGCATCGCGTACAAGCGCTCGTCAAAAGTCCCGTCCGAGTTGGTGTCCCGGTCACGGAGCACCAACTCGTCGACGTACCGTACGCCCCACACGGACTGCCGCTCTGCACTCGTCGAGCTGCCCACGCGTTCTTCGACAACCTGCCACCTTGACGGCTCGGTGTAGTAGAAGTGCCGCGTCTCATCGAGCTGCCCGGAAACGTACGTCTTCTTGACCGTGCGGCGTTTCGCGCCGTCGTGCTCGTACTCCCCGATCTTGTTCGCCCCTTCTTCGATCCTGATCAGGCGGTTCCAGGCATCGTAGGTGGCGGTGAAGGACTGCGTGGGATCGGCCGGCTTGGGGATTGTCGTCATGTTGCCGGCGCGGTTGTAGACCGGGGTGACCCAGGATGGACCTGTGCTTTCCGTGATGTCCGCGATCTCGTTCACCTTGTTGGCGATCCGCGTTTGGTCGAGATCCCACGTGCCGTTACCGTCCGAGTCTTCCAGGAAGCTGCGCCAATTGCCGGTGGCGTCCAGGCCCCACTGCTGGGCGAACGTCTTGTTCGTTACGGAGTCCTTCTGCGCTGTCAATTGGCCGCGGTCCATCGACTTTAGGCGGTCGATTAGATCGTGCAGGTACTTCTCGTCGAAGTAGGCTCCGGCGGCCGTGGCCACCGTGTTCTCACGATAGGTGCGGTTGCCGTTGCGGTCGTAGCCGTACTTGATTCGGTCCACGTCGGTGCTGGTGCCATAGTTGTACCAGTAGCAGTCCTTCACCCGACCGAAGCGGTCCAGGCCGCGGTAGATGTCGCCCGTGTCGGGATCGTTGCCGCCGGCCGTGCCGACCAGGGTGTACTTGATGTCGGGCTCGGTGTAATCGACTTCGACCGCGCCCGGACTGAACGGGGAATTGACCGTCGGCAGGAGCCCGCCTGCCGGGCCGACGCCCAAGTGGGAATAATCCGCCAGGTGCGTGGCCCCGGCATCGTCGTCAACGATTGCCCCGATCCGGCTCAGGGCGTCATTCATGCTATCAGCTACCCCGTAAGTGAACGTGATCACGCGGCCATCGGGGTAGGTGATCGTCGTTGGGCGGATCGCGTTGGCGCTGCCGTTCGCGTAGCCGTATTGCACTTTGGGCGTCGTGGACGTGTTCACCGTGCCACCATGGGCTTGATAGTCGTCCGTCTGTTGCCCAAAATCATTGTACGTGAATTGGACCTCATTGACCACGCTGCCGGAACCGACGGTTTCGCCGTTCCAGCTGGTGATCTTTTCGGCGATGCCGCGGACTTCATAGGTGGTCGAGATGCGGCGTACGGCACCGTCCACCCCGCTGCCCAGGGCGGTGACACGGTCGTGGGTTCGGCGGCCAAGCTTGTCATAGTCGAAGGTGTGGACCGTCTCGTTCTGGTCTTTGATCTCCGTTGCTTGGCCTTGGCGA
>CAIYOB010001522.1 GCA_903927685.1 uncultured Planctomycetaceae bacterium
GCCTGGGCAGCAATAGTGCGTCCACCCGGCGCCGAACCGGGTTGCCAAACGTGCCTGCCGGGGTCTATGTTGATAGTCTCGTGATCACCGTGGTGCCTTCCTGACCGGTCCCCGAATGCGAGGAATCGATGAACCGACTTTTCATGCTCGTGGTGCTCGTATCCGCGGCCTTGCCCGCGGTTGCCGACGAAGGGATGTGGATGCCGGAGCAGATTCCGGCGCTGGCCGACCGTCTCCGGGGACTCGGCTTCACCGGCGACGTTCAAGCCTTTGCCGACCTGACCGGCTTTCCCATGGGCGCGATCGTATCGCTGGGCGGTTGCAGCGCGTCGTTTGTGTCGCCCGAGGGACTGATCGTCACGAACCACCATTGCGTCCAGGGAGCGCTGCAGTATAACTCGACGCCCTCCCGCAACCTGATGCGCGACGGGTTCCTCGCTCGAACCAAGGACGAGGAACTCTGGAATGGTCCCGGCTCGCGCGTCTACGTGACGGTTTCCGTTCGGGACGTGACGGACGAGATCATGGGAGGCATCGCCCCCGAGACGAGCGACCGGGAACGCTACGACGTGATCGACCGGCGCGTCAAGGCCCGGACCGCCGCTGGCGAGACGAGCGGCCTGCGCTGCACGGTGGCCTCGTTTTTCGAAGGCCTGAAGTGGTTCGAGATCGGCCAGTTGGAGATCCAGGACGTCCGCCTGGTCTATGCGCCGGCCGCCGGGATCGGCAACTTCGGGGGCGAGACCGACAACTGGCAATGGCCGCGGCATACGGGTGACTTTTCCTTCTACCGCGCCTACGTCGCGCCGGACGGCAAGCCCGTTCCGTATGCCAAGAACAACGTGCCCTACCGGCCGAAACACTTCCTCAAGGTCTCGCCGCAAGGCGCTGCGCCCGAGGAACTGGTCTTGGTGGCCGGGTACCCGGGCCGGACGGCGCGGCTGAGCCCGTATGCCGAGGTCAAGGAGACCGTCGAGTGGGGCTTGCCGCGCTCGATCAAGCGGGCCGGCGAACTGATCGCCATCCTCGAATCGCTCGGCCGGGATGATCCCGAGACGGCCCTCCGCGTCGCCCAGTCGATCCGCGGCCTGCACAACGGACTGACGAAGAACCGGGGAGTCCTGCGGGGCCTGGTCCAAGGCGGTCTGCTGGCCAAGAAGGAGTCGCAGGAACAGGACTTCGTCGCCTGGATCGACGCCGACCCGGCTCGGCAGGCGAAGTACGGCAACGTGCTGCCGGCGTTCAGGCAACTGCTCGCCGAGCGGTCGCTGACCCGCGAGCGGGACGCTCTGTTGAGCGATTTCTCCGGCAGCGGCAGTTCGGCGTTCGGCTGCGCCCAGACGCTATATCGCCTGTCGATCGAACGGCCCAAGCCGGACACAGACCGCGACGCCGCCTACCAGGAACGCAACTGGTCCCGTTTGAAGGAAGGCCTGGAGCGGGCGCAGCGCACCCTCTCGGCCAAGGCCGACCGCGCCGTGATGAAATATGCCTTGGCCGAGATCGCCCGATTGCCGGCCGGACAGCGGATCGAGGTCCTCGACACCCAGGTCGGTCTAACGCCCGGGATGCCCGAGGCCGATGCGGCCCGGGCCTGCGATGCTTGGCTGGACCAGTTGTTCGCGGGCACGAAAATCTACGACCAGGAGTTCCGGCTGTCGCTGGTTGACAAGTCGACCGCCGAGATCGTCGCGACCGGAGACACGCTGCTATCTCTAGCCGCGGCACTCTATCCGCTGCAAGAGGCGAACCGCGACCAGGCGAAGGAACGGGCCGGCGCGAATTACCGGCTGGGGCCGCGGTACGCCGAAGCCCTGCTCGCCCACAGCGGCGGGCTCGTTTCGCCGGATGCCAACTCGACGCTGCGGATCACCTATGGGACCGTCCAGGGCGTTCAGCCGCGCGACGGGTTGTTCTACCTGCCCCAGACGACGTTGAAGGGCATCCTGGAAAAGGCCACCGGGAGCGGCGAGTTCAACGCGCCGCAAGCGGAACTGGAGGCGATCCGGGAGGTTCTGGGCGGCAAGCCCACGCCGTACTTGGACCCACAGCTGAAGGATGTCCCCGTCGATTTCCTCTCGAACGTCGATACCACGGGAGGCAATTCCGGCTCGGCGACGCTGAACAGCCGCGGCGAACTGGTCGGGCTCCTGTTCGACGGCACGTTCGACACGGTCGCCTCCGACTACTTGTTCGACACCGAAAAGACCCGCTCGATTCACGTCGATTCGCGGAACCTGCTCTGGGTCCTGACCGAGGTCGACACGGCCGCCAACCTGCTCGCGGAACTGGGCGTCCCAGGGCCCTAAGGCGCTGCGTTGACAGGACAAACAGCGGGACCACAGGAGTATTGTCTGCGGAGGCTGTTGCGAGGAGCACGCCGACGAAACGAGTAACTAGCATCTGGTGATCCGAATGAAAACGACAGCCGTCTTTCTCCTGTGTCTGACCGGTGGCCTTGCCTTTGCCGACGGCGATGAAGACGACCGAATCAACGCAATTGTCGAACGGCTTCGCGAAGCCAAGTACGCACACCAGCGTCGAGAGTTGTACCGTACTCTTTTTGTCACTGCCGGTGCTGACGGACTCGCGCGATTGCAGACGTTACCAGACGATTCTGTTGCCATTCAAGCGGCCTGGGAAGCGGTTAACCTGACCGTTCCGGTCAACGATGGCGTCGGGTCTTATCGCCCGGATGTCCAGACCCTGCACTCGACGACGAAGGTGAACTGTCCTGCAACATCAGCGGTTGTTTCACTGACGAGCAGTGTTTTATAGCCATACATGGTGACATGGGATTACCGCATGTTCTCGCGTGCGTCGACCGTCCATCCAGCGACTTGGTCTGGCAATCGGAAGTGTGCGGATGCTGGTGGAGTGGTGGGACAGGTATTCACGAGTCTTGGGTTGAACTTAAGCAGACAACGGATGAGCGTGTGTTCGTATTCGGCGCGGCTTCAATCGGACTCTACGCACACTGTTTTCGCGCGTCTGACGGCAAGTCTTTGCTGCAGTTCTCCAGCAACTACTAATTGTCAGCGCCACTTTGGCGAATTCAATGAGCTGTAAGTATCTCTGTCAAGACAAGTTAGGCCATTCGAGCTTGTCTCGGTGGAGCCTGGGTTTGTGCACTAGCTGCGTCCCATCCAGCGCCCCTCGGGTTCTGGGGACTTCGGGTCCGTCCTGGCCCCCGGCAGGACGTTGCCCGGCCCGGTCAAGGAGTCCTGCCATGTCCGGCGATGTGGTCTGTGATTGTTCGGCTTGCCCGGAGCGGAAAGACTGGCATCCGAATTGTCCGCCGATTCCCGAGTGACCGCCATTCCCTCTGTAGTCTCACACGGAGTTCTAAATGGAGAGGTAGATGACAGTGGCAGTGCATTTGCTTACGGGGATCGTATCGATCTTGGCGTGTTCCCAAGATCCGCAAGAAGGTCTCGACCCATTCGCGTCGTTCCCTTCGACTGACAGCCGAGACGTGCTGGCCAGCGTTCAGTTCTCACACGATGGTAGGCAGCTTCTGGTAGGTCTTTCGCCGTACCTTGTTCATTGACAAATTGGCAGTTCGGTAGCAGGGCGTGACCGATCGCTCGGTCTGCGGCGCAGAGCGCCATCGTGACAAGCATCGTCCGGGTCCGTCCTCTACGCCGCGCGACGCAGGGTGACAATCGGCAGATGTCTGCGGCCGGTGTGGAACTCAACATTCAATTCCAGCCGCCGCAGCTATCGCACGGAGACGACCGCTCATCGCCGCTTATGCACGCTCATGTTCAGCGATCAGCGTTCATGAGCGTCAATCAGCGGTCCGTCTGCGAAGAACCCAGCAGGACCGTCACTCGGGCCCGACTCCGAGACGCCGTTCGACCGGCTGCTCTTCGGCGTCTTCGGATTCTGCAAGCTGGAATCCCTGCTTGCCCGGTCGCAACCCGCAGCGGTACAATCACGGCAGGTCTGTTTGGCTTCC
>CAIYOB010001523.1 GCA_903927685.1 uncultured Planctomycetaceae bacterium
GAGTGCAGCGAGCCCCCGGAATCCCCGCGGACTGTGGGCTCGCTGCACTCGACCACAGCAACCCCTGCAATCCTGATTCCTTAACCCGTATCCTTTATGGTCATCGACGCGTAGAATCACGCACAGGACCGAGGGGGCAGAAGCGGATCCAGAGCAAGGCGGCAGAGCGTGGAACTCTTTACCATTACGTGTACGACATGTCGGCAGCGGCTGAAAGTCTGCGACGAGGCAACGATCGGGGAAATCGAGATTTGCCCTAAGTGCGGCAGCATGGTCCTGATCGAGCCGCCACCGGGGTGGACCGCCCCGCAGGACAGCGAACCCGAAAGTTCGTCGGCGGAGGCCGAGGCGGTGCCGCCGGGCGAGCCTTCGCGCGAGCCTGGCCCGCCGGACTCCGCGTCCCCGGCAACGCGTCCCAGCGCACCCGTCCCTCCCCAGCCGCCCGAGGTCCACTCGCACCCCGCGGACATGGTCCTCGCCGCCGAGACGACCGCGGTCGCCGAGCCGCCTGTGACGCAACCGCCCGCCCCACCCCTGGACGGCGATGCGCTGGCTTCGGAACCGGTTTCTCCAACCGAGGACTGGACTGCGCAGGCCGCGCGACAGCGGCAGCAATGGCTGCTGCTGGGCGGAGCCGCGATCGGCGGGGTCGTGTTGGCCTTGGGCCTGGCCGGCTGGTTGGCGTCGCGAGCCATCCAACAAGCGGATGCGACCGGTGCCGCGCCAGCCGCCGTTACGGAAGTCCCTGCAGCCGCCCCAGCTCCGACGCCACCGGAGCCCTCGCCCGGACTCGCCCCGCCCGCGACGGCCCCTGCGCCCAGTCCATCACCGGCCGCCACAGGACCGGCGCCGGCCGCGAAGACAGCCGCCGCACCCGAGCCCGTCCCCGCGGCGAACCCGCCCGCCGACGCGGTGGCCCCGTCGCCGCCGGTGATGCCGACGGCCGCAACTCCCCCGCCGGCCGCGACGCCGGCGGAAGAGCCGCCGAGCCAGGCGGCCAGTCCCGCGCCGGAACCGGCCGCCATGCCGAAAACGCCAGACACGAATCTCGATCCGGGAGCATTGTCGGAAACGCTGAACGCGTTTGCCCCGTTTATCGACCCCAACATGGACGCGGGTCCGCCTCAGCCGATGGACACCACCGAGCCGGAGGTGACCCAGCTGGATCCGCAGACGCTGACCAGCCAACAGCCGTCCGTGCCCCGGCCGGAGCCGCGCGCGGTCGACGTCGCCGCGCGGCTGCAGGACAAGATTGCGGAGGTCGAATTCGCCGACGTGCCGCTGAAGAACTTCGTCCGCTTCATCATGAACTTCAGCACGATCCCCGTTTCGCTGGACCCGGACGCACTGGCCCTGGTGCGTGCCACACCGCGTTCGACGATCAACGTCCGCCAGGCCGATGCCACCGTCGCCCAGCTGTTGGCCGCCGGGCTGGCCCCCCTGCAACTCGCCCCCCTGACCGCCGACCAGCAGTTGATCGTCACCCGCCCGCCGCTGGCCGACGGGGCGCTGCGCACCTATCCCCTGGGGGTCTCCGACCTGGTAGGCAACGATCCGCAAGCACTGCGTCAACTGGCCGACTTGATCGTGGAAGTCGTCGAGCCCGCCTCGTGGGAAGCGGCCGGCGGGGCAGGCCTCATTCGCGAGGAGCCGCCGGCGCTGGTGATTCAGCAACAGGAGACGATCCTATTCCGAGCGATTGTGTTCTGTGACCGGCTGCGGGCCGCCCGCGGCTTGCCGCCGCAGTCCAAGTTTGACCCGGCCCTGTTCTCCCTGGAACCGCGGCTGCAGCAAGCCGCCCCTCGACTGGCCAAACCCGTGACGCTGAATTTCCCCCAACCGGCCTCGTTCACCCGAATCCTGGATCGGCTGAGCGACGAAGGCGGCGTGGAAACCCTGATCGATTGGCCGGCCCTGGTGCAACTGGGCTGGACCCCCGACACCGAGACGACGCTGACCGTCAATCAGCGCCCCGTGGGTGATGTCCTGACGGAGTTGCTGCAACCGATGGAATTGACATCCCGAGTCCTGGATGCGTCCACCGTCCAAGTCACTACGCCCGCCGCCGCCCAGGCCCGGTGGGACATCGAATTCTACCCGCTCGCGGCAGCCGCGTCCGCCGACCAGGTGAATGCACTCCTGACGCAAATCCGCAGCGACATGACCGGCGGGCAGCCCGAGGCATTCAAGGGCGTCCTGCACGTCGACGCGCCCAGCCAGCGACTGATCGCCGCGCTGCCGCAAGCATCACACCTCAAGCTGGCCGAGTTGCTCCACGTCGGGGCCCAAACGCCGCCGCACTAGGGTGACGACGTCTCCGGCGGCTTGCGGCCGGGCAGCGGCACGACCCAGATCGGCACGCGGCCTTCCTCCTGCGTGAACGGGCCGGACACGAAGGGATGCGTGACCTGCCGCAGCACTTGGACATCGAAAATCTCCTCGACGCCGCTGTGAAACTCGAAATGGGCCGCCAGCCGGCCGACGCGCAGATCCACGATCCCCACACCGCACTTCAGACTCGCGCGGTCTTCCGCAATCGGCACGCCGCCGAACGTGGACGTCTCCCGGATCTTGGACAAGCCGATGAACGCGTAGGGACCGGCAAAGCTCAGCCCGCGCGTGTAGCCGGGCTGCCGGCTGGCGACCTGGACCTGCCCGTCGCTCGGTCGGACCGTCACCAGCTGGCCGCAGCCGGAGTTCAGCAGCCACAAGTGGCCCGCATGGACCCGCGGCGAATGCGGCATGGCAAAGCCGCGGGCGACGGTCTGGCCGCTGGCGACATCGATGACGCATCCCGCCGTGGTCTTGACCGCACGCCAGCCGGCCGGCGAGTCCGTCTCGGCGTGCGCTGTTACATACGCCGGCCGTCCTCCGTCCACGGCCAAGCCGTTCAAATGGCAGCGGTCCTCGGGCGCCAAGCCGCTGATGAAGGGCGGTTGCCAGCGGGGGACGAAGCAGTAATCCTGGGCCAGGGTGCACAGGCACGAGAACCGCGTATTGACTAGCCACAGGTCGTCGCCGCACCACGCCAGTTCGTGGCCGTGGATGTCCTCGGTGACATGGCTGGAGCGGGTCAAGTAACAGGCGTCGTGCGTCCCCGTTGGTTCCGCCTGAGCCGCCACGGCTGGCGTGCTGCGGAGGAACCAGACCTGGCTGCGGCTTCCCACCGCGATCCGCGCCCGGTGGATCGCAATCCCCATCGGCTGTTCAAAATTGTGAAACGACAGGGCCAACCGATTCTCGTGCGTGCCCAGCACGACCAGTTTTCCGGCCTGGTAGGTGGACACGAGCAGCGAAAGCCTGAGTTGGGCCAGGATTTTGGGAAACTCGCGCGTGTGCTCGTACTGCACTTCGCGCGGCGCATCGTCCGGGCCGGGTGCTTGGTCCGCGGCGTCGGTCATGGCTGGTTACTCCCCTCACCGAATCCTTGGCCCAAGACCGGGCCAAAGGACCACGCACAGTTCTCTCGTGAAGATGCCTACCCGCGATCTGCCCGCTCGAGCAGCCCATCCAGGCGCAGTTCAAAACCCGGCAGGAGCGGCGTCGTGTAGACCTGGCCTTCGCGTATGACCTGCTGCGTACAGCTGTCGCCCTGCAGCTGAAAGACCGTCAGGCAGCGGGCAAAGCGGTCGATGATCCAGTACTCCCGCACCCCGAGCGCCAGGTACTCGTCGCGTTTCTCCTGGTAGTCGCGCATCAGACTCCGTTTGCCGGCCGAGACGAACTCGACGACGATCGCCGGAACTTCGCCTTCGTGCGGGTCGCGTCCCAAGCCAGCGTAAATGACGCGGTCCGCGCGGCGGCGCTCCGTCGGCGTGATCACCGTCTCTTCGGGGAACGTCGCATCCAGCGAGCGGCCCTGCGGGTGGAATTCCTGGTGATTTCTCAGCCAGCGGCCTAGCTCTTCGTTCGGATCCCGTTCTTTGCGCAGCGGTGGTGGTGACGCGACCAGGACTCCGTGAATCAACTCATAGCGCCAACCCTCCTCGAACACGGCCGCATCGAACTGCTCGACAGTCAGCGAAGCGCCCGAGGAATGCGGCCCCAACTGCAGGCGCGGGACTTCTTGCGTAACGACGGCCATCGACACCTCCCTTCTTGCTGCCTGAAGTCTACCGCACGCGGCCCGCCGGAGTCAAATCCGCGAGCCGACCCTGTCACCACCGACGGCCAACTCCAGGTGACCGACGCGCTGCTCGCCACGAAACTCACCGACGACTCGCATTCCAGCGACCGCAACGGCGGCCAACCGCTGTTGGCGGACGGCTCGCCGCGTACGCCGTTTTCGCAGAAATGGACCCTGGGCGATCAGGCTTGGTTCGGCTTGGCACCGCTGGACGCCTACCGCGAGACACAAGCCAAGGCAACCGGATCGGGAAGGGACCAACCCGGGACAGAATTTTTCTGATACTGACGGCCACGGTCATGAATGGCGAGAACGTGAATGTGACGTACTCGGTGCCGTCCGCGCCGGCGAACTCGGCGTATCCGTTGACCGCCGTGATGCACGAGCTGGGCCATGCGCTCGGGTTGCCGGAGGTGAACGACGAAGACGAGTTGATGGGCGGCGTGCTGGGACCGGGTGCAGGTCGCCTGCCGATGACGGACGACGTGGACCGCGTTCATGCGGCGGGCAGCTGGCTCGAATTCTGCTTTGACGCATGGCCCGCCGTCACTGCGGCGGGCGGTACAGACCCAGTTCGCGGATGGCCGGCGACTGGCCGTAGTAGCCGGTGATTTGCAGCTCGACGGTCGAGCACGTCACATTGTCCAGCTTGATGATCAGCAGGTTGTCGTCGTACTGGGCCGCTTCGATCTTCTTGACGGACTTGCCGTCACAGAGGATCTCGAAGTCCTTCGGGGCGAATTGGTGCTGCTCGTAGCCGATGATGCTGATCGCGGCGATCGGCCCAGGCTGCGGCAGGGCCACGACCAGTCGGTACAGGCTCTGGCCGTTCTCTTCGTCCCAATACGTGGCCGGATCCCCGTCGATGGCGGCCTGGTCGCCGCTCGACGCACCGTCCTTGTCCACGTTGTCGGGGCTGGACGCCGTGCCTTGCGGCGCGACGTTCATCAGGCCGCCGACCACGAACCAGACGCTCTCCGCCAACTGTCGGGCGGCCGGCACGGTGCACACGTCCAGGATTTTCTGGACCGCCGCTTGAGCCGGCGCAGCGTGACTGCCCTGGATTCGCTTGGCGATCTTGACCACCGCCGCAGCCGCCTCGATTTCCAATTCCTTGTCCGCCAGGCAACCGCTGGCCAGTTCCAAGGCCGCGACGTGGGGGACATCACCCAAGGCGGCCAGGGCCAGTTTCTTTTCCTCGGCCCGCGGAGCCAACGCCAACGCTTCGCCCAAGAACTTTGTGGTCTCCGCTGGCTCGCGGTTCCCGGGCAGCGCCGCCAGGCGGACCAAGCCGCGGAGCGCGAGCACCTTGTGCGGTAGGCCTTCCGCGTTACGGGCGATGTCGGGCAGGTCGCCGATCGCTCGAGCGTCTGGCCAGTCACACAACCCCCGCACGGCCGCGTCCCGCACGGCAGTCTCCGCGTCTCGCAGGGCCACTCGCAAGGCTTCCAGCGAGCGGTCCGACGGGACGCGGGCCACGACGCGGAGCAATACGCAGTGAACTTCCGAGGTCGGCCCCGGCAAGGCTGCCAGGACGGCCGTCGCCGCGGCGTCGCGGTCCTGGCTTCGCTGGCATACGGCCAGTACCGCCTTCTCGGCCGCGGCCCGCTGGCCGTCCGCCGGAGCCGCCGTTAACAAGTTGACCAACTCGGGCAACGCCTGGATGTCGGCCAGCGATCCCAGCGCCGTGAGCGATTCGAGTCGCACCGCCTCGACGTCGTCCCGGGCGGTCTTCAGCAGCAGCGGCACGACTGACGCGGCGTTGCGGGCTGCCAAGGTCTGGATGGCCTGAGCACGCAACGCGACCTCTCCGCGCTCGGCCGCCGCGGCCAAGGCCGAATCCACGTCGGCACCGGGCAGACGCTGCAGGCTGTGCCGGGCGGCCGCTTGCTCTGCGCCGCTCCCGCCGGCAGCGGCGCCCAGCAGCAGCGGGACGC
>CAIYOB010001524.1 GCA_903927685.1 uncultured Planctomycetaceae bacterium
GAGGAGTCCGAGGAGTCCGACGGGGCCGCCTTCGAGTCGGCGGATGGTCTGCTCAATCTGCTGACCCAGGTTCGGCAACAGTTGATCGACGGCGACTACCGCGCTTTGTATGCGGTCTGGGAGGTCTACGGCGTGGAAGACGAAGAGGAGGAGTCGCCTCCGCGGCCCGCCACCCGGAAACAGGGACAGCAGGTCGTCGACGAATTCCGCGCCTTGCTGGCAACGGAGTGAGGAGCGGTCGGCGTTGCGTTGCGATACGAGGTGTTGAAGTACGCCCGCGCAGCCTATCGGGGAGGCGCCTCGCTGGGCGACGTTTCGACCAGGATCAGCCGATCGATCGAGAAGGCGTTCTCCCTTTTTGATCCCGATACGTAGGCCGGGCCTTCGAGTTTGAGCGAGATGTAGGCGTCATAGTGCTTCTGCTCCGGCAGGGCCGCGTTGTAGGCCGCGAACAGACGCTGGTCGAAGACCCAACTGTGGTGCGCGTAGAAATACATTGTCGGTGTGGCCTGCATGCGGCCGACGTAATGCCAGTGGTACTGCTCGTCGGCGGGAATTTCGCCGGGCGCCAGCACGCGTCGGACAAGGAACTTTGGAGTCTGTTCTGTGTCCGAAAGGCCAAACTCGGGCGGCCGCTCGTGGTGGGCGGGGCGATCTGCCGTCCAGACGTGGTCTTCAATGCGCCACGCCTGACCCAAGGCGGCCTCGGCATCGGCCGCGCGGCCCCCCGGTATCGGCCGGCCCGCGCCGGGGACCAAGGTCAAGAGCGGCCCGCAGAGGTCCACGATTGGCTTGCCCGCAAACCGTTGGGGCAAAGGCGGCAGGTCGCGCAGGTACGCCAGCCGCGCGCCGTCCGCCGTCACGCGGGCCTCGGAACGGCCGCCGTACTTGGCGTAAGCCGCCGTGTACTGGCCTTCGAGGCGGTCCGCCACGGCGCCGCGCGCAAACGGCCAATCGCCCTGGCGCGCCAGCGCATCCCACAGGAACAACATGGTCTCGTCCAGCGGAAGCCGCTCCTGCCGCACGCGGGCCGTCACGTCCGGATCGCCGCCCGCCCGCGCTTCGGCCTCGGCCAGCAGCGCGTCAGTCTCGATGAAAAACGCTCGGTCGAAATACGCCCGACTGTGCGGCGGGACCGTGGCCAGCATCCCGGGCTCCTCGGCCTGCCGCCGTTCGAGATACTCCAGCAGTCGCCGCATGGCCGGCGCGGCGGGGCCGTAATAGAGCGTCAAGAACTCGTCGATCAGCGGCTCGACCGGCTGGCGCGGATCCAGCAGGAGCCGGGCGCCTACGTAATACTGCAAATCCGGGAAGCTGTAAAACCGGTGATCGCTGAGGGCCGCTTCCACAAAAAAATGCTGCAGCCCGTGCTCCTGGTAGAACTTCAGCGTCTCGGCCGTCCCGCGGACGTTGACATACGGCCAGACCATCTGCTGTCCCCACGGGCCCCAATAGTCATGCACGTCCAGTCGTGAGCAAATCTTCGCCCACGCCTCCCATTCAGCACTCGCACCGGTGTTCAACGGGTGAAGCAGGCTCCGCAGGGTGTCCCGTTTCGGAACGGTGTTGAATTCCGCGCCGAGTTGCGCGATCCTGACCATCACGTTGTCCCGCGGGCGGATGCCCGTTGGGATGTCGCGGTAGTAAGTGTAGGCGCTGGTGACCAGGACGAGGTCCGGGTAGTCGCGGGCAATGTCCTCGGCGATCTCGTTGGTGAAGTCCAGCACGACCCCGGCGTAGGAGCGGTAGCGATCGGCCAAGCCCAGGCAGCGCTCGCACACACACTTTCCGGAGGAACCGTCGTCCGGCACAAGCGAGTAGTAGCGCGGAAACGGCGCGCCTGTCTTGGAATCCTGGATGGCCTGCCGGTCCTTCTGGACGTAGCGGCGCAGGGCCGCGCCGAACCTCCGGCGCACCTCGGGATGTGACATGCAGACTTGCGTGTCACGCCGGCCGCTCTGGGTGAGCGCGAAGAAATCGGGCTGGTCGAACAGGTCGGGCCAGTCCGCGACGTACCGGTGGTGCGTGTGCGTCGTATAGGGGCTGCCGTACTTCAGGCAGTAGCCGTATTTGGCCTCGAGCTCTCGCCAGGCGTTGGCAAAGGAGTTCATCCGCAAGCGGACATCGAACGGCTGTCCCCGCGCCCAGCCGATCTCGCGCCGCGCGAAAGCCGGTTGCCCGCGGAGCGCCAGGTCCGCCGGCACGGTCCAGGCGTCCCGGCGCGGCACGTGCTCCGTAAGCGCGTCGAGGAACCGGACGCCGCCCACGCGCTCGAGCAGTTCGTAGACGGCATACAGCGTGCCCCGCGGGCGTCCCCCGGTCACGATCAGCTGGCCGTCGACGGCCCGGATACCCCATTCCTCCTCGCCCCAGCCGGTGGCATCCATCCCGTGCCTTGCGGTCAGCGCGGTCGGCCCGAGAAAGACCCCGCGCCCGCCGGAGAATTCGGACTCTGCGACGATCGGCAACTCGGCGCCCGTGCCACGTTTGAGAAAGACCGCCAGTTCCTCCGCAGCGAACCGTTCCGCCTGGGTCGGTTTTGCACCGAGCACGATGGCGTACTCGCTGCGCCCGTCCCGCGCCACGACCAGCAGCGGCGCGGGGGCCGCTGCCGGACTGTCCGCAGCGGACAAGGGCACCAGCAGGAGGAGAGGCAGGATCTGATTCATGGCTGGGCCGTGAGGCGAGTGACTCATGAGTGCCTCGGTTCGGTGGTGTGAGTGGCGGGCCGCGCCGCGGGCGTCGAAATCGTGAGACGTCGGGCGAGTCCCGTCAAGGGGCCTCTGCCACCCGGACGTCATGCTGGACCGGCCAAGTGGCGCGGCGCTCGTCCGCGTACAAGCCCATCTTCTCGAGCGGCAACGGCTCGAAGCCGATCGCGTGCACGGCGGCCGGATCTTTGAATTCCAACCGCAACGGACGGCCGTCAGCATCTTTGGTTAGCCGCGCCCAGTCCTTGTCGGCGTCGAACACCAGATTCGCGCTCACGGTCTGCAACTGGCGAATCGCCGGCGCGATGTCCTCCCATTTCCCACCGGCACTGATGTTCCGCGAAAAGACATTTCGCTTTGGGACACCCGGGTCGTCCTCCAGGATGGTCACGAGCGTCGGATAGCGGCCGCGCCACAACTCGTTCGTGTAGGGCACCGCCCGCAGGCCGGATCGCAGCGTCGCCTTGGGGTCGTCCGTGGCGGCCTTTTGCCAACCCATGCCGCGGTTGTCCAGGTGGGCCGCCTTCCAGCAGTCCAGGAACACGTTGTTTGTGACCGCGTTGTCGTCGCCACCGCCGATGAACACGGCTTGCATGCAGCGCTCGAACAGATTGCCGTGGATTGTATGTCCGCAGTGCTGGTCGTCCAGGTAAATGGTCATCCCGCCGTAGCCGGTGCTGCCGAGGATCTGGTGCCAGTAGTTGTAACGCAGGATATTGCCCCGCTGCGTCCAATCACGGCCCACGTAATAGGCCCCGGCGTCGCCGCTTTCCTCGACCACGTTGTGGATCTCGTTGAATTCGACCACGTGGTCGTTGCCGCCCGCGGACAAGGCCATGTGCGGACCGTCGTGGACCAGGTTGTGCGCGATGCGGTTGCCCACGCCGCTGACGGTGATCGCCGTGTGGTACGTGCGGGCTCGCCGCGCGTAATGATCGACGTGGTTGTTCTCGGCGTTGTGGCCGGCCGGCGTCAGCGTCGTCCGCTGCCCGCCGCTCAGCGACAGGCCGCCTGCGCCCGTGAAGTACACGTCACAGCCGTAGACCTCGTGCCGTTGGCCGCCCGACACCGTGGCCCCGCGCAGGCCCGTATTGCGAATGGTGCAACCGACGAGGTGACAGTCTTCGCCACCTTGGAGCGCGACGGCCGTGCCTCGGCAAGCCTCCAGGATAAACCCGCGGAAGGTGACATGCGCCAGGTTCTCGCCGCGGATCAGCCCGTCGGACACGGACAGCACCGCGCGGCCTCCGGCGCGAGGCGGCCAGAAGTACAGCAGGCCCGCGGCGCGGTCCACGTAGTACTCGCCGGGCCGGTCGAGTTCCGCGAGCAGGTTGATTGCGTACCAGCGAGCGCGGTTGGGCGTGAGGCCATACACGGGTTTGACCTTAGCCGTGCGGAGCAGGGCGTGCTTGGCCGGATCAACGCCCGCCAGCGGCTCGAACAATTCCGCCCAGTCATGATGCCAATAGGCGAAGACCCACGGCTCCTTCTCGGCTTCCGCGTTCGGACTGCCAGCGCTGAAGCCTCGCACGCCCAGTTGACCGAAATCCGTGAGGCCCTGCGCCCGCAAATCGGCGACAACCACGTGGCCCCTCGCCTCGGCCGGCAACCGCTCCAGCACCGCCGCGTCGGCCACCGGTCGCCAGCCAGACACTTCGCGCCCACCCGTCAGCCGCACGCTGGCCCCGCGTTCGCCCAGATACGTGATCGGCGCGGCCGCCGTGCCGGAATCTTGCTGCGAGAACTCGACAGCCTGCGGCAGGAAGTACGTCCCGCCACCCACTCGCACCGTCAGTGGCTGCTGAAGCGATCCGGCCTGCTTGAGTCTGCGAACCGCGTCGCGCGCCCCGGCCAGCGTCGCCAGCGGTTCTTCCTGCGTGCCCGAATTCCCATTGTCGCCCGTCGGCGACACGTACAGGTCCGCGGCGGATGCCGCCGTGGCAGAGATTACGGCAAGTACGAAGACAACTCGGTAGTTCATCTTGGGGCCTTTATTCCAGAGGGATGGCACACGAGGAACCGGGATCAACCTGGAGGGTGGTCGATTCTCGCTCCGCGTAGAATCCCTGACTGCGCAGCGACAGGAAACACTCGTCGGCCAATTCGATGAAGCCGTCGCTGAGACTGGCGAAATCGTCGCGATGACAGACGGTGATTCGCCATGCTTGTTCGGGCATTTCCGGATTCCCAGCCGGCGCATCCGGCCGGCCCTCGCGCTTTACGATCGCCTGGCGCCGGGCTAGATGGAAGGTGTTTATCACGGTCAAGACGTTGATTGTGTGCCATCTTGTGTCCCTGGTAAAGCCGATATCGCGTATTCCCTGGCCGAGGAACCGTTCTTCCCATGGCTGCAGGCGGAACACGGCTGGGCGGTCAACGTCCAGGATCGGCGGCGGGTGTCGCGGGCGTTGTAGGCCGACCAACGGTGGACCATCGAGCGACAGGGGCAGGTGCTGGGCGGCGTCAGTCTTTCCTGGCCGACGTGGGGCCGCCGCCGGAGGCGCCCCTGTGTTCGGTCCTGCTGGATCATCTGGCGGCTGGGATGGGCTATTTCCGCTGGATCCCGTCGAGTGCGCTCGACTTCCGGGGCTTCCGTCTGGCGGGAGGTCAGGTTCAGGCAGCGAAGCTTGACGAAGGGGGAGAGCGCGGGTCGAGGGACGAGACCCACAGCGCGCCGGAGTCGAGCGGAACGGTGCGGTGTTGAGTTCGGGAAAGTGTCAAGAAGACCAAGCATCGGCGCCGGGGTTAGCTCGCGCGTCGATTCGCCACTGTAACCCGAAGCGCCAGCGAGAGGGACGTCGCGTATGACGCGACGCGATGCCCACTCGCTGGCGCTGCGGGCGACGGGGGCTTGAGAGATCCCACTCGCTGGCGCTTCGGGTTACAGTGGGAGGGACGCCCACTCGCTGGCGCTTCGGGTTACAGTGGGAGGGACGCCCACTCGCTGGCGCTTCGGGTTATAGTGGGAGGGACGCCCACTCGCTGGCGCTTCGGGTTATAGTGGGAGGGACGCCCGCTCGCGGGTGTTTGGGGATGTGCTGGGAGGGAGGCTGAACAATGGCGAATCGACCCCGAGGTTCCGCAAAGCGTCCGAACGAAGCGCCCATGCCAGATCCTCTGGGCTACTTCCTGACCTGGACAGCGTACGGCACTTGGCTCCCCGGTGACGAGCGCGGGTGGGTGAAATGGCATAAGGGCTTTCAGCTGCCGGATGCCCGAATCAAGGCGGCTTCCCAAGCCCTGCTGAAAGAGGATGCCTGTTACTTGGACGACCAGCAACGTGCGGTCGTGGAGCAGACCGTCAAAGATCACTGTCGCATTCGCGGCTGGCACCTACACGCGGTGAACGGGCGAACGAATCACGTGCACGTCGTCGTCTCCGCGAGCCGACCGCCAAAGACGATTCGCAACGAACTCAAAGCCTGGTGCACAAGGAAACTGAATGAACTGCAGGCCCAGCGTAACGCCGCTCCTCGGGAGGAGTGGTGGGCCGAGCGAGGCAGCATTCGGCGACTGGACGACGAAGACAGCCTGGAAGCCGCCATCCGCTACGTGCTCGACGGCCAGTAGACTGTAGCCCGAAGCGCCAGCGAGAGGGGGCGGTAGGACGCGGTGCCCTCTCGCTGGCGCGTCGGGTTACGGTGGGAGAGGTGCCCTCTCGCTGGCGCTTCGGGCTACGGTGATCGAGCCCGCGGACGGGACTTGAGGATTCTGCGGGTTGTATCGCCGTCGCCGCGAACCGCGTGACGGAACGCGGCTCGGGTGGAGCACGCCGGAATTCCGCCAATTACAATGAACACCGGTTTCAGCACCACTTGGCCCCCCCACGACCCTCGCGAACCGCCAGGAGCATCGGACCGTGCCCGCTCACCATACCAGCCTGCGCCCGCAGACGCCGCCCGACAATCCGTCGGCGTCGCGGCCGGCCGTGTTTCAGGCCCGCGAGATCACCAAGGTCTACCACATGGGCGAAGTCGACGTGCACGCCCTGCGCGGAGTGGACCTGGATTTGTTCCAGGGCGAGTTCGTCGTGCTGCTGGGCCCCTCGGGCAGCGGCAAGAGCACGCTGCTGAATATCCTGGGCGGCTTGGATGTCCCGACCAGCGGAACGGTGAAGTACCTGGAGCACGACCTGACCCGATTCGACGACGCGGCGCTGACCCGCTATCGCCGCGAACACGTAGGGTTTGTGTTCCAGTTTTATAACCTGATCCCCAGCCTGACGGCGCGCGAGAACGTGGCCTTGATCACCGAGATCGCCCGCAATCCGCTGGACCCGCGCGACGCATTGGCGCTGGTCAACCTGACCGACCGGATGAACCACTTCCCAGCCCAGCTGTCTGGCGGCGAACAACAGCGGGTCGCCATCGCCCGGGCGATCGCCAAGCGTCCGGACGTGCTGCTGTGCGACGAACCCACCGGCGCGTTGGACGTCCACACGGGCATCGTCGTATTGGAGGCCATCGAACGAGTGAATCGCGAGTTGGGCACCACCACCGCCGTGATCACGCACAACGCCGTGATCGCCGCCATCGCCAGCCGCGTGATCCATGTTTCCGACGGCCGCGTGAGCCACATCGACCACAACGCCACTCAGCTCGCGGCCAGCGAATTGCAGTGGTGAGAGAGCCGAGAGCGACCACTGACACCTGACCACTGACCACTGACCACTGACCAATGACGAATGACGAATGACGAATGACCACTGACACCTGACCACGTCCCATGCGTGCCATCGATCGCAAAGCCGTTCGCGACTTGTGGGCCATCAAGGGCCAGGCGGTTGCGATCGCGCTGGTGATCGCCTCGGGCGTGGGCACGTTCGTGATGTCGCTGAACACGCTCCAGTCACTGCAGAACTCGCAGCAGATGTACTACGAGAAATACCGCTTTGCCCAGGTCTGGTCGCACGTCAAGCGGGCGCCCTTGTCGCTGGCCCGGCGAGTCGAGGTGATTCCGGGCGTCTCGCAGGTCCAGGCGCGGGTGGTCGTGGATGTGACCTTGGACGTGCGGGGCATGTCCGAGCCGGCGATCGGGCGGCTGATCTCGATCCCCACTCCGCGGACGCCGATGGTCAACGACTTGCACCTGCGCAAAGGCCGCTGGATCGAACCGCATCGCGCCGGCGAGGCCCTGGTCAGCGAAGCGTTCGCGACGTCGCACCACCTGGAGATCGGCGAAACCGTGTCCGCCGTGATCAACGGGCGACGGCAGAAGCTGACGATCGTCGGGATCGTCCTCTCGCCCGAGTACATCATCCAGATCCACGGCTCGAACCTGCTGCCGGACGATCGCCGCTTCGGCATCTTCTGGATGGGCTACGACGAGCTGGCCGCGGCGTTCAACCTGGACGGCGCGTTCAACAACCTTGCCCTGACGCTCAGCCGCGGGGCGCTGGAACCCGAGGTGATCCGGCGGCTGGACGATTTGACCAAGCGCTACGGCGGCCGCGGCGCCAGCGGGCGCGAGGATCATGTGTCGCACCGCTACATCTCGGACGAGATCCGCCAGCTGCGCAGCTTGGGCCTGATCGCCCCGACCATCTTCTTCTCCGTGGCCGCGTTCCTGCTGAACGTGGTCATGACGCGGCTGATCGGCGTCCAGCGGGAACAGATTGCGGCCCTGAAAGCGTTCGGGTACACCAAGCTGCAGATCGGCTTGCACTACATCAAGCTGGTGCTGTTGATCTCGCTGGTCGGAGCGCTGCTGGGCATCGTCATCGGCTCGCTGCTGGGCCGCAGCTTGACGCAGATGTATACCCAGCTGTACCGCTTCCCGGTGTTCGGGTTCGAATGGAACACGGCCGTGATCGGGGGCGCTTTGTTGACCAGTTCCGCCGCGGCCGTGGCCGGGACGCTGTTCGCGGTCCGCCGCGCCGTCCAGTTGCCGCCGGCCGAAGCGATGCGTCCCGAGCCGCCCGCGGTCTACCGGCCCACCCTGTTGGACCGCAGCGGGCTGGGCGAGTACCTGCCGCAGGCGGCCCGGATGATCTTCCGGGAACTGGAACGTAAGCCCGTCAAGGCGGCGATGTCCTGCATCGGCGTCTCGATGTCCGTGGCGATCCTGATCCTGGGCAGCTTTACGCTCGACTCGATCAACTACATCATCGATTTCCAGTTCGGCCTGTCCCAACGGCAGGATCTGCTGGTGTCCTTCCCTGAGCCGATCAGCGCCTCGGCGCTGTACGACTTGCAGCACCTGCCGGGCGTGATCCGCTGCGAGCCCTTCCGGTCCACGGGCACACGGTTTCATTTCGGGCACCGTACCCGCCGCGTAGGCATCATCGGTTTGAACCCGGGTACGCAATTGTACCGGCTGCTGGACGAAAGCGAGCACCTGGTGCCGGTGCCCAAGGAGGGCTTGCTGCTGTCGTCCAAGCTGGCCGAACTGCTCGGCGCGCGGTTGGGCGACCGGATCCTGGTCGAGGTGTTGGAGGGCGATCAGCCGATTCGCGAGGTGGCGGTCAGCGCGATGGTGACCGAGTACGGCGGGACCAATGCGTATATGGACGCCGGAGCGCTGCATCGGCTGTTGCGCGAAGGCAACAGCTTGACGGGCGCGTTCCTCACGGTCCAGCGCGACCGCATGGAAGAAATGTACCGCACGCTGAAGGACACGCCGCGGGTCGCCGGCGTGACGATCAAGGAAGCGTCGGTGCGGAGTTTCCAGGAGACGATCGCAGAGAACCTGGGGCGGATCCGCTTCTTCAACATCCTGTTCGCGATGGTGATCGCGTTCGGCGTGGTCTACAACAGCGCCCGAATCTCGCTCGCCGAACGCAGCCGCGATCTGGCGACGCTCCGCGTGATCGGGTTTACGCGGGCCGAGATTTCCGCCATCCTGCTGGGCGAATTGGCCGTGATCACGCTGGCCGCCATCCCGCTGGGCCTGGTCGTGGGCTACCTGTTCGCCGCCTGGGCGGTCACGGGCCTGGATACGGAAGTGTATCGCGTGCCGTTGATCATTCATCGCGCGACCTACGGGTTTGCGGTCGCCGTGGTGCTGGCCGGGGCCGCCGTCTCGGGCTTGCTGGTCCGCGAGCGGCTGGACCATTTGGACTTGATTGCAGTACTGAAGACCAGAGAGTGACACACGGGTTATGAAGTTCCTGGTGCGAACCATCCTGTTCCTGATTGTGATCGGCTCGATTGTCGGCGGCCTGGTCTGGTCGTTCTGGCCGCAACCGGTCGGCGTCGAGGTGGCGACGGTCACCCGCGGCAGCCTGCGAGTGACGGTGGACGAGGACGGCAAGACGCGGATCAAGGAGCGGTATGTCGTCGCGGCGCCGCTGGCCGGCCGGCTGTTGCGGATCGATTGGGATCCCGGCGACTCGATCACCCGCGGTCAGACGGTGCTGGCCACCATCGAGCCGCTCGAGCCGGATCTGCTGGACGTGCGGGCCGTGGCCCAGTCCGAGGCCCGGGTCAAGGCGGCGCAGGCTGCGCTGGACCGCGCCCAGCCGTTGATCGAACGGGCGCGAAGCGAGCTGGAGTTTGCCCAGAGCGAGGTCGAACGCCATCGCAAGCTGGCCAAGACCGAATCGGCGTCCGAGCGCGAAGTCGAGCAGGCCGAGATGCTGTACACCTCGCGGATGCACGACTACACGGCGGCCCAGCGGGCGCAGAGCATCGCCCAATTCGAACTCGAACTGGCCCGCGCCGCCCTGGTCCGCGTCCGGCCCGACGACCCGGCCACGCCGGATGACCGCCAATTGCGGATCCTGGCTCCGATCAGCGGCCAAGTGCTGCGGCTGTTCCAGGAAAGCGCCACGATCGTCCGGGCCGGGGAACCGTTGCTCGAGGTGGGCGACCCCGCGGACCTGGAGATCGAAGTTGACGTCTTGTCGGACGATGCCGTCAAGATCCGCCCGGGCTATCAGGCGTTCCTGGAACAGTGGGGCGGCGAGCGGCCGCTGCCTGCCACCGTGCGACTGGTCGAGCCGGCCGGGTTCCTGAAAGTCTCGGCGCTGGGCGTGGAAGAGCAACGGGTGAACGTCATCCTGGACCTGGCCGACCCGCCGGAGAAACGCCGCGAGTTGGGCGACGCCTTTCGCGTCGAAGCACGGATCGTGATCTGGGAACAAGCCGACGTTCTGCAGGTCCCGACCGGCGCCCTGTTCCGCCGCGGCGACCAGTGGGCCGTCTTCGCCGTCCGCGGCGAGCGAGCCGAACTGTGCCCCCTGGAGATCGGCCGCCGCAACAGCCTGGCCGCGCAAGTCCTCACGGGCCTGCGCGAGGGCGACGAGGTGATCCTGCACCCCAGCGACAAAGTCCGCCCCGGCGTCCTCGTGCAACGGCGAGACCTGAACGCGCCGTAGCAATGCTCACAGCACTGGTCGTATGGAACTCGAGTATGAGGCGTGTCGATGAACCTGCAGACCAACCCGCAGCTGGAACTCGC
>CAIYOB010001525.1 GCA_903927685.1 uncultured Planctomycetaceae bacterium
GCCGTTCCAGCTCTTTTCCGGCAGCCGGTCGAGCGGCAGATAGGGGATCTGACGGACTCGATTGGGCCCCGTCCGCTCCCGCTTGGCAACCGCCTGCCATTGGTTGCCGTCGTTTGAGACCAGCACGTCGAACACCTCGGGGATGCGGTCGCGGTACTTGCCGTTGCGGTCGCGGGTGATCAGGACCCCTGACACCGTCAGCGGCGCGGGCAATTCAATTTGAGCCCACGCCGCTCCGTTGGTCGCGGAAATCCAGCTGTAGTCGTTGCCGTAACGGCCGTCGTTCAAGTGCTTGATCTGGTGAATCGGGTAACCCGGCAGGAGCGACGACGCGGTGGCCACGGCGCCGCGTTCGGCCACGGCCAGGTTCTCGTTCCCGGCGGGGCCGAAGATCTCCAGTTCGTCGATCCCCGGCTGCGAGTTGCCGCTGGTCTCGTGGATGTCCACGCGGACAAACCGGGCCTGGACCGGCGGAAAGTTCAGGGCCTCGGGGGGCTTGATCGCCAGCGTTGCGATCCGGGCGAGCGTGTCCTGGAATTCGGCGACAACCGGACGCGATTCGGGGCCGGCCGCCCAGAGCGGGGCGAGCGTCGCGACCAAGAGCAGGCAGAGACAGACCAGGTGGGTTGGGCGTGGTTGCATGGGGAGGCTCCTGACTATGCTAAGAATTGGGGTTGGGTGGCTGGGGTCGAGCCACGAGGCACGAGTGGCGAGCCCCCAGTTTCTGCCACTGGGGGCTCGCTGCACTCGACCCCAGGCACCCCAACACTTAGCCTGGACAACGCACTACTCGACCGGCCCCGGACGCACGATCCGTGGGGCGGTCTTGATCCGCGGCCGGACGGCCAGCCAATCGACGCCTTGGAACTGGGGATCGTCGATCATCCGCACTTCCTCATCGCCATTGTACGGGCACATGGCATCGACCCACGCGATCAGCTTCTGCAGCCCGACCGGGTCGACTTTCACATTATAATGGTTGCCGCTGGAGCACAACTCAATCAGCCGGCTGCGGTACGACAACGCGACCATCGGCGGAGGCGCCCGATAGGCGGCCGGATCCGTGGTGCCGTAGCCTTCGACCATCAGCATCCCGGCGATGCCCCAACCCGGCGGCGGGTTCTGCGGCTGCTGGTAGGGCTGTCCCCAAGTCGGCCGGCCCGTCATCACGTGGTACGGCTCAGCAAAGTCGAGGAATCCGGGGCGCGGTGTCAAATCAAAATCCTTGACCGACTCGCCGTCGTTCAGGTGGCACTTGCCGCAGTACTGTTCGAGCACCGGTTGCACGTAACGCGGATAGCTGACGGTATCCAAGCCCCACGGCGGCGGCGTGATCTCGCGGGGTTCCTTGGCCACCGCCAGGCTCTTCAAGTCCACCTGCGGCGCCCGGCTGTGGCCTTCGTGGCAGCCCAGGCAGCCGCGGCGTTCGCCCGGCATCAGGCCGACGAAACTCCGCATCGTCTGCAGCGCCCGATACTGTTCGTCCAACAGCTGGAAGTGCAGCGCCATGCCCGGCGGAGCGTGGAAGGCGACCGAGCCGTCGGCCTCGATCGGCACCGTCCCCAGCACGCGTTTGACGCCTTCGGACTGGACGGTCGAAACCACAGGACCGGTGGAGATGTACGGTCGCTTGTGCCAGTACGTATACGTCTTGGGATCGATGTGCAGCACGCGCAGATGCCGAGCCTTGCCATGTAACTCGGGTGGCGTTCCCTGGTAGACATTGCCGCTGAACAGGACGCCCGCTTGCGGCGTTTGCCGCTGTTGGCGGTCGGGCCAAGCCACGCGGTCGCTGATCAACGGCGGCTTGGGCCGCGGCTTCAGCGGCAGGGCGTGGAAGATGTTGTGCACACCCTCGTAGATCAGCTCCCGGTTGCCCCACACGTCCATCAGGTACAGCAGGAACTTGCCGTCCCGCTGGGCCGAGACCAGGAAGTCCTGTTCGCCCAGTGGATACGGCGAGTAATACGCCGGGAAGTTTCCGCTGCGGTGATAGTCCGGGCACTCGATCGGATCGACCGGCCCGTTGCCGACTTCGGGCCAGGGGACGTCGGCAGTGATTTTGGTCAGGCCGTCCGGAAAGTTGTAGCCGGCATCCGGATCGATGATGCCCACCGAGCCGCTGAACCAGTTGTGATGGGCGCTGCCCGTGAACATCACGCGGCGGCTGCCGGGGATGCTGCGGGCGTCTTTCATCAGATCCGGCCAGACGCTCTGGTTGCCCCAATAGTGCAGCACCTGGGTGCCATCCGGATTGATCGTCCACAGCTTCTGGGCGCGCCACAGCGGTTTGTCCGTGTATTCCCACCGCGTGTAGATCACCCGCCCGTCGTTCATCAGCGACGGCAAGTAGTCCGGCTCGTTGTTCGCCGAAACCAGGTACAGGTTCTTCCCGTCGCGATCGCAACGTGCCAGCACAAAAGCGTTGGTGGGCGGCATGCAGCGGACATAGGTGTGCCCGCGCGTGGTGCTGAACAGCACGTGCTGGTCGTCCTGCAGGTAGATCGGGTCAAAGTCGTCGTACAGGCCGTCGGTCAGCTGGACCAAGCCCGTGCCGTCCACGTTGATCTCGTACAGATGGAATGCTTTTTCATTGTGCGGCTTGAAGCTGAACAGCACCCGCTGGGCGTCGAACGACACGTCCGGACGCCAGAACGAACCATGCAGCGGCGCCTGGGGCATCAGTTGCGTCAGCTTGCCCGCAGGCGACAGTCCGTCCAGGATCAGCAACCGCCCGCCGGGGACGGCCATATAACCCAGGCGATGCCGCGTCTCGTGCGGCCATTCGGAGCCTTGCGGATAGGGCATGTCCACCAGCAAGATCTTCTGAAAGTCCACTACGGGATTGCGGAACATCAGCTCGCGTTTGAGCTGCCGCACGCGGAAGTACAACTCCGGGCTGGGCGCGGTGAGCGCGGCCGCCTGCTGCTCCAGGCCCTGCAGTTCAGTCAGCAAGTCGGCGACGGGGACCTGTCCGTGCGACGCCGCCTCGAGACGGGCCGCCAGTTGGCGTGTCCAGCCGATCTCCCGGACGATCCGCTCGCCCGTCGGCCGGCCGTCGGCCTGGAACAGCCAATCCCGCTGTAGCGTCTCGCGGGCCTCGTCGGCCGTCAGGTCCCTGGTCAGCGGCGTTTCGGGAGTCACGTACGGCGCCACCCGCTCCGACTGCTCTGGCCGAGCCTGAATCTGCGGAGCGACTTCGAGCAGGAATGCGATCCACTCCGGCGCGAACGGCGAGGCTTCGGCCTGCAGTTGTTCGAGCCTGACCCGATACTGGTCGGCCGCCTCCCAGCGGCGGCGGTCTTCCGGCGTCTGCCGCTGCCACTGCTGGTCCGTCAACGGCTTGTACTCCAGCAACAGGTCCAACAGCCGCCGGGCCTGCCGCACGTGCCCGTCGGGTTCGCCGGCCGCCAGGAACTCGTGCAGGTTCACGCCCGTGGCCGCGGCGAACTGGGTGTACTCGGCGGGAAAATCCGTCTTCAGGCGGACCGCCACGGCCGCGGCCAGTTCCGAATCCAGCGTCAGGTTGCGCTCGACAATCCGCTGGCGGCAGTGCATCAACGTCGCGGCGAACGCGTCGCCGCGCTGGTAGACCGCCCGGATGTTGCGAACCAGCTCTTCCGAAGACTGCTCGATCAGCTCCTGGCCCTGGCGGTACAGCTGTGCGACTTGCACCGCCGACAGCGCTCCTGCATAGATCCGCAGTTCGTCCAGCGTGCCTTGAAAACACTCGCCGCCGTTGGACGAGCCGATGCACCCCGGGGCAGAACCGCCGGCGCGGATCTCCGCGGGCCGCTCGAGGCTGCCGATCTCGTCGCCGTCCAGGTAGACGCGCATCCAGCGGCCGTCAAACGTGGCGGCGCAGTGATGCCAACGGCCATCCCGCACCCGCTCGGGTGTGATCCTCGCGTCGCACTCGACGTACCCGCCGAGATTCAGCCCCAGCGACAGGATCGTGCCGTCGTTCTGGAACGAGAACAGCACGCGCTGGTCCCCGTCCTCCTTGCGAAAGATCTCCCGATAGCTACTCAGCTCGCTCGGCTTGGCCCAGGCGCTGAACGAGAGCCCGGCCGGCGGCGCCAGCGGAATCTGCTCGCTGACCCGCAACAGGTGCGAGCCGGACAACACGAGGGCGTGACCGAACAGTCCCCGGCGTCGGACCAGCGGGGTCGTCGGCGGCGACATGGCGGCGTTCCAGCCCTGGCCGCTGGAGTCGGCACACGCGTCACCCGCGGGTTCGTCGAACGACCAGTGCGCGATCAGCGGCAGGTCGATGTGCGGCGCCGCTGCCGGCTCGCTGGGCGGCATCTCGCCGGCTCCGGCAACGGCCACAAGAATCCAGACGTTCGCTATCCCAAGCCAGAGTGTTTTCGCGACACGCATGAAACCAACCTCTTCGTTCAAGTGGGATTCAGGGGGCCCCCACAGCTTAACACCCTGACTCGCGACACGCCAACACCCATTCCCCAGTTTCCGCCCGCACCGCCGCTGGGCGGGTCACCGCGGCGGCTCCTTGGCCGCTTCCCGGGCCGCGTGTTCCGCCCGGGGCAGGACGACGGTGAAGGTCGTGCCCTCGTTCAGTTCCGAGCGGACTTGGATCCGGCCGTCCATCTCCGAGATCAGCATCCGGCACAACCCCAGCCCCAGCCCCGTGCCACCCGAGTCGGCGCGAGTCGTAAAGAACGGTTCGAAAATGCGTTCGAGGTTGCCGCGCGGGATCCCGACGCCCGTATCGGAGACCTCGATCGCCACGTCGCCCGGGCTATCGTCGTCGTGGGGCCCTAACGTCAGGGTGCGGAGCTTGAGTTGGCCGCCGGCGGGCATCGCGGCAATCGCGTTCAGGCAGAGATTGAACAGCACTTCCTGCAACGTGTACGCGTCGCCGCGGACCAGCGGCACGTCCCCCAACTGCGTCTCGATCACGATGCCGTCCCGGTGTTGCGGACCCAGCAACTGCAGGGTCGACTCGACGGCCGCGTTGACCGACGTGTCTTCGAGTTCGATGCCCCGCGGCCGCGCGAACGACTGGACGCGCTTGGTCGTCTTCTCGATCCGGTCCAGGGCCTCCTCCATCAACTGGACGTATTCGGTCAGCCGGGCGTCGTCCCGGACCCGCTCGCCGATCCTCCGCAGGCAGTTCTGCACGCCGTCCAACGGGTTGGCGATCTGATGCCCGATGCCCGCGACCAATTGGCCGATGCCCACCATCTTCTCCTTTTGCCGCAGTTCCTGGTGCGCTCGATCGACATAGGCCCGGATCGACTTGGCAAAGTACAGCGTGATCCACAGCGTGCTGACAAAGGCCACGAACGTGGCAATCAAATAGCCGGCCAGCAACGGCGTCGGCGACTCGCCCGCGAACCGGACGGGAAACCGCGGCAGGTAATCGTGGTATTCCAACCACATGATGCCGCCCACGAGAACCGTGACATAGCCGCCGAAGTAGTAAGGCGTCCGGCCACGCAGGTACATCCCTGCGATGATCATGGGCAGCGAGAAGACATACAGGAACGGGTTTCGCGTCAGGTCGGAGAAATACAACAGCAGGGCTAACGCGGTCACATCGCAGAAAATCTGCACCGCGATGTGCCGGTCCACGTTGTTCCGCGTCGAACTCAAGTGCTGCTGGTAAAACCAGAACGCGGAATTGCAGATCACCATGCCCGCCCCGACCCACAGCAGCGGCCGCGGATCGGGGACAATCTGCAAGGCCCAGCCCAAGGCCACCGTTCCGAAGACAATCGCGCACGCAATCCAGCGCAGATGCACAAACCAGCGTGCGCCTTCGGTGGGCAATTTCATGAGAAACTCGCAGCAGTCGAGCGCAAAAAAAACGCCCAGCGTACACGCTGAGCGAGAGAGATTCAGAGCCACTCGCCATGCGGCCGACCTTTCGCTGGACGCCGTTTGGGCGTCTGCGACCCTGACCGCCACCATGACAGCAACAGTCGAGGGCGTCAGAAAAGGAAAGCCCGGTCAAGTGTCGAGGTGCGTTCGGCAGGTCCTCCACTTTACGGATATCGGCTGTGACACCCGCTCGAGCACTGGCGTCACCGATCCAGTCCAGGTGGGACATTTCAGTTCGGGCCCACCCGCCATCTCTCTGTCAGTATCTTAACTTTTTGGTTCACTAGAGCAATAGTATTTTCAGGGTCAACTTTCACCCCTTTGTTGCTGTACTTCCGGTGCTCGGTTCTGCGAGCCTGCTCCAATCCAATTGGCGGCCGAACGGCCACTCGTCCTTGGACAGGGCGCTCTCCGCCCGGGACCAGCAGCGGCTGTCGGTCCAGTACACGACCACGGTGCGCCCGGCGGCGGTGTCCGCCGAGACCGTGTCGACCAATTCCTGCGGCAAGGCCAGCCCGGCTCCGCCGGCCGCAGCCTGCTTGACGCCCTCGCGACCAAACTCGAGCGGAAAGCACGCCGCCTGGTCGCCACGGTACACGATCGCCCAGCCACGCGCAGGCGCAAAGTGGAACAGCAGCAGGGTGGACTCCGTGGCCGGACGCTGGTCCCGCGCCGCCAGGATGTAGCCGATGGCCCGCTCCGGATCGCGCTCGGCAACCACCTCGATCGCCAGATCGTAGTATCGCCGCAGGTACGGCAGCATCTGATCGCGGTACGGAAAAGCGGTGATCAACCGGTCCAGGAAGTTCAGGTCGGCAACCGGCGCTTCGTCGGAACGCTGGTTCCGCTGGGCCGCAATCAGCAACTCGGCGGCGAACAGTTGCAGCTCTTGCGTTTCCCGGCGGTGCCGGTCTGGATAGTTGGCATCCAGGTCAAAGGCTTTGAGGAAGGCCCGCAAAGCCGTCAGGCCGGCGTCGGCTGGGGATTCCTGCACCAACAGAGTCGCCTCGGCCAGCTTTCGCAGCAGCCGGACGCGCTCCGCTTGGACGCCGATCACCACCTGCTGGGCAACTCGCGCGTGGCCCAGTTCCTGGCGTGCCTCGGCGACTTGCCCATCCAGGGCCAAGATCATCGACCGCTTGCAACTCATGGCGACCCGGACGGCCGGATCGTCGGCCTGGTCGCGGGCGACGGCGTACAGGCGGGCCGCTTCCTTCAGGTTCACCGCGGCGGCGGACGCCGCGCCGCCGTACAGTTCGCAGTCCGCGCGGCGTTCGCACGAGTTGGACCAGCGTTCCCGCAGGTCGCGCCGGAGCCGCTGCCAGCCGGGAGGTGCGGGTTCGGCAGCGGTCTGGCCCAGCGCCTTTTCGACCTCGCCGATCACCAGGTCGTACTTGGCCCGCGCGATCCGCTCGTCGCCGCAATAGCGTTCCGCCATCGCCTGGCCGTGGTCGTTGTGGAACACGTAGATCTGCGCGAACTCGTTCTTGGACTTCCAGTAATTGTCAAAGCGGATGTTGCGGGCTTCCTGAAACTCCTCGCTGGCCTTCGAGACGTTCCATTGATCCATCAGGATCCACGCCAATCGCTCGTGCACGTGCGCCAACAACGGGTGATTCGCCAACGCGGGGCCGGCGTCCCGGATCAGTTGCCGGGCTTGGGCAAGCGCCGCACCGGCTTCGGCGTACTTGTCGGCCGCAATCGGATTCGCCGCGGCACTGGCGATCCCCTCGTTCAACCAGGCTTCGGCTTGGAGCAAGACGGGGACGCCCGGCAACTGGCGCGCCTCTTGAAACCGGCGGCGGGCTTCCGCGTAGTCCTGGAGCAACAGCGCAGACAGCTGGCCGCTGTCGACCAGACAGCGGGCACGCCGCGCCGCGGCCACGGCATCTTCTGCTCCGTACGCCGCCAGGGCAGCGGCGTACGATTCCGCGGCCTGTTTTGCCAGTTCCAGGTCGTTCCCGATCGTCGCGATCTTGTGGCGCAGGACGGCGCGAGCGTGCAAGTCGGCCGCCGGCCACGCCTGCGTGGCCGCGTGCGCCTGGTCGAATCGCACCAGGGCAGTGCGCAGCCGGTCGGCCAGCGGTTCATCGCCCAAGTCCTCCCGGCACAGCGCCAGCAAGTCGGCGGCCAGGGCGGATGAAGCTGGCGGCAAAGTGTCCAGCGAGGTCCTGACCAGGTCCGCCAGCGACGCTTGGACCGCCTGGACATTCGGGTCCCACAGCCAATGCGGATCCTCCCCGCGGTTGCCACCGGGCGACTCCGGTTTCGCCCGCCAGCGTCCGTCGCCGACGACCCGCTCCCGGACGACGGGGAGCAGCCATGGCGTTTCGTCAAACCACCAGCGGCCGTTCAAGCCGGGTAGCGCGGCCAGTTCGGCGGCCGCGGTCGGGACCGGTGCGGTCGCGGTTTGCGAGGTCACGCCGAACGCGACTGGGCCGCTGTCCAGGTACCTCGCGACCAACCACACGGCGAGCACGACCAGCAAGATGGCCACGCCCCCGATCGCCTCGTAGCTCCACCCCAGGCGATCGCGTGGCTGCATCGCCGGGCGGCTGCCGTCCCACGCCGGTGCCAGCCGTCCGGCCGTGCCGGAGTGCGTCGAAGTCGCCGCCGCCGGCCGCGCCGCGGGGCCGGATTCCGGGTCCGCCTCGCGCCGACAGTCCGAGGCCAGCGCCCCCACCGCCGCAGGATCTGCAAAGACGCAGATCGCGTCGGCAACTTCGCCAGGCGCGTCAAAGCGTTCATCCGGCTCCTCCGCCAGCATCAGTTCCAGGATCTTGTCCAAGTCCTGGGGGCAATCGCGGCGCAGGGAAGCGACCGACGGATGCGTCGGCGGCCGGCCTCCGTTCCGCTTCGACGGCGACTCGCGCAGCGCCCGTGCGTTGGGAGGCTGGCCCGTCAGCAAGAAATACAGCGTGCATCCCAGGCTGTAGATGTCCGCCCGGATGTCGACGGCACTGGAATCCACCCACTGCTCCGGCGCCATGTAGTCCACGGTTCCCATCGCCATGCCGGGCTGGGTCAGATCCCGAGACATCTGCCGCGTATCCAATCGCGCCAGGCCCAGATCGAGGATCTTGACCGAACCGTCCCGCGCGAGCAGCAAATTGGCCGGCTTGATGTCGCGGTGGACCAGATTGTGTTCGTGGATGTGCTGCAGCCCGACGGCCGCCTGGCGAACCAGTTCGCAAGCGGCCCCCGGATTCAGCCGTCCGCTTTGGACAACCAGTTCGCGAAAGTCCAGGCCATCGCCATACTCCATGACCAGGTAATGCACGCCCCGCTCTTGGCCGGCGTTCAGAGCCCGGATGATATTGGGGTGGTTCAGTCGGCCGATGGACAGCATTTCCCGCTGGAACCGCCGCACGGCCTGCCGGTCGCCCAGGGACGATTCGGGCAGCACCTTGATGGCCACGATCTGGTTCAGCAGCCGATGTTGGGCTTGATAGACGACTCCCATCCCGCCGTGGCCGATTTCGCGCAGGATGTCATAGTCGCCTAGCCGCCTCCGGACCCACTTGGCAAATAGCGCCGCGATGACTTCCTGATACTCCGGAAACCGCCGCGCATACTCGTCTTCCTCCGGCAGATCCCCATGCTGCTGCCGAGCATGCAGCTCGATTTCCAACAATTCGCCGAACAGCAGGCCGCGCTCCTCCGGCCCCCCGCGGTCCAGCCAGTCCTCGATCCGGGGCCCACTCCCCGCTTGCCACCCCCGCGCAAACTCGGCGCACGCCAGTTCGGCTTGATCTACCGCCGACAGCGGGGATTCCGCGTCGCTCTGCCTGCGATTTCCGTTCACAACCCACCATCCTTGCCGGCCCGATGTGCTCGCCGGTCTTGAATCTTACCCGTCCCGGCGAATCGGGCAAGCGCGGTCGGCCGTCCCAAACCCGAAAAGAACCATCGGCCCGCCAATCTGCCAGCACAAAACACTGTCGGAAGTGGCGATGGCGGCCCGCTTGCCGTTACCCGCCGAGGCGCGCATCTGTCTTGATTCGGGGCCGCTCCCGTGTACCATGATGCCCCGGATGCGAAGCACGGCGCGGCCCCAGCCCTTCCTGGTGGCCGCTGGTTCCTCATGCGATCTCGCTTTGCTCCCAGGAGACTGTGGCGATGTCCAGCAGGTCGTTTCGGCCGCCGTTGCGCGGCGTCATCTATCAAGGCAAGGCGATCGTCGGCGGGGTCGACCTGAGCGGCGACGGCGAGCCGTTTATCGAGCAGTTCAATCGCGAATACGCCCGGCTGGGAATGCGAGTCGAAGCCCCGCACGCGGCAGAGCCGGCGGGCGCGAACGCCATCGACGGAGGGGCCTGCGGTGACGCGGCCGAATGAGAACCGCAGCGGGCAGCAACTGGGCCGCGAGCATGTCTTGTGAAGCCTGGAAGCGGCGCTAGGGCGTTGTCCAAGCTAAGAATGGGGGTTGGGTGGCTGGGGTCGAACCACGGAGGTACGAGTGGCGAGCCCCCAGTTCTTGCGACTGGGGGCCCGCTGCACTCCAAGACTCAGCCAGAGCGTTCGTCGGCTCGTGCCTTAGCGCCGGGGCCGTCCACCGCCACCGCCGCCTGAGCGACGCGAACGGCCACCTCGATCTCCGCCCCGGTCGCCGCGATCACTGCGCTCGCCGCGGTCACCCCGGTCCCGGTCGCCCCGCTCGCGGTCCTGGCCTTCGCCCGTGTCTCCTTCCGGGCGCGGCGGCAGGTCGTCCTTGATGCCCAGTTCTTCCAGGGCCCGGCGCCGGCTCAATTTGACCCGGTCGTGATCGTCGATGTCGATCACCAGGACCTTCATCTCGTCGCCGACGGCGCACACATCCGACACGCGGCTGACGAAGCCGTCGGACAGCTCGCTGATGTGGCACAAGCCGTCGCGGCCCGGCAGGATCTCGACGAACGCACCGAAGTCCTTGATGCTGATCACGCGGCCGTCGTAGATCCGGCCGATCTGGACGGTCGCCGTGCAGGCTTCGATCTGCGCCACCGCCGACTTGGACGCCTCCGCTTCGTTGCTGGCCACGATCACCGTGCCGTCGTCTTCGACCTCGATAATCGTTCCCGTCGTCTCCTGGATCATGCGAATGTTCTTGCCGCCCGGGCCGATCAACGCGCCGATCTTCTCGGGGTCGATCTTCAGCCGGATCAGGCGGGGAGCAAACGACGACAGCTCGGAACGCGGACGCGAGATGGCGGTCAGCATGCGGCGGAGGATCTCGATCCGCGCCTCGCGAGACTGGGCCAGTGTGGCCCGGATGATCTCTTCGCTGATGCCGGCGATCTTGAGGTCCAACTGGATGCCCGTGATGCCGTTCTGAGTCCCGGCGATCTTGAAATCCATATCGCCAAAGTGATCCTCGTCGCCGATGATGTCGGTCAGCAGAACCCATTGATCGGCTTCCTTGACCAGCCCCACGGAGATGCCGGCCACCGGATTGGTGATCGGCACGCCGGCCGCCATCAAGCCCAGCGTGGCCCCGCACACGGACGCCATGGAAGACGAACCGTTGGACTCCAGGATGTCCGAGATCACGCGGATCGTGTACGGGAACTCCTCCGGATCCGGCAGCACCGACTTGACGCTGCGCTCGGCCAGCGCCCCGTGCCCAATCTCCCGCCGGCCCGGGCCGCGGATCGGTCGGCATTCGCCGACGGAGAACGGCGGGAAGTTGTAGTCCAGCATGAACTTTTTCGAATATTCCTCGATCAGATCGTCGACCCGTTGTTCGTCGCGAGTCGTGCCCAGCGTGACCGTGATCATGGCTTGGGTTTCGCCCCGCTGGAACAGCGCGGAGCCATGCGTGCAGGGCAGGCAATCGACGCGGCAGTCGATCTGCCGCAACGTCCGCAGGTCACGGCCGTCGGCCCGCGTGCCGGCCAGGATCAAGTCGCGGACGACGCGGGATTCGAGTTCGTGCCAGGCGTGGTCGAACGCTTCCTGGGTGATCGCGCCCGCGGCGGCCGCGTCGGGGATGCACTCCGCGACCGCCCGTTGCTTCAAGGCCGTCACCGCTTCGTTGCGGGCCTGCTTGCCCTCGGTCTGCTTGACCGTGCGGAACTCGTCGTAGTACTTGTCCCGCAGCTGCTGGTAAACCTGATCCGGCGGCGGGGCCTCGAAGGACTTCTTGACCGTGCCGACTTGCCCCTGGAACTCGCGCTGCAACGCGCAGATCTCGCGAATCACCCCGTGGGCAAAGCTGATCGCGGCCGCCATGTCGTCTTCGCTCATTTCCCGGGCGAAGCCTTCGATCATCGTGACCGCTTCCTCGGTGCCCGCGACGATCAAGTCGAGGTCGCTGTTGTCCAGCTGATCGCGGCCCGGAAAGGCAATGAACTGGCCGTCCACGCGTCCCACCCGGACCGCGCCGACGGGCGTCACGAACGGCAGCGGCGAGATGAACAAAGCCGCAGCCACGCCGTTCATCGCAACCACGTCGCTGTCATGCTGGCGGTCGCTGGAGAACACGATGCACTGGCACTGCACCTCGTCGCGGAAGCCGTCCGGGAACAAGGGGCGGATGGGGCGGTCGATCAGCCGCGACGTCAGGGTGTCCTTGGTCGAAGGACGGCCCTCACGCTTGATGAAACCGCCGGGGAACTTGCCGGCAGCGGCGGTGCGTTCCCGATAGTCGACGGTCAGGGGAAAGAAGTCCAACCCGACGCGACCAGGCCCGCTGGTGATCGCGTTCAACACCGTCGTGTCACCATACCCGGCAACCACGGCGGCGGTGGCCTGCTTGGCCAGTTCTCCGGTTTCGAATGCGAGCGAGAATTCTCCAAACTGTTTTTCTACACGAACTTTCACTGTATCTGGTCCCTGCTCTTTTCACCCGATGGAGGCTGCGGGGGTCGAGAGATCGGAACATGCGCAGGACAAAGGGCCGGAAATCAATTCCCAGCCTGTCATCGTACGAGAGACCGCCGTCCACAACTCGAGCGGCGGCACACCGCGGCTCGGCGGACTAGCCAACCGGCCGCCAGACGCCTACCGACGCTACTTGCGGATGCCCAGCCGGCCGATGATGTCGAGATAGCGTCTCGAATCCACTCGCCGCAGATAGTCCAGCAGTCGCCGTCGGCGACTGACCATCGCCAGCAGCCCACGTCGCGTCGCGTAATCCTTCTTGTGCACTCGCAAGTGCTCAGTCAGGGAGTTGATCCGCGTGGTGAGAATGGCAACCTGCACTTCCGGCGAGCCAGAATCGCGTTCGTCGCGTCTGAAATCCCGCACCAACTCTTGCTTTCGCTCTTTGGTGATCGTCATAGGCTCTGTGTTTCCCTCGGCCGTAACAAGCCCTGCGCTGGCTCGACCTCGTTCCTACAACATCCCTCCATCGTGCCACAACCGGCCGTTCCGGCCAGCCGCAGCGATTCCTACTTACAACACAAATGCACACTGTTAGCCCAACAATGTACCGTCGCCCAATTGTTTTGCAACCGCAAATTGTCTTCGGCTGTCCGGTATCCCAAACTCCAAACTCGTGTAAACTTGGGTATTCGACCTCCCGGAATCCCGTTATGGCCAAGAAAAACCCAGCTAGCAGCCCGAAATCCGACAAGCCGGAGCCTCGGCTGATTACCGAAAATCGCAAAGCGAGACATAAATTCGAAGTTTTGGATACACTAGAATGCGGCTTGGTTTTGGTCGGCAGCGAGGTGAAAAGCCTGCGGTGCGGGCGGATTTCGCTGGAGGAAGCCTACGGCCGCGTCCGCGAGGGTGAGGTTTGGCTGATCGGCTGTGACATTCCCGAATACCCACAGGCCACGGTCTGGAACCACGAACCGAAGCGCCCTCGCAAGATGCTCGTGCACCGCCGGGAACTGCACAAGTTCGCCAACCAAGCGCACGAGAAGGGGCTGACCCTGGTCCCGCTGAAGCTGTATTTCAACGAGCGCGGAGTCGCCAAGGTCCTGCTGGGCCTGTGCCGCGGCAAGCAACTGCACGACAAACGCGAGGCGATGAAAAAGGCGGATACGCAGCGCGACTTGGCTCGCATGATGCGGGGTCGGCGGTGAGACGAGGCCCGCTCTCATGAGTCGCATGCCGTCAAGCGCGGCAGCTCGGCAGACTCCCTTCAATTTCCGCGCGGGTGCGGCGGCTTGTGAACTTTCGGGCGTCTTGTGAACGGCCGACGTCGTTCGTAGAATTGGCCCGCATGGGGAGTTTCCTGCGAGACACTCCGGCCCGGGAGCAGCCATGTTGACGCGGCAGCCGATTTTTCCCAACGTGATCGAACTCAACTATCAAGCCGGTCA
>CAIYOB010001526.1 GCA_903927685.1 uncultured Planctomycetaceae bacterium
CATCTCCTGATCCAGGAGCGGGATGATGATACGCGGGTCCTCTTGGCAGCCACGCCGCGGACGTGGCTGGAGGATGGAAAGCAGTTGGAAATCCGCCGGGCGCCGACGTACTTCGGCCCGCTGAGCATGACCGTCGAGAGCCGCGCGGCAACCGGCACGATCCGGGCGGGCATTGACCTGCCGCAGCGTTCCCGGCCCCGGGTGTTGCTCGTAAGACTGCGCCATCCCACGGGAAGACGGATGACCGCGGTCAAAGTCAACGGCGCCGATTGGCGGTATCTTGAACCGGACAATGAATGGCTCCGAATCGTCAACCCCGGCCAACCGCGGTACGACATCGTGGCCTCCTACTGAGGGCAGGAAGAACAACATGACAGCCATCTGGATGGGGATCCTGGTACTGGCCGCCGGCGCGGCGGGCGATCGGTTGGCCAGCGAGTTTGCCAATCCGCCAGAATCCGCCAAGCCGCAGGTTTACTGGCAGTGGATCAACGGCAACGTCACTCGGGAGGGCATCACCGCGGATCTGGAGGCGATGCACCGGGTGGGGATCAGCGGGGCCTTGGTCCAGACAGTGGGCGGCGGTCCGCCGGGGCCGATGCGGCAAATGAACCCGCAGTTCTTCGAGATGATGAAATACGCCACCCGGGAAGCCGAGCGCCTGGGGATGACGATCAGCATGCACAACAGCTCGGGCTGGGCCGGCTGCGGCGGGCCGTGGATCAAGCCCGAACAGTCAATGCAGTTCGTGACGTCCAGCGAAGTGGTCGCGAGCGGCCCGGCACCGTTCCACGGCAAGCTGCCGCAGCCGCCGATGACGCACCACTTCTACCGGGACATCGCGGTGTGGGCCTTTCCGACGCCGGCCGACGAGGAAGCCGTCGTGACGTCCGACAATCCGGTGTCGATCACGACCGACGCGCCGGGCGTGGACGCAACCGCCCTGGCCAGTGGTTTGGGGGACAAGTTCGTTGAGTTCCCAGCCGCCAGCGCCGAGCAGCCCTACACCATCCAGGCCGAGTTCGCCCAGCCGGTGAGCGTTCGGAGCATCCGGGTGAAGGTTCGCTGGGATCGCGGCTCCGGCGGGCCCGTGCAGGTCTCCGAGGACGGGGTCCACTTCCGGACGCTCCGCCGCTTTGAGATCAAGCCCATGGATGTGGCAGGCTTCGTGGACATTCCCCTGGGAGACGAGCCGGTAAAGGCTCGGTTTTTCCGGCTGAGGTTTGAGAGCTCGTTTGATCGCAGCCCCAACGTTATCAGCCAGATTGCCTTCTCGAACCGCTCAGCCAATCCGGAACTTCTGCGGAAAGCGTTCTATGAACGGCCGCACAATAGTCACATCGACATTCCCCATTTGATGGAGAAGGCTCGCCAGCGGATGGTCGGTTCGGAATCGATCGTGCGCCGCGATGCCATGGTGGATCTCACGTCGGCTCTGCAGCCCGATGGCACGCTCACGTGGAATGTTCCGCCCGGGAAGTGGACCATCGTCCGCTTCGGCCACACTTCCACCGGAGCAACCAACGGCGGGCCATGGAACGGTCTGGATGTCGACAAGTTCACGCCCGAGGGCGTCCAGGCCGGTTGGAGCGGGATGATGCAGCCGACCATCGAACGACTCGGACCGTTGGTCGGGAAGGCACTGGCCCGCTGCGAGTTCGACAGTTGGGAAGTCGGTGGCCAGAACTGGACGCCGAAGATGGCCGAAGAGTTCCGCGCCCGTCGCGGCTACGACCCCACGCCGTTCCTGCCGGCGCTGACGGGCCGGACCGTGGAGAGCCCGGCGATCACCGAGCGATTCCTGTGGGACCTGCGGCGGACGGTCTCGGATCTGATCGCCGAGAACTTTTTTCGCCCGTTCGCGGAGTTATGTCGCCGCCATGGCCTGGAGTCGATGGCCGAGCCGTATTATGGCCCGTTTGAGTCCATGCTCTGCGGCGCGCAGGTGGACATCCCCATGGCCGAGTTCTGGCAGGACGGGGATACCGACAGCGTGAAGATGGTTTCCTCCATCGGTCACGGCTATGGCAAGCGAATGATTGCCGCCGAGAGTTTCACCGGCATGCCCGAGAAGCACGGCCGCTGGTTGGACGACCCGTACTCGATGAAGGCATTCGGCGACCAGATGTTCTGCCGGGGCATCAATCAATTCGTCTTCCATTGCTCGGTCCATCAGCCCTGGCGGAACCGCGTTCCCGGCATGACGCTCGCGTGCTACGGCATCCACCTGAACCGGTGCAACACTTGGTTCGAGTGGTCCGGGCCGTGGATGCAGTACCTGGCGTGCTGCCAGCACCTGCTGCGCCAGGGGCGCGTGATGGCCGACGTGGCCTACTTCTGCGGTCAAAACGCGCCGGTGTCCAACAGGCCGGGCAACCCGCCGACGCCGGCGGGGTACTACTGGGACGACATCAACGCCGACCTGCTGCTGAACCACGCGAAGGTGATCGACGGTCGCATCGTGCTGGACAGCGGCGCGAGCTACGCGGTGCTGGTGCTGCCGCCAGACGACCCGCAGATGACACCGGAGTTGCTGGGCAGGATCCGGGACTTGGTGAACGACGGCGCCACCGTCGTGGGCATCCGGCCGACGTACTCGCCGAGCCTGCAGGGCTACCCCGATTGCGACCGGCAGGTGCAGGCGCTGGCCGCCGAACTCTGGGGCGACATCGACGGCAAGACCGTCACGCAGCACGTCGTAGGCAAGGGCCAAGTCGTCTCGGGCAAGTCGCTGGAGGACGTGCTCAACGGGCTGAAGGTCGCGCCCGACTGCACTACGAGCAAGGACTTTGATTACATTCACTTGGTGCTGGACAGCGGCGGTGACGCCTACTTCCTCTCCAACCAAGCCGACCGGTTCGTTCAGCAAGAGTGCTCGTTCCGGGTCGCGGGAAAGAAACCCGAACTCTGGTACCCCGACAGCGGAAAGATCGAGCCGGCGCCGGCGTATGCGGTCAAGGGCGGGCGGGTGATCGTGCCGCTGGAGTTTGACCCGAGCGGCTCGGTGTTCGTGCTCTTCCGCGAGCCAGACACGACGGCTGACCACGTGGTGATGCCGAAGCAGCGTCTGACCGAAGTGGGTCAACCGATCGCGGTGGAGGGCACTTGGAAGCTGAGCTTCCCGCCGAACTGGGGCGCGCCGCCGTCGGTGGTGCTCGACCGGCTGGTCTCCTGGCCGGAGCACGCCGACAAAGGCGTCAAATACTTCTCGGGCACAGCGACCTACGAGAAGGAGATCCAAATCCCGGCTGGCATGTTGGTCAAAGGCGGCGGCGTGTTGTGGCTCGACCTGGGCGTAGTCAAGAACCTGGCGAAGGTGAAGGTCAACGGCCAGGACATAGGGATTCTGTGGAAGCGGCCGTTCCGCGTGGACATCGCGCCTGCGGCGCGGGCGGGGGGCAACCGGCTGGAGATCCAGATCACGAACCAGTGGCCCAACCGCCTGATCGGCGACGAGCAGTTGCCGGAGGACATTGGCTGGTGGGGCACGTTCGACAAGAGAACGGGGCAAGGAGTGGACTGGTCCAAAGACTGGCCGCAGTGGCTGAAGGAGGGCCAGCCGTCCCCGACTGGTCGGCTGACGTTCGCCCCCTGGCGGCACTACACCAAGGACTCGCCGCTGCTGCCCTCCGGTCTTCTTGGCCCCGTCTCGCTGCAGCCGGCAGAGAGCTTGCCGAGCAAGTAACGACGGGTGCTTTTCAAGGTAGAAGGTCACTGCACGCATGAAAAACGTAAC
>CAIYOB010001527.1 GCA_903927685.1 uncultured Planctomycetaceae bacterium
ATCGTCATGATTTCGGTGGGGATGTCGAACACCACCCAGGAATTCTCGGCGTTTGTCCGATTGGCCAATGCCGATCCTGCAAAGTCGCCGAAGGTCGTCATCGTCGATGGGGCACAGGGCGGGATGGATGCCAAGGCGTGGGCCATCTCCGGGAGACCCGACCAACCCGGTTCTCGAAATCCTTGGGAAGTGCTGGACGACCGGCTCCGACAAGCTGACGTGTCGCACGAGCAAGTCCAGGTAGCATGGGTCAAGCAAGCTCGGATCGCCCCCGGCAGCATCGGCGAGTTCCCCAAGCACGCCGAGGAAATGAAGGGACACATGGTCACGATCCTGAACATGCTGAAGGAACGGTTCCCAAACCTGCGACTTGCCTACCTGTCCAGCCGGATTTACGCCGGTTATGCCAAGTCCACGCTGAACCCGGAACCCTATGCCTTCGAGTCGGCCTTCGTGGTCCGTTGGTTGATCCAAGACCAGATCAACGGCGAGCCGTCGCTGAACTACGACCCGGCAAAGGAGGCGGTGAAGTCGCCATTGCTGCTCTGGGGACCGTATCTGTGGGCAGACGGCGAGAACGGTCGCAAGATCGACGATCTTGTTTGGAGGCCAGAGGATCTCGGCCCTGATGGGACTCATCCCAGTGACAATGGAAGGCGGAAGGTTGCCGAATTGCTGCTGGATTTCGTGAAGACTGATTCCACGGCGAAGACGTGGTTCGTCAAGTAGCATTTCAGATGAGTGGTGAGCGTGATGATCAACTTCCAACGACGACAGTTCCTGGCGGGCTGTGCCAATGGTGCCCTGGCGGTGCTGCTCCGTGGTAAGGCAGTGCAGGCCGACGCACCTGTCAGACATTCCTTCGCCACACGAGGCGTCGTGCTGGTGCCGGAAGATCTGACACTGGCGGATTGGCCACAGCGAGCTAAGGATGCGGGGCTGACGACGATTGGTCTGCACCATCAGAACTCGCCGCAGGCTGTTGTCCGCTGTGTCAAATCTGATTCGGGACAACGGTTTCTGGAGAAATGCCAGAAGCTCGGCGTGGAGATCGAATACGAACTCCACGCCATGAAGGAATTACTGCCTCGTGAGTTGTTTGCGAAGAATCCCGAAATGTTCCGCATGGACGACCAGGGGCAGCGAGTGGCCGACTTCAACTGCTGCGTCCACTCCGCCCCAGCCCTGGAGATCATCTGCGAGAATGCCGTGGAAATCGGCAAGGTGCTTCGTCCAACCACCAGCCGCTATTTCTACTGGGGTGACGATGGGATGCCGTGGTGCCAGTGCCCGAAGTGCCGGGGACTGTCGCCGTCCGAGCAGGCATTGGTGATCGAGAACCGGATTTGCAGGGCCTTGCAGGAAGTGGATTCGAAGGCCCAAGTCGCACACCTTGCCTACCACAACACGCTTGTCCCCCCTGTGAACGTCACGCCCGCTCAAGGCGTTTTTCTGGAATTCGCTCCCATCCAACGACGCTACGATGTTCCTTACGACCAGCAGCAAGACCCGAAGTTGGCTGATGGCTTGCACGCCCTCGAAGCCAACCTGACAGTCTTCCCGAAGGATACGGCCCAGGTGTTGGAGTATTGGCTGGATGTCTCCCGGTTCTCCCGGTGGAAACGCCCCGGCGTGAAGCTGCCGTGGAACAAGGATGTCTTCCTCGCTGACGTTGAAGCATACCGGAAGCGAGGCATCCGGCATGTGACGACGTTTGCCGCCTGGATCGATGCCGGTTACCAAGAACGGTACGACGATTTGTCCTTTATCCAGGAGTACGGTCAGGGCTTGACGAGTCGCTGATCCGGGGACCAACGGGTGTCGCTGGAAAGACCTGAACGCCCATCGGTTTCGACCACGCCGGGCTACACCCTCACCTCGCCTTTTTCATCCACCTGCCACAACTGATTGGTATCCACATCCAGGGCTGAAAGCCAGCCGCCGTAGCAGCAGTTCGTGTCGAGGCACTTCAGGTAGCCAAGATCCAGGACTTCTGGCTGTGGCGTGTGGCCGACGATGGCAGCCGTGGATGTCTCCGATGGCGATGGTGCGGGGCATTTTGACTCCGGTCTGCCGTCACTTGGCAGCTTCTTCCGGTGGCTTGTGGGTGACGAAGCTCCGATACAGCAGCAGATCGTAGACGATCTTGATGCCTCCCGACAGGAAGAACGGCAGGCTGGCCCAGGCCGGATTTCCCACGAGCAAGGCCGCCAGCATCGGCGAGACGGACGCACCAATCGAGCGGGCTACGCCGGTCACACCGGATGCCGCCGAGCGTTCTTCGGGTGCCACCACGGCCATCGTGTAGGACTGGCGGGTCGGCACGTCCATCTGCGAAATGCTGAATCGTATCATCAGCACCGTGACGGCTAAGGGCAGATTTGGCATCAACGGCACGAGCATCAACAAGACATTCGACGGCAGGTGGGTGAACACCATCGTGTTGATCAGGCCGAAGCGACGGGCCAGCCAGACGGCCGCCAGCGACGACAATCCGGCCAGCACGTTGGCTCCGAAGAAGATGCCGCCCAACGTAACCGGTTCCACCCCAAACCGGACGTGGAACCAGTAGGCCACCACGCTTTGGATAACGAATCCGCCCCCGAAGGCATCCAGGGCAAAAAGTCCGGCCAGACGAGCGACGATGCCTTTCGACTGATGCAGACCAAATCGGCTGCCCCTGGGCGTGGTCGTGGCTTCTGCCTGGACGACAATCTCCGTCTTCGGGGACAGGCCCAGGAAGATGATGGCAAGGGCAAGGCCGAAAGCCCCGTACCCCAGAACCACGGGACGATAAATGTCCGGTCCTTCCAGGCCGGAGTGAGCGGTTGCCTGACAAACCGCTCCTCCAGTCAATGCCCCCAGGGCCGTCGCCAGCGATCCGACGAGGTTGTACCAAGCGAACACAGCCGTGCGTTGCCGGTCGGTGACGAGTTGCGACAAGGCGGCTTGTTCGATGGACAGGAACGGGCCGACTTCGTTGCCGCTGGGACTGATCACGCCGATGGTGGCGGCGACCAGTAGCCACCAGAAGCCTTGGGTGACGGCGAAAACGATGCCCGCCAGGAGCATCAGCACGGAACCGACGATCAGCATTTTGCGTCTGCCGATTCGATCCGCCGTGGTGGTGATCCACAGCGAGATGGCGGTGTCGCCCAGCAGCGTCAATGTTAGCAACAGCCCCACTCGCTCGTCGTTCAGGCCAATCGATTTGAGGTATAGGACCAGCACGACCGACAGGAAGCCGTAGGCGAACAGGCGAATGCAACGGGTGGCAAAAAGCCGCCAACCGTCAGCGTTCAGCGTCGGCATTTCCGGGATTTGAGTTGGGTCCGATGGCATGGCAACTTCACGACTTGAAGAAACGAAAGCCCAGTTACTCTAGCCGCAAGCATCGATATTGACCACCGGCCCCGGCTGCTGTGCCGTGGTACGCCCGAAGGCACAACCGATGCGGGCGGATTTCTGTAACTTTGAGGCCCCCTGCGAGTCCATACTCGTACAGTCGCACGGAAAGGAAGGGCATCCCATGAATCAGTGGATACGCAGAAATATCGACAAGTTCGCCTTTGCGGTCGCCGTGATCGTGATCGCCGGACTCTCGTTTGGGGCGAGATCGAGCGATGGCCCGGCCACATCACTGCCCGCAGGACAATCAGGCACAAACACCCAAGAAATCGGAGGTACAAACATGCTCACCGCCACGAAGCCGCTCGGCAAAGTCCACCACGCCAACGAAGCCAACTTTGCTGAACTGGTGCTGAACTCGGACGTTCCCGTCTTGGTCGATTTCTACGCCGACTGGTGTGGTCCCTGCCGGATGATCGCACCGGTGCTGGAAGAACTGGCACGGGAATCGACCAACGCCAAGATCGTGAAGGTGAACGTCGATCACAGTCCCCAGTTGGCTGCACGTTACGGCATCGACTCGATCCCCAGCCTGAAAGTCTTCGAGGACGGCAAGGTTGTCGATGAGCAAGTGGGCTTGGTGAACAAGGCCCAACTCAAGAAAATGCTGGGGACTTAGCCGGGACAGCGGCGAACACAATGCGTCTGATCAGCACCCCACGGCCCGCAACGGGTCATGGGGTGTTTCTTTTCTGGCAGGTAGGCTCGCTGGCCTCACACATCCCTCCCGTATCACGAGACCAAGCAGGGACAACGCTTCTGCCCCGTCGCCGTGCCAGCGACGGCCAGTGCGAATCTTGGCAGGTGAAGGCTGATCTCGTCAGGCAGGCCCGCTAATTCATCCCCAAGTCTTCAATCATTCGGGAATCCGGGGTGATTTCTTCGGGCTTCACCCCCAACGCATCACAGATGCACTCGCACAAGATCACCCACACTTCGTCCTCACTGAATTGGTGCGTAGCCATCTTCCCTGTTCGTTCGCAGTTGACGGGAAACCATTCGGCCCGCTCAGGGTGATGCTCGACGATCCAATAGGTCAGGGAGATGACTGAATCGCATTGCCGTGGGATCTTGGGGAATTCATCGTCTGCCGGTTGTTCAAGTTGGGGAAGGGAAATTCCCAACGCACCTTCCAGGGCTTGCCAATTTTCGGCACGAGTGGAGGAGGAGAACCGTCTATTCAAGTCCAGGGACGAAGTAAGCCTCCACGGACCTGTAATGCGATTCACGGCATCGGCGACTTCTTTGAACACGGGTTCGATGCGGGGAACCTGCTGGTATTCGCCTCGCAGCTTCGCAACGAGGTAGCGGTGAAGGGTTCCCGCAGTGTTGAACACACCAGCGATAGCTTCAGCCTGGCTGATCCTGATGCCGAGCCGCTTTTCGAGCCGAAAAGTCAGATCGAGTAAATCAATCCCCATGACGCAACCCAGCGTGTGTGCGGTAGCAGATGCTCGGCACGAGTCCACCAGCAAGTCCCAACCAACCAGCGGCAAGAATTCCAGAATAGGCCCACCGTCTCGCCAATTCAACCGGCCAAGATCCGTTACGAACGCTCGGCCCCGCCACCGCCATCCCCCCCGTCATCAACAGCGGCTTCCACAGCACCGGCCTTGACGCAGGTAGACGTGGTCTCGTGGCTGGGTGGTCCAAGGTGGTCCAGGTGGGCCGTCGCGGATTAGGCCAAGCAGAACTGCGCGAAGGCCAAAGCGATTTTGGAGTTGTACAATCGCAGAAAGTCCGCGTTGCCGGGAATTGTTCCGAGCCAATTCACGGTACAGACGATCGACGCGATGTTCGACAGGCCGATTTTCGCCACCACAGACTTGGTTCAGCGAACGGGCATGGCCCGAAGGAGCGCGAGCCGTTTATTGGCCACGCGTGGCCAACGAACGACCGCGGCCCCGAGCGAATCTCAGCGGTTCTTTCGCACGTCCGCCACTTTGGGACACCTATCGACTGGGCGAAACCAACAGCTCGAGCGTGGCGTGACGCCGCGTGACAGCCCCCGCAAAACGCCTCGCCAGCACAACAGCGGCCAGCCCAGTTCGTTAGGAATCGGAGCGCGATGCACGACGGCCAGAATGGGAAACCGCCTCCACGAGACGCCATCCCCATGCGGCGAGAGGTGTTTTGTGGTCAGAAGGGCGAATCCCGGCTGCGCACCGGCAACGGACAGCGCATCCCCGGGCCCCTACTCCCCCGTGTCCTTGCCCCGATTGATAACCGCGTCCGCGGGGGCTACGTTAACTCGCACACCGGCAAGGTCGGATCGTCAGGCGGGGCTTTTCGGCGGTGTGCGAGTGAGCCGTGCCACACCGGCGGACGCAGCCAGTTTCCTCACGAAAAACAAAACGGCCGCAAGCCCTTGTTTGGTCAGAGCTTACGGCCGTTATCTGCGGATCGTGGCGAAACCTTGCGGGTTAGCCAAGTACCCCCTAGGGGAGTCGAACCCCTGTTGCCGGACTGAGAACCCGGAGTCCTAGGCCACTAGACGAAGGGGGCCTGCTGTACGATCATCGGCGTCTGCCAATGACGACGGCTAATTTTCTGTGCGGCGGGCGTTTTGTCAATCCCTGTCCAGGCGGCTGCAGGTAAATCCGTGGAACATCTGCCGATCGATGATGCCTTGCCTGACTTCGTCGCTGGCCTGCGAGGCAGCGACTCGGTGGTCCTGCGCGCGCCTACGGGAGCTGGGAAGACTACGCGGGTGCCGCCGGCCCTGGCTCGCGCCGGGATCGCGGGGGATCGGCAGATCTTGGTGCTCCAGCCTCGGCGGGTCGCCGCCCGGGCGACGGCCGGGCGAATGGCGACCGAAAACGGCTGGAAACTGGGCCGCGAGGTGGGGTACCAGGTGCGGTTCGAGGAACGGATCGGTCCGGAGACCCGGATTGCGGTCGTGACCGAGGGCGTCCTGCTGCGCCGCTTGCACGACGATCCGTTCCTGCAAGCGGTTGGCGTCATTGTCTTTGATGAGTTCCACGAGCGTAACCTGAACAGCGATCTGGCGTTAGGAATGGTCCGCCAGATCCAGCAGAGCGTGCGGGCGGATCTGAAAATCGTGGTCATGTCCGCGACGCTGGCACCGGAACCGGTCGCGGCGTACCTGGGCGGCTGTCCGGCGATAGAATGCAGCGGGCGGACGCATCCGGTCGAGGTCTCGTACCTGAATCCGACTGAGCGGCAGTCGCCAGCGGACTTGGCCGCCACAGGCGTCCGGCAAGTGCTGGGGCGATCAGGCGGAGATGTGCTGGTGTTCCTGCCGGGACTGCGCGAGATCCGGCAGGCCCAGCGACTGCTGGCGGACTCGGCACGAGCCGCGGGCTGCGAGCTGCTGGAATTGTATGGTGATCTGCCGCTGGAGCGTCAAGCCGCGGTTCTCGAGCCGGGCGGGCGGCGAAAGATCGTGCTGGCGACGAATGTCGCCGAGACTTCGCTGACGATCCCCGGCGTGACGGCCGTGGTCGACAGCGGCTGGGCGCGGACGCTGCGTTACGAGCCCGGCGTGGGCTTGGATCGGTTGGAACTGACGCCGATCTCGCAAGCGGCTGCCGAGCAGCGGGCGGGCCGCGCCGGGCGCACTCAACCGGGCATCTGTCTGCGGCTGTGGGACGAACGCGGCCAGCGGGCGCGGCCGGCGTTCGAGGAGCCCGAAGTCCGCCGTGTCGACTTGGCCAGCGCGGTGCTGCAACTGCTGTGCTGGATCGAGCCGGACCCGGACACGTTTCCCTGGTTCGAGCCGCCGCGGCCGGAAGCTCTGGGGCAGGCCCACAAGCTGCTGCGGCAGTTGGGCGCGGCCGACGAGCAAGGTGTGACGAAGCTGGGCCGGCGGCTGGCCAGGCTGCCGGTCCATCCGCGGCTGGGGCGGTTGCTGGTGGAAGCTGAACGACTGGGCTGCGTGCCGCGGGCGGCGCTGGCGGCGGCCCTGCTGTCGGAACGCAGCCCATTCGGCCGGGCGGCGGAGGGCGGTCCGCGGCGGCGGAGTCCGGACTGCCACTCGCCCAGCGATCTGCTGGACCAGATCGTCGCCTTGGAGGACTACGAGGCGAGCGGTCGGGGCGACTCGGCCTGGGGGCCGATCGTGCGCCCGGCGGCTCGGGCGCTGTTTCAGGTCCGCGACCAGCTGGCGCGTCAGCTGGACAGCGGCTGGCGGCGGCGAGCGCCCGCGGCGGACCTGGACACGGCGCTGTTGCGTTCGTTGCTGGCCGCGTGTCCGGATCGGCTGGCCAAACGCCGCGAGCCGGGATCGCGGCGCGGCGTGATGGTGGGCGGGCGCGGCGTGCGGTTGGCGGACGAGAGCGCCGTGCTCGATGGCGAGCTGTTCCTGTGCCTGGATGTGGACGGGGCCGGGGCCGAGGCCTGGGTCCGCCGCGCGTCGCTGGTCGAGCGCGGCTGGCTGCCGACGAGCGGGCTGCGCGAGGCGATCGAAGTGGCGTTCGATCCGGTCGGCCAGCGGGTGACGGCGCGGCGGCGGCGGTACTGGGAGGACCTGCTGCTGGAGGAAGCGATGGCGGCCAACCCACATCCGGACGACGCGGCCCGGTTGTTGGCCCAGGCCGCAGTGCAGGAGTGGGACCGCGTATTCCCGCCCGACAGCGATGCGGTGGCGGGCTTTGTCGCCCGGGCTCGCTGGTTGCGCGAGCGGCTGCCGGAAGCGGACTTGCCGGTGCTGGACGAGGCGACCCTGCAGGGCCTGTTGCCGGCACTGTGCCAAGGCCGGCGGTCGTTTGCCGAGTTGCGGGCCGCGCCGTGGTTGACGGCGCTGCGCGGCTTGTACCGGTTTGACCAGTTGCAGACGCTCGATCGCGAAGCGCCCGAACGGTTGACGGTGCCCAGTGGGCGGAGCGTGCCGCTGCAGTACGAGCCGGGCAAGCCGCCCGTGTTGGCCGTCCGCATCCAGGAGTTGTTCGGCTGGTCCGAGACGCCGCGGCTGGCTCGCGGCCGGGTGCCCGTCCTGTTACACTTGCTGGCGCCCAACATGCGTCCGCAGCAGGTGACGGACGATCTGCGGAGTTTCTGGAACACGGGGTACCAGGTCGTCCGCAAGGAGCTTCGGCGGCGGTATCCCAAGCACGCCTGGCCGGAGGATCCTTGGTCGGCGAAATCCGAAAGAAGACAAGAGAGGACAAAACAATGAGAAGCGTTCTGGCCTTCGTGCTCGCCGAACTGATCCTCGCGTGTTTCGCCGCGGGACCCGCTGACGCAGAACAGCCGCGGGCGGGGCAACTGTTTTTCGGGTGGGCCAGCGAGAGCATCACGCCGGACCAGCCGGTGGCCGTCGGCGGACAGTACCACACGCGGATCAGCGGCGAGGTGCACGATCCCTTGACGGCGACGGCGCTGGCGATCGAGACACGCGACGACCGCGGCGTGATCGATCAGGCCGTCTTGGTTTCCTGCGATTTGTCGCTGATCCGCCGCCAGACCCAGGAGCGGGTGCGGCAGTTGGTCAAGAGCCAGCTGCCTGACCTGGACGTCGACAAGATCCTCGTCTCCGCGACGCATACGCACACGGCGCCTTCGCTGACGGACACCGACGAGACGGACTTGCACCCCTACGACTTCATCGGCAGTTGGGCCTATCGCATCCCGGCGGATCAGACAGGCGTGATGCGGCCGGCTCAATACCAGGCGTTTCTCGACCAGCGAATCGCGGCCGCCGTGGTCAAAGCCTGGCAGGCGCGCAAGCCGGGCGGGCTGAGTTGCGCCCTCAGTCACGCGGCGATTGCCCGCAACCGCCGCGCGGTATACGCCGACGGCACCGCGCGGATTTACGGCGACACGAGCGACCCGAGTTTCTCGCACCTCGAAGGCACCTCGGACGATTCGGTCGACGTGCTGTTCTTCTGGCGGAACAGCGAGCAGCCCGAGGGCCTGCTGGTGAACGTGTATTGTCCCGCCCAGGAAGTGGAGGGCGAGAGCTACCTGTCGGCCGACTTTTGGAGCGACGCGCGAGCGCGGCTGCGGGAGAAATATGGCGACACGCTGTTCATCCTGCCCCTGGTCGGCGCCGCCGGCGACCAGTCGCCGCACCTGCTGTGGAACAAGCCGGCTGAGGCCGCGATGCGGGACCAGCGGAACGTCAGTTCGCGGGAGGAAATCGCCCGGCGGATCGCGCGGGCGGTGGACGACGTCGATGGCGTAGCCCGCACCCGCATTCGCACGGAACTGCCGTTTCAGCATCGCGTGGAGCGCGTCCCGCTGCCGGTCTGGCAGGTGTCCGACGAGCGGTATGCACAGGCGGTGGCCGCGTTCGAGGCGGGCCGGGACCAGACGGAGACGCTGCCCAGCCCGGACTATATCAACTGGCGCGTCAGCCGGACAATGATTGCGCGGCACGCGCACCAGAACCAAGAGCCCAGCTTTCGCGCCGAGCTGCATCTGTTGCGACTGGGCGACCTGGCTGTGGCCACGAATCCCTTTGAGTTATTTGTCGATTACGGGTTGCAGATCAAGGCCCGCAGCCCTGCGGTCCAGACGGCCGTGGTCCAATTGACGGCCGATTGTGCGGCATATCTGCCGACCGAGCGGGCGGTCCGGGGCGGCGGGTACAGCGCCCGGATCGACGACGGCGTGGTGGGGCCGGAAGGCGGCAAGGTGTTGGTCGAGCAGACGACGAAGGTCCTGCAGGAGATGTGGGCGCCGTGAGTGGGCGAGGTGGACGCAATCGAAACGCACGCGGAAAGGAACAGCCATGAACCGTTTTGACATCGACGTCGGATGTTGCCGAGGCCGTCAGCAGCGGTTGCTGGCCGTGATGCAGCAGCAGGATCTGCCGCTGGCCATTGTCACGCAGCCGGAGCACGTGCAGTGGCTGTCCGGGCTGCGGTTCGGCGGACTGTTTCAAACCGCCGCCGCGCTGTCGGCCGACGGCCGGCTGGTCGTCGCCGCCCCCCGCGCGGTGGCGGACGCCGGGGCGGCGGACGAGGTCGTCGGCTTCGAGGCCCAATGGCACTGCACGCTGCGGAACGACCAGCGGGCGGCGGCGATGGAGGCCCTGCGGAGCCGCTTGCCCGGGTTCCCGCCGGGCCGGCTGGGCGTCGAGTTTTCGACGTTCGGGCGGAACCTGGACGTCGGTCGGGTGGAGCTGGTCGATCTCGAGCCGGGACTGCTCCGTCTGCGCCGCCGCAAGGACGCCGACGAACTGGCCCTGCTCCGCCAGGCCATCGCCGGCACGGGCCGGATGTACGCTCGGGCTCGCGAGATCATCCGCCCGGGCATCACCGAACTGGATGTTTTCAGCGAGTTGCAGGCCGCGTGCGTCGAGGCGTTTGGCGAGATGCCGACGGGCACGGGAAACGACTACCAGTGCGCTTCGCCCGGGGGGCCGCCGCGTGCGCGGGCCGCCCAAGCGGGCGAGCTGTATATCCTGGACTTGGGCCCGGCCTTCCGCGGCTACTTTGCCGACAACTGCCGCACGATCGCCGTGACGCAGGCCGACGACGTGCAGCGGGAAGCCTGGAATCACATCCTGCGGGTGTTCGCCCACGTCGAAGGAACGGCGCGGCCGGGCAAGAGTGCCCGCGAGCTGTTTCACGAGGCCGAGGCGATCCTGCAGCAGGCTCCGGTGGGCGTGTTCAATCATCACCTGGGACACGGGATGGGGCTGTATCCGCACGAAGCGCCGCACTTGAACCCGCGCTGGGACGAGGTGCTGGAAACGGGCGACGTGTTCACCGTCGAGCCGGGCCTGTACGCCCCGGAACTGCGGGCGGGAATCCGACTCGAGAACAACTACCGGGTGACCGACGACGGCATCGAACTGCTGACGGACTTTCCGCTGGAGTTGTAACGCTCAGTTGCAGCTGGGATCCTCCGGCGGCGGCACCTCGTTCAGCAACGGGGTCGTGATCTCCTCACCGACCTGCTGGGCGGCCTTGCGCCACATCGTCTCCACATCGCCGAAAATGTAATCGAAGGTCGCCGGAAGCACCATCCAGCCGCCGGCCTCCAGCTCGCCTTCCAATTGGCCGGGCGCCCAGCCGGAGTAGTCGGAGTAGATCCGGAAGGGCAAGTCCGGTTCGCGGACGATCTCGTCCAGCCGCTCGCGATGGCTGGCAAAGTACACGCCGGGCAGGATCTCGTTCTCGGCACAGCTTTCCTTGGTATGGATCGCCAGCAACGGCCCGCTGACCGGCCCGCCCTTGTGGATCAGCTGGTCGCTGTCACACGGTTCGTCCGAAAACGAATCCCAGATTTCCTGAATCGTGCTGTTGGTCGGGCGATTGAGAATCACGCCGACCGCGCCTTGATCGTCGTGGTGAATGATCAGGACGACCGTGCGCGAAAAGTTCTCGTCGGGAAGCCGAGGCGAGGCCACCAGTAAATGTCCTGCTAGCGAGTGCATGAATTTCGCTCCGCTCGAAGATGGGCTGCCCTCATTCTACACCGGAGCAACAAAGAAGGCGACCGACAGGTTGCGTAGCTCAGGGGTAATGCTTGACCAGCGACGCCGCGACACGGAACTGTGGCAGCAGGTCCGTGTCGAAGGACAAGACGACGCGATTGCGGCCCGGTTGCAGCGTGACCGGGCCACCTTGGGGCTCGATCCATTCCAACTCGGTCGCAGTCCTCCGGTGCACGCGGCACCGGCTGCCGTCGAACACGAGCCGATCGCCGCTCGACAATTCCGCCGGGAACACCAACCGCTGGCCGCCGACGGTCAGCACCGGATTCCGCAAGCCGGCGATCGCCGGCACGGCCCGAACCTCGTCCACACAGCAGGTCACGGTCTGCCGGGGCGGGATGCCGTTGTAGTAGATCAGCAGGTGCTGGACGTTGGCACGGTCGAGCTTGCCCGGTCCGGAGAAATCGAACTGCTGATAGCGCCAGCCGGTGAAATCGACGTGGGTGACCATGTCCAGCCAGCCGCCGGTCCGGTCGCGCAGCTGCAGTTTGAACGCCTCGCCCTTGCCGTCGCCGTACAGCCAGAACCCGATGGCCTGAGCCCGGGACAGGTCCAGCGGCTTCACGTACCGGCCGCCGTGAACCGACCAGCCGCTCTGGTCGGCCAGCGAGCTGGCCGCCGAGTACCGCGCGCTGGCCTGGCCGAGCTTCACCGGGTCCGTGCTCCGCTCCAAGGTCTGCGTCACGCCCGGCAGAACGGCAACGCTCTGGCCCTGGGGGTCGTACTCGGGCTGAGCCGGCAGATCGGCAGCAGCTTGGCCAAAGAACCCCGCGGCATCGAAGCTCTCGAGTGTCAGGGCGTCCGGGCGATTGTATGCGGCATCCGAGGCTTGTGCCTGTTCCACGTCAAGCTCGAAGCCGAACGGTACGGACGTTGCGTCAGAGCGGCAGACGACGTCCCAGGCGTTGTCCCGGCCGTCCAGCTTGGTAACGACGCGCGGCGCGTCGTACTCGTCGCGCAACAGCTGCCAGTTGATCCGGTCCGCCGGACTGCGGTCGGTCAGCGGCGGGCCGGAGAGAATCGCCGTGAGTTCGGCCCGCGCGGAACTGCCGGCCGGACGGTCGCACGAGAACGCCAGCCGGTTGTCGCCGGGCATCCAATTCGGCAGCTCGCCCGGCAATGCCAGCCGCTCGAGCAGCGTGCCGCGTTCGTCGTAGACGCGGCAGTCGTCGCGGGAGGTCAGCTCGACATAGTCGCCGCTGTGCAGCGTGGTCGGGAGCGTCAGCGTCTGGCCGTTCACCGCCAGCGTCGGGTTGGCGAGCGGGACGCGGCTGGTGCACAGGGCCTTGATCGGGCTCAGGTACACCGTGGCCGTGTCGTGCGGCGGCAGGTTGTTCAGGTACAGGTTGACCTGGTCGATATGGCTCCGATTGACGGCCGTCATGTAGATGCCGCCCAGGCTGAAGTAGGGCCACTCGTAATCGCGATATCGGGCCGCGTCCCGTTCGCGGAGCGGGATTTCGAAATAGCGCCAGCCGGTGAAATCGATCGTCACGTAGTGCTCGCCCAAGGCGTCCATGTACTCGCGCGGCGAGGTCAGTTGCAGGTTCAGCACTTCGCCTTTGCCGTCGCCGTGGATCCACACGCCCAAGGCATCGCACGGAGTGATGCTGAAGTAGGGCGGGTCGAACGGCATGCCCACGTGGGCCCAGGCCCCTGTGCCCGACGCACGCTGGCTCGTGGCGGTAAACCGCAGGCTCGCCTCGCCGGCCTGCACCTGATCCGTCGACCGGTCGAGCGTTTGCGTCACGCCGCTGGCCGTGCGGCGGACCGTGAAACGATCGACACTGGCG
>CAIYOB010001528.1 GCA_903927685.1 uncultured Planctomycetaceae bacterium
CAGGCGTTGGCTGCGCAGGATCAACAACCCGGCAATCGTGATTGGGAGTGGCAGGGAATCGACCGGGCGGCCTTGCTGAGTTCGCTCGTCACGGCCCTGACCGCCGTCGGCGCCGAGTCATCGCTGTCGCAACTGCTCGACCACGCCCTGGCGTGCGGCAAGTACGACTTGACCGCGGCGCACCTGGCCGCGATCTTCGCGCTGGAATCCCGACTGGCCAAACTGCCCGGGGGCGACACGGCCGTTTCGCGGTGGCTGGCCGCCTGCCGCCGCGAGTTGGAAAACCGCACAGCCCGGGCGCCGCAGGAGCCGACGGACTACCGGCGGGCCGACAAGCTGTCGTGCAAGTGTGCCGACTGTCGCGCGTTGAGCGTCTTTCTGGCAGATCCGAATCGCCAGCAGGCCCGCTTTCCGATGGCCAAGGAACGCCGCCGCCATCTGCACAGCATCATCGACTCGAATCATTGCGATTGCACCCACGTCACCGAGCACCGCGGCAATCCCCACACGTTGGTCTGTACGAAAACGACGGCCTCGTACGAAGCGGCCTGCCAGATCTACGAGCGCGACCTGCAGAACCTGTCCCGGCTCGCCGCGCTGGAGCGGAAGAGGGCGTAGTGCGTCTGCAAGGCTAAGACCGCGGCTCGGGAGCGGAACGGCGCTAGATCAGGTATCCAACCGCGAATGATCAAGGCCTAATCGCTTGTTCAACTCTTCCGCCTTGGCGTGCGCCCTTTGAATCCGCGCCCCGTGGTCGGCGACGATCTCTTCCCTCAGGTCGCCAAAGCCGGTGCCGCGCGAGCGCGCCAGCCGGCGAGGCGAAGACAACAGCCTCTTGGCCTGCAGGATGTCGGCCGTCGCGTCGTCCACCGGCTGGCTGTAGAGCAGCTCCTCGTCTCGCTGGCGTCCAGCAGGAACACGCACAGCGGCAGGTCCAGGTTCACGGCCAGGATGCCCCGCAGCAGGTTGCTGTGCTCGAAAAATTGCAGCCCCGGCAGCGTCGGGACGAAACCCCGCAGCTTCTCGCCCTTGTACCCGTAGATCTCGAACCCGGACGCGATGTCGCTCAGGGTCCGCGTCTCGCCGTCCGGCCGGGTCTCCGTGGTCTCGCTGTGGTCCCCGCCGCCGGCGAACGGCGGCGTCGGGGCTCCGGCGTCCATTTCGCAGAGGATCGTGTAGCACGACTGGATCTTGGCGGCCACCATGTTGGCGAACTGCAGACCGTTCGAGTTTCGAACAGGAGGCAACGGTGAACACAGAGAGGATAGCGCCGCTCCGTTACCTCTGTTTCCTTCTGTCGACGCTGGGGCTTCCCGGGACCAATCAACGTTCTCAGGCTGACCGACGGAATATCCCGGCTGATTCTTCCCGGAGCCAGTTTCGAGTGACTCAGGGAAGCAGGAAGAGCCAGCTCCGGCTCTCCTTCTCCGTTCCCTCTGTTGCCTCCTGCGCCCGCTTGAGGAACGTCCGCTTGCCGTTGGCCGTCTGCGTGGCTCGCCGCTGGGCGGTTCCGTCCAGGGCCAGCACCGCGCCGAAGGTCGCGTGGGCGGAATGGGGTTTGGGAAATACGCACAACCCGGTGAAATGCCGCCGCTTCGAGCGTCGCTGCTTCCACCGAGGCACGGTCCGACGTCATCCTGGCATTCCGCTGCGCAGGCGAAAGACCATTTCCCAGAGCCGGTCAATCTCGCCGCGTTCGATCACTTCGATGGGTTTCAGCCCGTCGAAGGCGTCGTTGGGAGCCACGAACCAGCCTCCCAGTGAATCGGGATCGACCACTTCGCTCAAGGCCTCGCACAACCGATAGACTTCGTTGTACGGCCGGCGCAGTTTTTCGACTTGCTCGGCCTCCGCTTCCACCTTGGCGATCGTTCGTTCTGACACGTTGACGACACGCCCAAACACCACGCGCGGCATCTGGAGCCGGTCGCGCAGCTCCAAACGCGACTCCTTGCCAAGCTGAATTAGCCCCTTCCCCTGAAGCCCGTTCACGCGGACGACCGTGATCGCCGGTTTGGCCTTCCTAGGGCTCGCTACTATTCTCGTTTTCGTTGCCATCGGTCGGACTCCGGATCTTCTGCCTGCACTGCAATTCTATCGTAACAACCGAAACGCGACAAGCAACAAAGCCTGCAAAAATGCATGCTACGATGGCCAGTCGGACGGATGAGGCGGCAAGTCGCGGGGCGCAAGCAGTGCGAGCGAACTGCCAGGCGCCAGTCCGTCCGGAAAAATCACGATGTTCCTGCCGCCGCGGTGGCGAGCAGAGGGCACCAAGATTGCCTCGAATCCCGCCTGGCGAGATCCGCGCCCGATGGCTTGTGTCCAGGATTCTTCGCCACGGGCCTGAATCGCTTCCCAGTCCTCGTCGAGCAGTTCGGTCAGCGTGAATCCGATCTTCCGCCGAATGGCCGAATCGGTCAGATCCAGTACGGTGCCGAGTTTGGCCAGTGCTCCGGCCGTCACGCGCGGGCGGATCGCCGAGAGCGAGAAGCCGTAATCCAGAAAGTTCTGATACGCTTCGTAGGTCGCGGTGATGAGGTCCAACGAGGCATAAACCGCGCGTAGTCCTTGTCGATTCCAGCGCCCGCCGTGCCTCGCGGCGCCACGCCCCGACAGGAAATCCTCTTCATTGGCGTATCTCGTACCCGCCGACCTGACAACGATCTCGTTTAGCGTGATCGCTCGCGGCACAAGTTCCGCAATCTGGCAGAACAATTCGACGACTTGCGGCGGATCTTTCTTCGGCATCCGATGGAGACCCTTATTCGACCCGGCAACAAACCGTCTCGCTGGGGAGTAGCCGCGGATGAACGCTCGTGAACGCCAATTCTCAGGGACGACTCAGAATAACTCCGGCGAAACTCGTGAGCAACCACCGAAGGAGCGGATGCCGCGCCGAAGGCGGAACTGGGCTTCCTGCATGGCACGCCGCGGGTGCGGCGGACACCGATTGCCATCGTGACGAGGTCAGGGCACCAATTGCCCGTCGAGAAACACGCGCGGGAGGCCGCGGTCGACGACGACGGCCACGTGCTGCCAGACGCCCGGCTGCAACACGCCGGGGAAGCTGCGCTGCTGGTTGCCGGCGATCACGCGCAGGCTCAGATCCGGCCAGGTGTCCCACAGGAAGCCGTCGTTCTGGCCCGGCGTGAGCTTGTCCAGAATCCGCCCCGATTCCTTCTCGGCGGGACAGATCCACGCCTCGAACGAGACCGCGCCGGCAAACTCCTCGGGCTGAGTCGGCAGCTGGTCGCACGCCTTGGGGTTCAGCCAGCAGCCGACCACGCTGGGCATCGCCACAGGCCGGCTGCGATCGCCGCCGGCCAATTCGCGGATGGCCTGCGCGGACAGCTTGCCGCGAAACATGGTCACGCGGCCGATCTGGCCGCGGAACCGGTTCGACTCGCTCTGATCCGAGCCGGCACGCAGCGGGTGGCCGTTCGGCGGCACCGGCGGCGCGGGCGGCTTGCCGGGCTGCGGCGTGCCGACCACCACGTCGCCCCGGCGCGACGGGGGTTCGATGTCCCAAGCCACGAGTTGGCCGTTCCGGACCGTCCCGCGGAGCACCGTGCGCCGCAACAGGTGCAGCTGGAAATCGGCGTCCCAGGCGGCCGGCCAGGCGGGCAACAGCAGAACCTTGTCGCCCGCCTCCTGGACGAGCATCCGCTGCAGGGCCACCGAGCCGGCGCCGAAGTGGTCGAAGTCGGGACACGAATCGGGGCCCTCGCGGCCGTACAGCGGGAAGCGGCACATCGGCGTCGCGATGCGGAAGCGGCGGACCAGGCCGTCGGCGGCCTCCGCGGCGTCGCCTGCGTATGCCCAGTGGATCTGGTCCTGGGTCCAACAGGCACAGCCAAAGGCGTCTTTGCACGAGCGGTGCTTCATGGTCCAGGCCACGATGTCGGCACTTCCCAACGCCAGGCCGAAGCAGCGGAACGGGAATACCGGGTACAACTCACCATTCTCAGCGTTGTGCTTCTTGTCCCACTTCTCGGCGGGCGCGATGGCTTGACGTCCTTCGATGGTCTGCAGATACACGTCGGGAATCTCGCCGCGGAACCTTCGCCAGCGAGCCTGGTCGTCGGCCGTGCCGGCCGGCATGGCCAGCAACTCGTCCAGGCAGAAGCGGAGGCCGGCTATGTCCGGCGCTGGGTTGACCGCGATCCACCAGGTCTCCACCACCTGGGCCGGGTCGAGCCGGAGCTTGCCGTCCGCGCCGCGCGGATAATGCAGGTCGAAGAACAACAGCACCTGGCGGGCGAAGGGCACCAGCACGCGGTCGCGGAACTCGGCGTCGTCCGTATAGTTGGCATAGTCGAGCATCATGGCCGTGATTTCGAGGCCGCTGGTGAAATAGTAGTTGTGGTACCAGCCCTCGTACGGCGCGCCCGGTTTCGTCTTGGGGGGCAGCACGCCCGCCTGGCTGCTCTCCCGTTCAGCGCCGGTGGGCTCGATGTTCTCGCGGTAGTACGCGCCGTCGTGCTCAAACCAAGCCTGGGTGATCTCGCGGCGCATGTCCAAGAGATTCGCGTAGTAGTCAAAGAACGGCTGCAGCAGGTCGAAGTCGCCGCTGGCCAGCAGCGGCCAATAGAGCAGCCGTTGGTTCTGGAAGGTGAAGCGGCGGCCCCAGAGCCGGTCGTCCTCGTGCGTCAGCAGGGTGCCGTCCGGTTGCTGGACCGCATGCGGTCGATTCCCCTGGGGATCGGGATTCGCCCTCAGACGCAACTGCTGCGTGAACAAGCCGCCGTTGAACTTCGCCTGGACCCGCCCGCGGCTCTGACAGGCCATCAGGAAGCGGAACACGTTGTAGCTCTGCGCCGCCAGCGCCGCGCCGTCCTCCTCATCGCGCACGCCGCCCGCGGCAGGTTCGCCGTGCAACTGTTCGCGGGCCTCGGGCGGCAGCGTGTTGTCGGAGGCGACGATCCAGCTGCGGTCCCAGAACGCGGCCCACCACGCGCAGTGCGCTGTCCAGTCCCGGGCGACGTCGATCGGCAGTGCGGCGTTTCTCTCGATGGTCTCGATCCACGTCTCGGCTTGCGGGCTCTGCATGGCCAGCGCGTGGATGCGCAGGTCGAACGACGTGCCGCGGCCGCACAGCGCGCCGTCTTGGAGCGTCAGGGACGGGCCTTCCAGCAGGTTGCCGAACATGTGGAAGCGGAAGGGGTCCGCGAAGCGCGCGGCCATGTGCTCGACCTGGTACGCCTGCAGATCGTCCGGGTAGATGCTCCGGTCGCCGACGGCGTAGTACCAAAGGATCGTGTTGCCGCGTTCCAGCCGCACATCCTGCATCGGTTCGGCGTCGCGCGGCAAGGCGGCCGTCGCATAGCCCTGGACGTTGGACGGGCAGTGATCGATGCGTTGCCAGAACTCCGGTCTGGCCGCGACGGCGACTTCCCGCGGCGAATCGACCTGGACATGATACACCGGCCGGTTCGCGTCGGCCCAGATCCGCAGCGTCACGCCGTCCGCGGCGATCCAGATGGAACCTGTCGCCAGATCGAGCGTCTGGCAGAACGGTTTCCCCGGCTGGAAAGGATTGGGATCGAGCGAGATCCGCACCCGTCCCGTCTTGAAGATGTCGCCCTGATACGTGTAGGCGTCGTTCTTGGCCAACAGCAGGTACAAGTCGCCGCCCGCGATGGCGTAAACGCCCGCGGCAATGTCGCCGTTCCCCAGCGGCATCACGCCCGAGGCGTCCTGCGACGGGCTGTTCCAGACGACGTCGTACCGGCTCATCCGCTCGGCAGCGGTCCCCGCCCCGCCTCCAGCGGCCGCTTCCGCGGCGTGCAAGCCGCTCGCCAATGCCAGCAGCACGGCGGCAAGGACGAACAGAGGGCATTTCTCAGGTCGCAAAGCGACGAGCATGGTGGCCGCAGCCGTCCCGTCGGCCGTGCGATCGCCGCCGCAGCAAGGTTGGCACTTGTTGACATTCATGGTTCGTCCCTCGAGGTTTGACGCGGGCATCTTGGTCAAGACGGCTGCGGACCAGAAATAGCTCCTGGCATTTTACGAACGGTGGGGCGACGCATGGAAGCCACGGCCGAACATTCTCCAGCAACCGCTCAAGCATTTCCAGCCGCCATCCCTGCCTGCCAGCTTCGTGACGTGGAACCGTGACGTGGAACCGCGTGACTCGCACTCGCTGACGCTTCAGGTTAGCTTGGAGCGTCGATAAATGGGGGATGCCTGTTGGGTGTGGCCACGCCACAGCTCGCTCACGTTCCGAAACCACCGCTGAACTACTTGCCGCGGCCCGATCAGCTGGATCCGTTCGTCAAGTTGCTGTTGTCCAAGCGGCCATGCACACGCGGTTTGCCGGTGGGGTCAGGTTACCTGGACCACTTCCATCTGCAACAATTGGCCGAGCTTCTCGATCTTGCCGGCGAGGTGGCCCACGCCGACGGCGCAATGGTGGGCGGGGCCGTGAACGTTCCAGGATTCGACGAACTTCCGCGCGCCGAGCGAGAACCGGTAGCGGCTGTTCGTGTTGCCGATTTCGAGGATCGGGCCGGGCACCGATTCGCCTTCGGCCACGAGGAGTTGCAGCCGGCCGGCGGCCGTCTGCACGACGGACAGCAACGTTACCGGGCCGTGCTTGACCGACATCTCGACCGAGAGCCCCCGTCCGACCTTGCCGTGATAGACCTTCAAGGGACGCACCTTGGTTCTGCCCTGGGCGATGGCGATGTGGCCCGGACCGTCGTGACCCATCAGGACCACGTCGTCGCGCCAATCCAGCGCGTAGTACTCGGTGAATGACCCGCCCGCGCCGAAGCTGTCCAGGATCTTCATCGCCTGGACGTTCTTGATCTCCATTTCGCCGGCGACGGGTATGCCGCGCGCGGTGAGCAGCGACGTGCCGAGGATAATCGAGCTGACGGCGTCCTCGTTGGCCGCGTTGCCGGTGCCCAGGTAGTAATAGGCCAGCGAACCGAGCCGATGCCGCTCGACGAGCCAATCCAGGGCCACCGACGTGCGCGCGGCGCGCTCCAGTTCGGCCTGCGGACAGTCGGCCTGCACGTCGAACGCTGCGCCGAAGTGCGCCACGCGGGCGCGGAGTTCGGCGTCGCTGACCTCCGCCCGCAGCGCCGCCAGTTCATCCACCTCGATGATCTCGACGTGCCCGCCGAAGGCGGCGGATTGCTGGGTGAGGTCGGAGTAGATGTCGAGCATGCCGCCGTAGTAATGCCCCATCACACCCAGGCGGTTGTGCTCCATCACGTGGGCCACGCGGGCCGCCTCGACCCAGCCGGACACCTCGCCCCAACATACCGGATCGTCCTCCAGCATCCCGGTGACCTGATAAAACGGGATCCGCGCCCGCTGGAAGACGTTGGCGATCTCCGGCACGGGACAGGCGGCACAATGCGCGAGCCACTCGCCGGTCATCTGCGTGCGGTCGCCGAGCTGGTTGAACCACTCGTAGTCAATCGCGGCCTCGGGCGAGAGATTGAGGATGATGACCGGCACCTTGGCCCGCCGCACGACCGGCAGCACGGTGGACGACAGCGCGTACGTGGTAACGTGCAGGAAGATCAAGTCCACGTCTGCCTGCCGGAACTGGTGTCCCGCCGCCAGGGCCTTCTCCGGCGTGTCCACGAGCCCGAGGTTGACGACCTCCACGCCCGACAGCGCGAGCTTCTGGGCGACGCGCGTCAAGTAGCCCTCGAGCCGCGGCTTCAAGCCGGGAAACTGCGGCCAGTAGGTGTCCAATCCAATGCCGAAGAGGCCGATGCGAAGAGCGGATGCCTGTGGGTGCTGGTGCATAGTGTGTCTTTCCATTGAGAGCGCGGAGGCTGGTCGGCCGCAACTCGCCAAGCATCAGGCCGGCCACGGCCGGATTGGCCAAGCCGCTGCCCGGGAGGCCGGCAACCTGGACGGGAGCGAGCCTTACCGCCGCTTGTCCCGGATCTTCGCTTCGATGGCCGCCACCAGCGTGTTCTGATCGGGGATGATCGAACTGAAGGCGACCGTCCCGTCGAGGCAGATGGTGGGGATGTTCTTCACGCCCAGACGCGTCATCGTGCCGATGCCTTCGCGGCTGGTGATGCGGTGCTCCTTGACGATCACGGGCTGTGACAGCCGCTTGGCGGCCCGATGGACGGCGTCCATCATGTATTGGCAGGGGGCGCAGGAGGCCGAGTCGAGCGTGATCACGTCCACCGTCACGTGCGGCTCCGCGGCGTAGTCCGGCAAGGCGACCGCGGCCGCATGCTCGGCGGTCTTGGCGATGATGGTGCGTTTGGCCACTTCGCGGCGGTAGCCGTCGTGGACCATCGTGGCGATGGCGGCCAGGTTCTTGTCGGGCGTGTGGAACGGCAGGTCGCAGCCGGGGGCGAGCACAAAGCCGCAGCCGCCGCCCACGTCGATGCAGCGGATCGCATCGAGTTGAGCATCCTCCTCGTCGCCCAGCAGCAGCACGCTGGTCAGCTTCAGGTTGCCGCCGAACGACTTGTTCCGGCCGCGGGTGTAGTCGCGGATCCGCTCCAGGGCGATGTTCTCGTCGATGCAGATGTTGTCGCAGTCCGTCCGGCACATGACTTCCAGGTTGCGGGTCGCGTCCCCACAGACAAACAGCGATGAGAGCGCCTGCCGGTCGCGGACGAAATCGAAAATCTGGTTGGCCACCGGGGACACGAACTGCTCGAAGTGCTCCGGCGAAATCTGGCTGGTCATCGGGTCCACCACGGCGATCACGTCCGCGCCGTGGTCGAGGTAGGCCTGGGCGACCTTCTGGCCGACGGAGGCACAGAAGCCGATCACGGCCTTGACGTAGTCGGGATGGTCGAACATCTGCAGGAAAATGTCGTTGCCCATTAAATGCAGAGCCAGCGTGAACGGTCCGCAGAGCAGCCCGTACAGCGCCACCTCAGTGCCGATCTCCTGCTTCAGCCGGTCGAGCGCAGCCATCACCATGGGAAACCGCCCCATGCTCGCGTCGAACACCGGCAGCGACAAGAGCGACTTGCCCTGTTCCAGCGGGTGCGTGCACACCGCGGGCGGCGTCTCGTCGGCCCAGCGCAATTCGCAGCCGAGCACTTCGGCTTCGAGCTGGAGATCAAAGACGATGGGCAGCCCGTCGGGCCGGTACAGTTCGTTGGCCCGCCGCAGCCCGGCGACGATCAGGTCGCTGGAGTGCAAGTAGTCGCGCGCCGTCTGACCGAGCAGTTTGGCGCCGTGGACGCCGACGAACGGCAGCCAGGCCGGGCGGGGCGTGGTTTCGTTGCGCAGCGCTTTCCGTAACAAGTCACGGCGGTTCATTGCGGTCATGGGTGTCCCTTCGTGTCGAGCGGCTCAGACCCGGGGCGCTCGCCGCCGCCGATCCAGGTCTCCAGTTGCAGACGCGGCTCCGGCCCTTATCATGGCGAATCAGGGGCGGGATTCAAGCCTTGTTTTTGCGCAAAGTAGCGATGTTTTGCGCCCCACCCAAACCAACTGCGTTCGCGAAAGGCAGGGGCCCTGACGGAGCCACCGCGAATGTGATGGAGACCTGTCGGTATGGCGTCCCAACGAAAGACCAGGCCGGCGCGGCACGTGGCGTTGGCCTATCCGGTATCCGTGCCGTGGATGGCGCTGTTCATGCGCGGCGTGACAGACTATGCCGAGCAGCGTGGCGGCTGGCTGTTGACCGCCAGTCCGCCGGCCCTGAGCTGGGCCGGCGAAGAACCGCTCTCGCTGGAGAGCCTCCAGGGCTGGCCGGGCGACGGCGTGATCGCCGCCATCGCCAGCCGCGCAGAACTGCGCGCGGCGAAACGGCTGGGCAAGCCGATCGTCAACATGGCGGCGACGCTCCGCGAGGCGGGGTTTCCGCGCGTCATGCCGGACCATGTGGGCATGGGGCGCCTGGCGGCGGAGCACCTCCTGGAGCGGGGCCTCCGCCGGTTGGCCTACTACGGGATCGAAGGCATTTGGTTTTCGCAACAGCGGCGTCAGGGCTTCATCGAACGGGCCCGGCAGGCGGGCGTGGCGTGCGAGGTGCTGGAGGTGCCTCGGCATCCGGACGTGCGGCAGACTTGGCAACAGCGATGGGCGCCATTGACCCGCTGGCTCGAACAGCTTCATCCGCCGGTCGGCTTGCTGGCGATGCAGGACTATCGAGCGCGAGCCGTTGTGGACGAATGCCAGCGTCTGGGCCTCGACATCCCGCACGATCTGGCCGTGCTGGGGATGGAAGACGACCCGACGGTGTGCGAGTTCTGCCGGCCGACGTTGTCGAGCGTCTCGCGCAACGGCTGGCGATTGGGCTACGAGACCGCGGCCCTCCTGGATCGCTTGATGGACGGCCGTTCGCCGCCGCCGCACGACATCCTCGTCCCCTCCGACGGCGTCGTGGCCCGGCAATCGACGGACACCGTGGCCGTCGAGGATGCGCACGTCGCCGCGGCGGTGCACTTCATCCACGATCACGTGACGGAGCCGTTCGGTGTGGATCGCGTCGTGCGGGCCACGTCGATCTCGCGGCGGCAGCTGGAGGTCCGATTCCGGCGGGTGCTCGGCTGTACCTTGCACGACTACATCTGTCGCGAACGGATTGGGCGCGCGAAACGGTTGCTAGGTGGAGCCGAGCGGATCAAACTCCAGCAGGTGGCGACCGCCTGCGGCCTGGTGACCGCCGAACGCCTGCGACTGGTCTTCAAACGGGTCACGGGCCAGGCGCCGCTGCGGTACCGGGCAGCGGAAAACGCGGCCAGGTACGACCGCGAGGGGAGGGCGAAGGGCGCGAATTCGTTGCGACCCGGCCCATTCCGTGGGAGTTGAGGGCTGGGGTTCGCCAAGTTCGGCCGAACGACACGGAGGTCCCGAGACCTCCGCCCACTCCGCGGCCTATCGATTCGGCGGCAGACGCTTCTTGGCCCCCTCCGGCGCCGGGGCAAAAGCGCGGCCGCTGGCCAGGATGGCGTCCCAACGCTCGCGGCATTCTCGCGCCATCCGGGCGGCAACGTCGGGGAACGTGCCCTGGACGTCCTCCGTCTCGCCGGGATCGGCGGCCAGATCGTACAAGGCCCCAGAGCCTCCGGGCAGGGCGTGATACTTGAAACGCGGGCCCCGGAGAGTCAGGTGATGATCTGCGAACCGCCGCTGTTGCCGATCAGGCACGCCGTCGCGCGGCGAGCCGGGCCCGGCGATAGCCATCCGGAACAAATTCGGGCGGTCCTCCTGGGTCGACGCATCCTCCAGCGCGGCCCGCAGGCTGACGCCCGTCAACGGCAGGTGGGGAACGCTGTCCGCTTGAATGCCGGCCAGGTCGAGCAGCGTGGGCAGGATATCCTCCGCACCGCCAAACTGGCTGCGTTTCCCGGGAACGATCCGGCCTGGCCAGCGGACCAGGCAGGGGACGCGAATGCCGTTCTCCCAGACGGTTGCCTTGTGCCCACGCAGTCGATGCAAGTTGCGTTTGGCCCAATCATCCGCGGACAGCTCCCGATCGACCGTGGCCTTGTTGGTCATCCCGTTGTCGCTGACGAAAACCACCACCGTGTCCTGCTCCTGCCCGAGTTCTCGCAGGCCGTCCAGCAACCGGCCGATGGCAGCATCCAACTGGGCGATGCTTCCATAGCATTGCGCCAGATCCGGCGAGTACCCCCGGGCCAGCAGGGGAGCCGAGTACGCGTCGTCGCACACCCAAGGCAAGTGGGGAATGATGTAGGCGGCGGTCGCGAACCACGGCTGAGCGCGGTTTTCTTTCCAGAAGTCCAGGATCAGATCCGTGGTGATGTCGGCAGTCCACCCCTGCGGACGAACCGTGCCGTAACGGCTCGGCAACACCGGATCGCGATGCTGATAACCGCTGACGAAATAGCCGTTGTCCCAGCCGCGGTCCCAGGACGACGAGTCGGGCAGGCGGGCCGTGTCCGCCTTGCCGGCATAGAACGTCCGGTATCCGGCGGCACGGAAGAACGCCGGCATCAGCGTCTCGTCCGGCCGCAGATTCGCCCGCGGCGGTACGCCCCAGACGCCGCCCAGCAAGTGATCGCGTCCGGTATAGAACGCGGTCCGGGAAGGCGAACACGCGGGGGCCACCACAAAGTTCTCGAACACCGCGGATTGCGCGGCCAAGCGGTCGAGCTCAGGCGTCTTGGCCACCGGGTTGCCGGTGAAGCCAAAGTCGCTGAAGCCCTGGTCGTCGCTGATGATGAACAGGACGTTGGGCTTGACGGCCCGGGCGGGCTCGGCGGCGGACAGTGCGAAAGCCACAGCGAGAAGCACGGCGGCGGACAGGCAAATCTTCATGGACGCGTCTCCCCATTGGCGATTCGTCACGGCTTGATCTTGGCCGCCGAGCCCGCGCCGCTCGACTGCCGCTTGCCGGCTCCGCCCTTGCCCGCCTTCACCTTGCCCGCCGTCACCTTGGCCGCCTTCACCTTGGCCGGCGCCTTGCCAAAGGTGTCCAGAGTATCTTGCAGCCACCGTTCCAGCAGACCGCGGTGCCGCGTCACTTCGCCAGCCAGCGAGCTGTCGGCAATGCGATTCTCGAGTTCCCCCGGGTCCTGCTCCAGGTCGAAAAACTGTTCGCGGGCGTCGCCGCTGTCAAAGACGACGTACTTGTAACGCGCGGTGCGGATCATCCGGGCCGCGCCGCCGGCCGTGTTTTCCGCGGCGACGAATTCTCGCCACGGTACGGTCCGGCCCTCGATCAACGGCCGGAGACTCTGACCGCGCAGGGAGACGGGCGCGGCCAGACCGGCGTAGTCGAGCACGGTGGGCAGAATATCGAGGCCGCTGACCAGGTGCTGCTGATCCAATCGCCCCTCGGCACCCGGCGGCGCGATGATCAAGGGGACCGAGGCGGCTTCTTCGTACAGCCGTTGTTTGTGCGTCAATTGGTGCGAGCCCATCATCTCGCCGTGATCCGAGGTGAAAACCACGACCGTCTTGTCGCTCAAGCCGCGCTGGTCGAGGGCCGCGAGCACACGGCCCGCTTCGGCGTCCGCAATCTCGACCAGCCGATAGTACACCCACAGGTACTCGCGCCACTGGCGTTCGCTCCAGTCGGCAGATTGCGCAACGGACTTGCGGAGTGTCGAAGGCAGCGTCCCCGAGTCGCGGAGATTCGCCCGAGCCGGCGGCAGTTGCGATTCGTCCGCCGGGAGCAGTCGGCGCAAGGCGGCGCACTCGGGGTATTCGCAGATGTCGTGCGGATTAAGCACCGAAACGACCAACAGGAATGGCTGGCGGTGCGGCCGGTCGAGGAACTGGATCGCGGCATCGGCGGTATTCGGGTCCACGGTCAGGCCTTTGCCGTCCTGGGCCAGATCCAGCGAGTGCGGGTCCGTTCCCGCGAGCGGCAGGACCTCAAAGCCCGGTATCTTGCCGCCCTTGAACGCCGGGAACGGGACCTGCAAATGCCATTTGCCGGCGTACGCGGTCTCGTAGCCCCCGGCCTGGAACAGCTCGCCCATCGTCGGCACGCTCTTGCTGGCGAGGTCCGCGTCGAAATTGCCGTAGATGCCCAACTCGTGCGGCATCCGCGAAGTGAACAAGCTGCCCCGCGAGGGACAACACAGGGGATACGCACAGTAGGACTGGTCGAATCGCAAGCCGCGTGCCGCGAGGCGATCGAGGTGGGGAGTCTTGACATTCGTATTCCCGGCGCAACTGAGTGCGCCGGCCGTTTGCTGGTCGGTGATCAGGAACAGGATATTGGGCCTGGCCTGCGGCTGCTCGGACTCGCCCGCCTGCAATCCGGCCAGCGATACCGACAACACGATGATCAGCAGGGAGAGGTGCCTCATGGTGATGCGACTTTCTCTCAATGGGGCGCTTACGGATTCGATGTTGCGGTCTTCTTCTTGCTCGCCTTGCCCTTGACCTTGGCCTTCGGCTCCGCCCCCGCGGGCTCGTCCTGCTTGCCGAACTTGGCCCGCCGGTCGCGTTCGTGGCGGTCGGTGCGAGAGAACGTGCCTTCGCGAGCCGGCTCGCTGGCCCGGGCAGCCAGCGCGGTCAGCTTGGACAGCACTTCCGGGTGGGCCGCAGCTAGGTCCTTGGACTCACTGGGGTCGCCGGCCACGTCGTACAGTTCCCAGCGGTCGGCCTTGGCCGGCTTCACCGCCCGCCAGTCGCCTTGGCGAATGGCCGTCCAGCCCGTGATCTCCCAGTACAGGTACTCGTGCTGGGGCTGCGGCCTGCCTGCGGCGGCGCCAAGCAACTCGGGCACAAAGGAAATGCCGTCCAGATCCGCAGGAGCCGGGGCGCCGGTCACTTCCGCAAGCGTGGGCAGCA
>CAIYOB010001529.1 GCA_903927685.1 uncultured Planctomycetaceae bacterium
GAATCAGGCTCACCGTAGCACGACCCCGACTGACGGCGCAACATCGACCGGACCGCCGTGGCATCCAGCGTCCGTGCTCAGGTGGATGTGACCTGAGCGCGCAACTATGGCTGGTGTGGGCACATCCGGGGTGGAACGCGGGCCTGCCGTGTGACATCAAACAGCAGGCAACGCTCCGGATCTAAGATTTGAGCCGCCATAGGGCCCAGCCATTCGAGCGTAACTCAATGTGACCCAACCGTGCAAGCACGCGTACAGCGGGACAACGCGTACAGCGGGACTCTGTCCCGGTAAATATGGGGAATGAACCTCATTGCGATAACGGGGAGGGTGGAGGTCGGAAGACCTCCACCTTACCCGCTGACGATCCGTTGCGAACGTCTTGCGCAACACGCCGATCAAGACCCCGCGGCCTCACGGAAGAGGCCGCAGCTTGAGGCCGCGGAATTCGATCGCGCCGCCGTAGTCCTGAAGCCCGATGTGCCCTTTGGCAACCTGCCCCCAGTTGCTCTGACCGTAAGCCGCGGGAAAGAATTTGCTGGTCTTAACATAGGCGTGCCAACGGCGGCTGCCGATGTCGTATTCGAGCAGCTTTTCGCCGTTCATCCAATGCTCGACGTGTTTGCCGTCCGCGAGGATGCGGGACTGGTTCCACTGGCCGACCGGACGGGTGACATCCTTGGCCGGTGCAAAGGCGGAATAGCAGGCCCCGGCGGAGGACAGGGGATTGAGCCCGTCGACGTGCCGCTGGTTGTCGAGGATCTGATACTCAGGTCCCGTCTCCCAGGGGTTGGCACGCTCCTCGGTCGCCCGGTAGATGACGCCGGCATTATTGCCTTCGGTCATCTTCCACTCCCAAACCAGCTCGAAATTGTCGAACTGGTCGACGGTAAGGATATCGCCGGACGATTCGCCCGCGGTGCGCCGCGACAGGAGCGAGCCGTTCTCGACTCGCCAACTGGCGGGCATCGTCGTCGATTTGTACCCCCGCCAACCCGCCGTGGTCTGGCCGTCGAACAGCAGCCGCCAGCCGGCTTGTTTCTCCTGGTCCGTCAGCGAGTTGGGATCCTGGGCGGACACGACGGAAGCCAAAGGTGCAACCAGCAACAGCAACGCGACGCGGAACAGAAAGCGTACCATGCGAGTCTCCTTGGGAGCGGGTTAGTAGCGGATCCGCAGGACGTCCAACCACTGGCCGACATGGGCCACGGTGACTTGGCTGAGTGAGTTCGGGCGGTCGGCGACGCAGGCCAGACCGGCCAGGAACTGGCGCTCGCCCTGTTCAAATCGCCCCGCCACCGCGCACCACGGCGTGCCTTTACCCCGTTCGCCGGGCAGTTGGACGTTGTTGAAAAAAGCATGGGCAAACCCCTGCGTGCTGAGTTGAAAGGGCCAGCAGCGGACCAGCGGAGCATGGGTCTGGACGATTTCCGACAGGCCGGGCACCAGGCTGTCGAGCAGTTGCGGCAGTTCCGCCTCGTCCGGCGCGGGGCTGTTGCGACCCGCCGGCGCCAGCACCAAGACGGCCAGTCGAACGGGCAGCCCATAGACCTCCAGCCACGGGCCCTCCGGGTCCGGGCCGTGAGCGGGAAGGGTCGTCAGATCGATGTGTAAATCCGGGGCAGGGGGTTCTGGCGCGACGGCGCGGCGGCGGAGCAGCAGGACTGCGAGCACGATCAGCAGCAGGCCCGCCACGATTGCGATCCCACCCATCAGTGCCTGGCTCGACAACTGATCCAGGACTTGCCACAGCTCGTCCATGCGGCGATCCCCTTTCGGTTCTATTCGTGCGGCGAGTCGGCCGGGTTCCACCAGGCGTCCAACTGGCGACTCAAGGCGGCGACGACTTCCTCGTGCTGGGCGGATACTTCGTTTTCTTCGCGCGGATCGGCCACCACATCGTACAGTTCCAGTTGCTTGGTTTCCGCCAGTCCGGCCGGCGCGATCAGTTTCCACTGTCCCGCGACGATCCAGCGATAACGCAGGTTCTTTGCAGGAGCGTTCAGATCTACGGCGTTGTGGGTAAAGCACTCGCCGAACACCGCCGTGCGGGCCTTGACCGCCGCCTCGTCCAGCAGGTTGACGCCCTGCATGTCCGGCGTGGGCTTCCGGCCCAGGGCGGCCAGCACGGTCGGGACCAGGTCGATGGACATGGCGAATTCGTCGCTCGTCCGCGGCGCCACGCGACCCGGCCAGCGGACCATGATCGGCGTCCGCAGCCCGGCGTCGTAAGGCGTCAGCTTGGATCGCATCGGTCCCGGCTTGTCGGGGTTCTGGGTCCAGCCGTTGTCGGTCACGTACAGCACGATGGTGTTGTCGGCCAGGTGCTGCTGGTCCAAGTAGTCGAGCAATTGGCCGCAGGTCTCATCGAACCATTCGACCATGGCCCAGTAACGAGCGACGTGCAGGGACGGCGTCCGGTCCCGGTACTTGGCCAGCAGACGCTCGGGCGGCGTGTGCGGGTCATGGGGCATCATCGGCGCGTACCAGACGAAAAACGGCTGCTGCCGCTGTTTCGCATCCTGGACAAAGTCGAAGATCGGCTGCATCGTCTTGCGGCCGATGTCCAGGCCGGCGTCGCCATGCCGCTGGCCGGTGGTCATCCCCGCAGTGAACCCGCCGCGGCGATAGTCACCCTGCCACCATTTGCCCGTCTGCAAGCTGGCGTACCCCTGCTCGGCCAGCAGTCGCGGCAGGGTGGGAACCGCGTCCAAGTGCCGATTCATCTGTTCCCGACCGTCCAGGAACGTGGCCGAGCGGTGGTACGCGGCCGGCTTGGTTCCCGGTGCCGCCGCCGGGGGATCGTTGCAGGTGATCTGGTGCTGGTGCGGGTACAAGCCCGTGATGATCGAGGCCAAGCTGGGACAGCACAGGCTGGACGGCACATAGCCCCGGCGGAACACCAGGCTCTGGGAAGCCAACCGGTCCAAGTGCGGCGTTTTCACTTGCGGATGGTTCTGGAAGCCGTAATCCGTCCAGCCATGATCGTCCGAGATGATCAGGACGACATTGGGCGGCGGCGTCTGTTCCGCCGCCGCGAGTCTCCCGCTCCACAGCGTGCAGGCGATCGCCAACAAAACACCCCCGAGACAGCGCTTCGAGAATCGCATCACTTCGGTCTCCACGTTAGGGTTCCTAGCCATTCTGTTCCGTCGTCGGGCGAACCTCCCGCACGTCGGCGGCGGGACGATCTGCTGGCCGGGGCGGCAGGGGGCCTCCTGTGCCGGGAACGATCCGCGGAACGGGATCGGACTCTTCGATCAGCCGGCGGAGTTCCTCCGAGTCGATTGACTCGACGTCCATCAGCCGCTGCGTGATCGCATCCAGTGCCGGGCGGCGGGTCTCCAGGATGTGCCGCACCTTCTCGATCGCCTCGTCGACCAGTCGCCGCACTTCCTCGTCGATTTCTCGGGCCGTCTTTTCGCTGTGGGTCCGCAGCCGCTCGTCGCCGCCGGCGACCGCCAAAAACGGCGACCGGCTGCTCTCCCGGTAGCTGACCCGGCCCAAGCGGCTCATGCCGAAGTCCATGACCATGCTGCGGGCGATGTCCGTCGCCCGTTCCAGATCGTTCTGGGCGCCCGTCGAGATATCGGTGAACACCAGCTCCTCGGTGATCGTGCCGGCCAGCAGCACTTGAATCCGGCTCTCCAGCTCGGACTTGGTCATCAGGAACCGGTCGCCTTCGGGGCGTTGCAGCGTGTAGCCCAAGGCCGCCATGCCGCGCGGGATAATCGAGACTTTGTGGACGGGGTCCGTATTGGGCAGCGAGCAGGCGACCAGGGCGTGCCCGGATTCATGGTAGGCGACGCGATGTTTCTCCTCGTCGCTCATCACCCGCTGTTTCTTTTCCAGCCCCGCCGTGACGCGTTCCACGCCTTCGTTGAACTCGGCCATGCCGACGGCGGGCCGGCCTTTGCGAGCCGCCAGCAGCGCGGCCTCGTTGACCAGATTCGCCAGATCGGCGCCGACAAAGCCCGGCGTGATCGAAGCGACCTGCCGCAGATCCACCGTTTCGTCCAACTTGACGTTCTTGACATGCACCTTCAGAATCGCTTCGCGCCCGCGGATGTCCGGGCGGTCCACCAGGACCTGCCGGTCGAAGCGGCCGGGCCGCAGCAGTGCCTGGTCCAGCGTTTCGGGCCGGTTGGTCGCGGAGATCACGATCACACTGGCTTTCGAGTCAAAGCCGTCCATTTCGACCAGCAGCGCGTTCAGCGTCTGCTCGCGCTCGTCATGGCCACCCACGACGCTGCCCATGCGGCTCTTGCCTAAGGCGTCCATTTCATCGATGAAGATGATGCACGGGGCTTTGGCTTCGGCTTGTTGGAACAAATCCCGCACGCGCGCGGCCCCGACACCCACGAACATCTCGACGAAATCGCTGCCGGACAGGCTGAAGAACGGCACGCCCGCCTCGCCCGCGATCGCTTTGGCCAACAGTGTCTTGCCGGTTCCCGGCGGTCCGACCAACAGGACGCCCTTGGGAATCCTTCCCCCCAGGCGCTGGTACTTGTCCGCCGATTTCAGGAAGTCGACGACTTCCCGGACCTCCTCGACGGCTTCGTCGATACCAGCCACGTCGTCGAACGTGATGTCGATGTCTTCCTGAGCATACAGCTTGCCCCGGCTGCGGCCAAACGACATGGGCGAGCCGGCCCCGCTCAGCCGCCGCACCATGAACAGGAACAGCACGACGAACAGCGTCGTGATCATCAGCAGCGGCAGGTAGGACCGCCAGGCGCTGGGCCCCGGCTCGTTGCTGTACGGCAAGTGATATTCTTCGAGCTTCCGCAGCAACTGCTGTTCGGCCTCGCTGGAGGCTGGCTTAACCGTACGGAACAGCATCCCCGCGCGAACTTTGTTGCTCGCCGTGGCGGGGGGGGGGACCGCGTCGGTCGCTTGAGCCGACACCTCTCCCATGTCTTCGGCGTCCACCAAGCCGCTGACGGTTTGCAGGCCGTTCTGCAAGTCCCGCAGTTTGCTGTACCGGGTCAAGCGGACGCGTCCTTCGCCGGCGGCCGTCTTGACAATGACGTAAGGCGTTTTGCTGACAGGCTTTCCCTGCTCGTCCAGCCGGCTCGCCTCGATCAATCGCAGAAAATCGTAGTACGATATGTCGAGGGTCGCCGTATTGACAAAGAACATGGAGGCAATGAACACGGCCGCCGCCAGCGGGATCAGGTACCAGATCAGGTTCTGGCCGCCGGAGGGGCTCTTCGGGTCCAAGGGGCGACGGGGGTTGCCACTGCTGTCATTCATCGAGGGACTCGTGGTAATTCGGGTTGCTTATCGACGGATGGGGCAATAGAATCCCATGATTGACGAAACTCTATATGTCCATGCAACTTGCACCAACGGCCGTGCCTATCCACGATACCTGACGGGCACGGTCCTGCCAGAGGCATTATTGCAGCCATCCAGTATTTTTCCCAATCCATTGCCGCTCGGCAACCAGCGACGGCCGATTATCCCGCGTCCGTAGGGCATCTTTTTTCCATGAACCGTCCGCCGCGAAACATCGTCGTTCTCGGTTCGACCGGCAGTATCGGCAGCAGTACGCTGGAGGTTGCCGCGGCATCCGCTGGTCGGCTGTGCGTGCTCGGGTTGTCGGCCAACCGCAGCTGCCAGCGGCTGTTGGAACAGGCGCAGCGCGCGCGCCCGCGCTGGGTGGCGGTGACGGATGCGGACAGCGGCCGCCAGTTCGACTGGAGCGGGCTGCCCAGGGAAACCGAACTGCTGCTGGGACCGGAGGGCATGGAGCGGATGGCGGCGGCAGCCGAAGTGGACGTGGTGGTCGCCTCGATCGTAGGCAGTGCCGGCTTGGCCGGCGCTTGGGCGGCGGTCCAGGCTGGCAAGACCTTGGCCTTGGCCAATAAAGAAACGCTGGTCATGGCCGGGCCGTTGGTCATGCGGATGGCGGCTGAACGGGGCGCGACCATTCTGCCCGTGGACAGCGAGCACAGCGCCGTATTTCAATCGCTGCAGGCGGGACGGCGGGACGAGTTGAAACGCATCATTCTGACGGCCAGTGGCGGGCCATTCCGGCAACATACTCGCGAGCAGTTGCAGAACGTGACTGTCGACGAGGCGCTGGCTCATCCCACCTGGGACATGGGCCGCAAGATCACGATCGATTCGGCAACGATGATGAACAAGGCGCTGGAGATCATCGAGGCGCGGTGGCTGTTCGATCTGGCGCCGGACCAGATCGATGTGGTGGTGCATCCCCAGTCGATCGTGCATTCGCTGGTCGAGTTCCGCGACGGGGCGGTGATCGCCGAGTTGGGACCGCCGGACATGAAGCTGCCGATCCAGTACGCACTCAGTTATCCTGAGCGGTGGAACAGTCCCGCGGCCAAGTTGGATTTCGGGCGGGTGTTCTCCCTGGATTTCTTCCCGCCGGATCTCGAACGGTTTCCGGCCGTCGGCGTGGGGCACGAGGTTGCCCGGCGCGGCGGCACGGCCGGCGCGGTGCTGAACGCGGCCAACGAAGCGGCGGTGGCCGGGTTCTTGCAGGGCCGAATCCGTTTCACGGACATGGTGCCCGCTTGCCGCGCCGTCCTCGACGTACACAATTACGACCCGAGCCCCTCGCTCCAGCAACTGTGGGGACTGGATGCCTGGGCCAGGAAGGAGATGACAAAGTGGATTGGTGTTTGATTGCCGTGTCCAGCGAGACGTTGGGCATGCTGTGGATGATTCTGTCCGTCGCAGCCGGGCTGGGACTGGTGATTTTCGTCCACGAGCTGGGCCACTTCCTGGCGGCCAAAGCGTGCGGCGTCAAGGTCGAGAAGTTCTATGTCGGCTTTGACATTCCGATCGGACCGCTGCCTGCGGCGCTGCTGAAGTTCCGCCGCGGCGAGACGGAATACGGCATCGGCATTCTGCCGTTGGGCGGGTACGTCAAGATGCTGGGGCAGGACGACAATCCC
>CAIYOB010001530.1 GCA_903927685.1 uncultured Planctomycetaceae bacterium
CCTTGGTGAAGGTCACGGTGTAGACCACGCTCGCCGCGTTGGTGAGCGCTTCGGCCGGGTTCGTGCGAACGATGGACCGTACGTCCGGCATGCTGTGGTCCACGTTGTACGTCGGGCCCGTGGAATCCCCGTTGCCGGCCCCGGCGCCGCCCAGCGGATTGCCGCTGGCGTCCGCGATGGAATCGTCGTCCACCAGGTTCAGCCCCAGCGTGCCCAAGCCGTTGAGCCCGTTGATCGTCACCGAGTACGTCGCGCCGCTGCCCGCCACCACGACCGGCGTCGTGGCCGTCAAACTCGACAGGGCCAACGCAAAATCGGCGGCGTCCACACCCGTCACCGGCTCGTTGAACGTCACCGTGTAGGTCACGCTCCCGGCCGTCGTGTCCGGTCCCGGCGGCGTCGTCCGGCTGATCGACTGGACCGTCGGCGGGGCCCGATCCACCGTGTACTGCTGCCCGGTGAAATTCCCGTTCCCGGCCCCCGCGCCGCCCAGCACGTTGCCCGCCGCGTCCTGAATCGAGTCGTCGTCCGTCAGATTCAGCCCCAGCGTCCCGTCTCCGTCGAGCCCGTTGACCGTTACGGTGTACGTCGCGCCGCTGCCCGCCACCACGACCGGCGTCGTGGCCGTCACGCCCGACAGGGCCAACGCAAAGTCGGCGGCGTCCACGCCCGTTACCGGCTCGCTGAACGTCACCGTGTACACGACGCTCGCCGCGTTGGTGTTCGGGCCGGCGGGCGTCGTGCGCCCAATCGCCGTCACGTGCGGCGGGACCCGGTCGATCGTGTACGTCGGCCCCGTGAAGTTTCCGTTGCCCGTCCCGTCGCCGCCCAACCGGTTGCCGAGCGTGTCCCGGATCGAATCGTCGTCCGTCAAGTTCAGCCGCAGCGTCCCCTGTCCGCTGATCCCGTTGACCGTCACCGTGTATGTCGCGCCGCTGCCGGCCACCAGCACCGGCGTCACGGCCGTCACGCCGGACAAGGCCAAGGCGAAATCGCCGGCGTCCACGCCCGTGACCGCTTTGGTGAACGTCACGGTGTACTCGACGGTCGCGGCGTTGGTCAGCGCATCGGCCGGAGTCGTGCGGACGATCGACTGGACGGCCGGCGGCGTCTGGTCCAGCGTATACGCCTGCCCGGCAAAATCGCCGTTGCCGGCGCCTGGCCCGCCCAAGAGATTGCCGGCCACGTCCTGTATCGAATCGTCGTCTGCCAAGTCCAGTCGCAACGTGCCGCTTCCGCTGATCCCGTTGACGGTCACGGTGTACGCGGCCCCGCTGCCCGCGACCTCGACCAGCGCCGTCGCGGTCACGCCCGACAGGGCCAAAGCGAAATCGCCGGCGTCCACACCCGTCACCGGCTCGCGGAAGGTGACGGTGTACACCACGCTGGACGCGTTCGTCGCCGGCCCGACCGGCGTCGTCCGGTCGATCGACTGCACGGTCGGCGGGGTCAAGTCGATCACCAATTCGTCGGTCGTCCCGTCCGTGCCGGTGTTGCCCGCGAGATCGGTCGCCGCGGCGGTCACCGGATACGTGCCCTCCGGCAACGCGTCGCCCGCGGGAATCGTCAGCGTCCAGTCGTTGCCGCTGACCGACAAGTTCCCGTCCCCGGCCGTGTACGTCTGGCCGTGGACCGACACCTGCAGCGTCCCGTCGCTGATCGTCCCGGTAATGGTCGGCGTCGTGTCGTTGGTCGTCAGGCCCGTCACGGTCACCGTCGGCGGCGTCGTGTCGCTGGTCACGTGGAACGCGGCCGACGGCTCGCCCGCGTTCCCTACGCCGTCCGTGGCGACGGCCGTGTAGGCATACGTGCTCCCGTCATCCAACGTCGATCCCGTGTCGTCAAAGCTCCAATCGCCATTGCCGTCGGCTGTGGTCGTTCCCAGGCTCGTGCCGTCGCGGAACACTTCCACCGTGCTGTTGGCTTCCGCCGTGCCGTAGAGCCACAGCGTCGTGTCGTTGGTGATACCGTCGGCCGCGCCGCTGTCCGTCGCAATCGCCGTGACGGTGGGCGGGGCCGGGGCCGTCGTATCCACCGTGACGACCGTGCTGTAGTCGCGGTGCCCGTCGTCCTTGTCGAAAATCCGTCCATACACGACGTGCGGGCCATCGCCCGCCAGGGAAAAGTCGCGGCTGCTCTCGTCGCTTGCCGCCGCGTACGTCGCCGCCAGGGCGGCCGGACTGACTGCAAAGCTGTAGCGGAAGCCGGCCGCCAGGTCGTCGTCGGACGGATCGCTGGGGTCCGTGAAGCTGACCGTGGCCGGCGTCACGCCGTTGACCGGCCCGGTGTTGCCGATCGTCGCCGACGGCGCCACGTTGCGAACCGTCACGGTCGTGCTGTAGTCCGTATAGCCGTCGTCCTTGTCGAAGATCCGCCCGTAGATCGTCATGGGGCCGCTGTCGGTGAACGAGAAGCTCTTGCTCGCCCCGTCGGTGGCGTACTCGTAGCTGAACGCCAACTCCGCCTCGCTGGTCGCGAAGCTGTAGTGGAAGCCCGCGGCCGTATCGGCGGTGGACGGATCGCTGGGGTCGGTCAAGCTGACGGTGGCCGAACCGCCTTCGTCCACCGGCCCGTTGTTCCCGATCGTGGCCGCCGGGACCATGTTCTCCAGGTCGACGATGGCGCTCGCGCCGCTGGTAATGCCGGCACTGTCCGTGACGTGCAGCGGAAAAGTAATCGTGCCCGGTCCATCCAGCCCCGCGACGTTCACCGTGGGATTCAAGCCCACTTCGTTGCCGCGGGCCGCGGCCGCTCCCGTTTCGCCGAAGATGCCGTCGGCATCGAAGTCCCATTGGTAGGTCAACGTTGAGTTCGCCTGGTCGGCGTCGCTGGAGCCCGAGGCGTCCAGGACCACGCCCGGCCCGCTTTCGGACGAAGCATACGGACCGCCGGCCGCCGCCACCGGCACGGCGTCGGCAGACAGCCGGGCCACGAACAAGTCCCAATTGCCGTTGCTCGCCACCGCGTACGCGCCGGCGCCCGGGTCCATGTCCGCCGTTGCGCTCGAGACGTACCCCGTCGTGCTAATCCGGCCCGAGCTATCCACCGCAACGCCATTCGCGCTGTCGTCGAGTGTTCCGCCCTGCGCATAGGCCGTTACGAAACTGCCCGCGTTGGTCAGTTTGGCGGCGAAAATGTCATAGCCGCCCACGCTCGTCAGATTGTATGCGTCTTCCCCCGGATCGAAGTCGGCCGTGTCCGAGAAACCGCCGGCGGTATAGACGTTTCCGCTGCTATCCAGCACGACCGCACGCCCCACGTCATCGCCGGTTCCGCCCAGCGCCTGGGCCCAGGCATAGGCGCCGGCGCCTGTCAGCTTGGATACGAACGCGTCCAAGCCGCCAGCGCTCGTGAGGTTGTACGTGCCCGTTCCCGGATCGAAGTCCACCGTATCGGCGAAATACCCCGAGGTATAGACGTTTCCGCTGCCGTCCAAGGCGATGGCGTTGCCCGCGTCCGACCCGGTCCCGCCCAGCGCCTTCGCCCAGCCATACGCGCCCGCGCTGGTGAGCTTGGACACGAACGCGTCGTTGCCGCCGACGCTCGTCAGATTCGCCGCGCCCGTCCCCGGATCGAAGTCCGCCGTGCCGGCAAAAATGCCCGTCGTAAAGACGTTCCCGCTGCTGTCGACCGCAATGCCGTAGCTCCGGTCCGAGCCGGTCCCGCCCAGCGCCTTGGCCCAGACATAGGCGCCCGAGCTGTTCAACTTGGACACGAAGACATCGGCGCCGCCGGCGCTGGTCAGGTTGTTCGTGACCGTCCCGGGATTGAAGTCCACCGTGCCGGAGAACTGCCCCGTGGTGTAGACGTTCCCACTGCTGTCCACCGCGATGCCGTAGCTCCAGTCCGAGAGGGTTCCGCCCATCGCCTTCGCCCAGACGAAATTGCCCGCACTGTCGAGCTTAGAAACAAAGACATCGCCGCCGCCGAGTTCGGTCAGATTGCTCACCCCGGCGCCCGGATTGAAATCCACCGTGCCTTGGAAGGGCCCGGTGGTATACACGTTCCCGCTGCTATCCACCGCGATCGCATTGACGCTGACGTCGGCGGTGCCGCTCATCGACCGCGCCCAGACCAGCGCCCCGTCGGCCGCGTATTTGGCCACAAACGCGACGGCCGTCCCGGTGCTGGTGATGTTAGAGACCCCCGGCCCCAAGTCCAAGTCAGCCGTGCTGCGGAGGAACCCGGCCACGTAGACGTTCCCCGCGGCATCGGTTGCCACGGCATTCCCCGCGTCGATGTCCGCACCGCCGGCACTGGCGGCGGACCCGAACCACGGACCGGTGGGCACCAGCCCCGCGTCCCAGTTAGCCGCGTTCTGCCCGGTGGACAAGCTGAACAAGGGCGTCGTCCCGCTGGCGTCGACGTCACTATCCAGACCGTCGTCGGCCACCGCGTCCTGTGCCGTCCAGGTGTAGCCGATCTTGCCGTCGTACGTCGCATAGTACCCCGCGGTCGGCGTCAAACGGGTGAAAGCATAATGCCCACTGGCATCCGACCGCGTCTGGGCAAGCTGGATATCGTCCGCGTTGCCGATCGTCGCGTCCGGCGAGTAGTACAACGAGACCAGCACGTTCGCCACGCCCGGCTCGCCGGGATCCTGCTGCCCATTGCCGTCATAGTCGGTCCAGACGCGATCGCCGACCTGGGCGCCGCTGCTCTCCGGCAGCACGGTGACGATGAAGACCTCTTCCAACCACCGGCCGTCCAAATCCGTGGCCCGCACGCGGATGCTGTACGTGCTCTTTGTCGCGGCATCGAACGCCGCCGCCGTCCGCAATTGGTTGCCGGACAACGTGAAGGAAGCGTTGTCCGCGGCTCCGCTCCCGGATGCCAGGGTGAAGGCGAACGACTCGCCCGAATCAGGGTCCGTCGCCGACAGCAACCCCACCAGCGCGCCGGCCGACTGGTGCTCGACGACCACGGCCGGCCCCAACGCGATGTCGGTCGGGCTGCGCGCGTCAAGGAACTTGTAGACCAGGGCGTCCTTGTTGTCTTTGGCCGTCAGATTGAACTCGCCCGCCTTGGGATCGTAGTCGCGCGTCCCGCCAGTTGTCCCCGTGGTGTAGACGTACCCGTTGGCGTCGGTCGTGACGGCGTTGCTGGTACTGCCGGAACTCCCGTACGACGCCCGGGCCCAAGCGAAGTTGCCCGCGGCGTCCAACTTGGAGACGAAGGCCGTTTGTGTAAAGGTGTTGGACAACGTGAACGTCCCAGCCCCCGGATCAAAGTCGGCGGTGGCGGACTGAAACTCCCCGGTCGTGTACACTCCGCCGGCGCCGTCTACCGCAATCCCGTGCGCCACGTCCGAGCCACCGCCGCCCATCGCGCGCGCCCAAAGGTAGTTCCCGCCGGCGTCCAGCTTGGAAATGAACACGTCCTCGTTCCCAGCGCTGGTCAGGTTGCTCGTACCGGTCCCCGGATCGAAGTCCGCCGTGTTTTGAAATGACCCGGTGGTGTGGACGTTGCCGCTGCCGTCCACCGCGATCCCGTGGCCCGCGTCCCCCGCAGTTCCGCCCAGGCCCTTGGCCCAAACATAGTTGCCGCTGGCATCCAGCTTGGTCACGAAAATGTCCTTGCCACCAACACTGGTCAAGGCGTTCGTGGCCGTCCCCGGATTGAAGTCCGCCGTGTTCTCGAAACTCCCCGTCGTGAGCACACTTCCGCTGCCGTCGACGGCGATGGCGCTGCCTGCATCCGCCTGCGTTCCGCCCATGCCCTTGGCCCAAACGTAGTTGCCGTCGGCATCGAGCTTGGAAACAAATACGTCCTCAACGCCCGCCGTGGTCAGGTTCACAGTGCCCGCGCCTGGATCGAAGTCCGCCGTGCTGCGGAAACTGCCTGTCGTGAGCACGTTCCCGGTGCCGTCGACGGCGATGGCGCTGCCTGCATCCGCCTGCGTTCCGCCCATGCCCTTGGCCCAAACGTAGTTGCCGTCGGCATCCAGCTTGGATACGAAAATGTCGCTGCTGCCGGCGCTGACTAGATTGTTTGTGGCCGTCCCCGGATCAAAGTCTGCCGTGCCGTTGAAAGTTCCCGCCGTGAGCACATTCCCGCTGCCGTCCACGGCGATGGCGTTGCCCGCGTCATCGCCGGTCCCGCCCAGCCGTCGCGTCCAAATCAGCGCTCCCGCCGCCGAGTACTTGGCCACAAACGCGTCCGTCCCGCCGGCGCTGGTGAGGTTATAGGTTCCCGGCCCCGGATCAAAGTCGGCCGTGCCCCCGAAGGAACCCGTTGTATAGACGTTGCCGGCCGCGTCCGTGGTGATGGCCAGCCCTTCGTCGGCATTGGTCCCGCCGGCCAGCGCCGCGAAGCCGAACCACGGCGCCGCGCCCGTCAGCCCGGCATCGACGTGCGTCCGGTTCTCGTACGCCGCCAGCGTGAACAGGCTCGTGCGCCCGGCGGTCGGCAACGGGTCGCTGTCCCGCGTGTCGTCGCCGCCTTGGTCCTGCGCCGTGAAGGCATGGCCGGCAGGCGGGCGAATCGCGAGATAGTAGTTCACACCGTTCGTCAGGCCGGTGAACAAGTAATCGCCGTTCGCATCCGGGATCGCCAACCCTTGCGAGACGTCGTCGGCGTTTCCGATGGTTGCGTCGGTCGACTTGAACACTTCGGCCACCGCTCCGGCCATGCCCGGCTCGCCGGGATCCTGAATTCCGTCGGCGTTCAGGTCGTTCCACACCCGGCCCGCCACGCTGGCCGTCATCAGTCCCGCATCCCGGCTGGCGTCCGTCTGCCCGCTGGACAAGCCGAACAGGGCCGTCGCGCCGCTGGCATCGACGTCGCTGTCCTGGTTGTCGTCCGACCCGGCGTCCTGCGCCGTCCAGGTGCTCCCGGACTTGGCTTCGAAGATCAGGTAGTAACCCGCGGCCGGCGTCAGGCGGCTGAACCCGTAATGCCCCGTGGCATCCGTCGCCGTTTGCCCCACGAAGATATCGTCCGCATTGCCGACGGTCGCGTCCGGCGAGTAGTACAGCGAGACCAGCCGGTTTGCGACGCCCGGCTCCCCGGCGTCCAGCACGCCATTGCGGTCGAAGTCGAACCACACCTGATCGCCGACTTGGGCGCCGCTGTTCTCCGGCAGCACCGTGACCGTGAACACCTCGTCGAACCACCGCCCGTCCAGGTCCGTGGCCCGCAGACGGATGCTGTGCGTGCTCTTGGTGGCGGCGTCGAAGGTCGCCGCCGTCCGCAACTGGTTGCCCGACACCGTGTACGATCCGTTGTCGTCCGCGCCGCTGCCGGACGCCAGGCTGTAAGTGACCGATTCGCCCGGATCGGGGTCGGTCGCCGACAGCCAACCGACGAACGCTCCGCCGGCCTGGTGCTCGACGATCGCGTTCCCGTTCACGACGATGTCCGTCGGGCTGCGCGGGTCCTGGAACTTGGAAACAAAGTAATCCCCGCTGCCCGGGCCGGACAAGTTGAACACGCCGGCCTTGGGATCGAAGTCGACCGTCCCGGTAAACTCGCCCGTGGTATAGACGTTCCCGCTGGCGTCCGTCGTGATCGCGTGGGGTTGACTGGATACCGTCGCGCCCGTCGAGCGGGCCCACAAGAGGTTGCCGGCGTCGTCCAACTTCGAGACGAACTGCTGATCGCCGCCGGTCGCGTTCGTCAACGTAAACGTTGCGGGGCCTGGGTCGAAGTCGGCGGTGGCGGACGAGAAGGTTCCGGCCGTGTACGCCGCCCCGCTGCTGTCGACCGCAATGCCTTCGCCAGAGTCCGTGTTGGTCCCGCCCCACGCCTTCGCCCAGACGTAGGCGCCCGTGCTGTTCAGCTTGGCAACGAAGGCATCATAGACCCCGGCGCTGGTCAGATTCGCCGCGCCTGCGCCCGGATCAAAATCTACCGTACCAGCGAAAGCCCCCGTGGTGTAGACGTTCCCGCTGCCGTCGACGGCGATGCCGTTGCTGGAATCATCGCCCGTGGCCCCCCTAAGAGACTTTGCCCAGGCGTAGGTGCCCGAGCTGTCTAACTTGGAGACGAAGACGTCGGCGCCACCGGCGCTGGCGAGGTTGCTCGTTCCCGTCCCCGGATTGAAGTCCGCCGTCCCTTCGAACTTCCCCGTCGTGTGAACATTCCCGCTGCCGTCCAAGGCGATCGCGGCGACGGAGTCCGCCCCGGTTCCGCCCATCGCCTTGGCCCAAACGTAGTTGCCGCTCGCATCCAGCTTGGAAACAAAAACATCCGAAACGCCGGCACTGGCCAGGTTCGCGGTTCCGGCGCCAGGATCGAAGTCCACCGTGCCGCGGAAATTACCCGCAGTGAGGACGTTCCCACTGCCGTCGACGGCGATGGCGTTGCCGCCGTCGTTGGACGTTCCACCCATGCCCTTGGCCCAAACGTAGTTGCCGTTGGCATCCAGCTTGGATACGAAGACGTCGTTGCCGCCAACACTGGTCAGATTGTTCGTGGCCGTCCCCGGATTGAAGTCCGCCGTGTCGCTGAACATCCCCGTTGTGAGGATATTGCCGCTGCCATCCAGCGCGATGGCTACGCCCGCGTCCGCTCCGGTCCCGCCGAGGCGTCGCGCCCAAACCAGCGCTCCCGCCGCCGAGTGCTTGGCCACAAACACGTCGTCCAAGCCGGCGCTGGTCAGGTTATACGTTCCCGGACCCGGATCAAAGTCGACCGTGCCCCTGAAGTAACCGGTCGTGTAGACGTTTCCGGCGGCATCGGCAGCCACCCCGGAGCCGACTTCCCCGTTGGCGGCACTGCCCGCCACGGCCGCGAACCCAAACCACGGCGCCGCGCCCGTCAGCCCGGCGTCCAGGCCCGTGCGATCCTCGCCTGCCGCCAGCGTGAACATGCTCGTGCGCCCGGTCGTCGGCGACGGGTCGCTGTCCAGCGCATCGTTGCCGCCCTGGTCCTGCGTCGTGAAGGCATGGCCCGTGGGCGGACGAAACGCGAGATAGTAGTTCACGCCGTTCGTCAGGGTGTTGAATGAGTAATTGCCGCTGGCATCGGTGATCGCCACGCCTTGCGAGGCGTCGTCGGCATTCCCGATGGTCGCGTCCGTCGACCGGAAGACCTCGGCCACCGCCCCCGCCACGGCCGGCTCGGTCGCGTCCTGGATCCCGTCCGCATCCAGATCGTCCCAGACGCGTCCCGAGACGCCGGCCAACAACAGCCGCCCGTCCAATGGCTCGATCATCAGAGCTCGCCGACGCCGAGCCGCCACATTCTGGCGTTTGCCAGTCCGGGGCGTTCGCACACTGTTGTTCTTCGCCTTCTGCCGCCAAAACGTCATCATCAAGACTCCCGAAAACGATCCGCGCAAGACTCAGTACAACCAGTAAAACGCTAGCTGAAGCGACTTTTCGATTCGGTGCAGCCGAGTTTTGTGAAAACTTGACCCGCCCTGGATAATCGGATAAAAAGTGAGTGTTGTTAGCCACTGTCGCCGCCGAGGATTGCCGTGCATGTCCGTCGCCAGCGCCGCCCACCGCGATCTGCGGTCTCCGGGGGACACTTCCCCGACCCTGCTGGTGCGCGCCCGGCAGGGCGACGAGGCGGCCTGGCGCGATTTGGTGGCCATTTACCAACCGTTGTTGAGCGGTTGGCTGCGGCGGTTCGGGGTCCTGCCGCAAGAAGTCGACGACTTGACGCAAGAGGTGCTGGCCCTGGTTCTGAAGGGCCTGGGGGGCTTCGAGCATCGCGGCTCCGCGGGCTCGTTCCGCGCTTGGCTGCGGACCTTGACGGCCCGCCGGGCGCACACGTTTTGGCGGTTGGGCAAGGGACGCCCGCAGGGCCGGGTCACCGTGAACCTGACGGGCATGGCGGACGAATTGGAGGACCCGCGCAGCGATCTGTCGCAACAGTGGGACCGGGAGCACAATCGCTTCGTCGTCCGGCGAAGCTTGGAAATGATCGCCGGCGAAGTCTCGGCACAAACGGTCCGCGCATTCCAGATGTTGGTCTTGGAGGACTGCACGGTGGACGCCGTGGCAACCGCGTTGCACATGACTCCGGTCGCTGTCTACGGCGCCAAGGCCCGCGTGATGGCCCGCTTGCGGCAAAAGGTGGCAGAACTCTTGGAGTGAGCGTGTTTCCCTCGTCTATCACCCTAATCTTTCACCTAATCTCTCGCCTGGTCTTTCCCCTAATCTTTCATTTAATCCACTCCCCCGCGTGCTCCAAGGCGGCAGCAAGAGATTAAGTGAGAGATTAGGGCTCCCAAGAACGCGGTAAGCAAATGGACGATGCTCATCCTGATCCGGTGTTGCTCGACAGATTCCTGGCGGGCGAGCTGCCGCTGGCTGCGATCGACAGCATCGAGCAGCATCTGGAAACCTGCTCCGCGTGCCGGACCCGCCTGCAACCGCCTGCCCCGAGCGATCCACTGCTGGATTGCATCCGCGAGGCCGCGCGGGACTGGACGCCGGACGGCTCGCCCGGCGGGCCAAGCACCACGGCTTCGCCAGAGCGTCGCGACCGCTGGGAACAGCCGCCGCCGAGCCAGGGGGATTTGCCCTTCATCCCGGGTTATCAAGTCATCAAGCTGCTGGGCCGTGGCGGGATGGGTGTGGTCTACCTGACCCGGCACATCGGCTTCAACCGCCCGGTGGCGATCAAGACGCTGGTGGCCGGCCGGTTCGCCTCGCCCGAACAGCTCACCCGGTTTCGGATCGAAGCCCAGACGCTGGCCCGCTTGCAGCATCCCCACATCGTCCGCGTCTACGACGTCGGCGTTGTCGACCAAGTGCCTTACCTGGCGATGGAGTACCTGGACGGTGGCACGCTCGCGGAGGCCGCCCGGCAGCGCCGCTACGCGCCTCGGGAGAGCGCGCAACTCGTCCGCCGGCTGGCGCTGGCCGTGCAAGCCGCCCACGCCCAGGGGATCATCCATCGCGATCTCAAACCGGCCAACGTACTGCTGACGGAGCAGGAGGGGGGCTCTGGGGGCGAAGAACCGTCGGCCAGCGGGGTTTCGCTCCCGCCCGGGGCCTTTCCCAAGATCGCCGACTTTGGGCTCGCGCGTTGGAGCGAGGCCGAGTTGCATCTGACGCAGTCGGGCACGGCGGCCGGTAGTGCCCCGTACATGGCCCCCGAACAGGTCCGCGGCGAAGGGGACGGAATCGGGCCGGCGACGGATGTCTACGGCCTGGGCGCCGTGCTGTACGAACTGCTCAGCGGCTGCGCGCCGTTTGCAGGACTGTCCGTCGTCGGCATCTGTCAGGCCGTGCTGCAGGACGAGCCCACGCCGCCGCGGCGGCTGCAGGCCGACGTGCCGCGCGACCTGGAAACCATCTGCCTGAAATGCCTGGAAAAAGACGCCGCCCGGCGTTATGCGACGGCCCAACACCTGGCGGACGAGCTGGGGCGGTTTCTCCGTCACGAGACGATCCTCGCCCGGCCGGCCAGTCGGTGGGAGCGGTTGGCCCGCTGGCGGCGGCGAAACCCGGCGATTGCCGGGATGCTCGCGCTGGTCTTCTGCTTGCTGTCCCTGCTGGGCGCCGTTTCGACCGTCGCCGCCGCGTGGTTGTACCGGGCCGAACGCGAAACCGCCGCCCTGGCAGTTGCCGAGCACCAGGCCCGGCTGCAAGCCGAGGCGGCCAAAGCACGAGCCGAAGCGGCCGAGCGGGAAAGCGCCGCGCGGTTGGTCAGCAGCAACTTGCTGGTGGGCAATACCCATTGGCGCGACCGGGAATCGGTCCATGCGCTGCTCTGGTACGAACACGCCTGGCGGAACGATATCCTGGCCACACGGGCCGAGGACCAGCACCGCCTGCGGCTGGCGGTCCAGCTGACCCGCTACCCGCCACTGGTCGGATTCGGCGTGAGCGATCAGCCGCCCAGCGACGCCGTCTGGAGTCCCGGCTTCCGCCGCGTGGTCCTGCTCCGCCCGGACGGCGCGGCGGAACTGTGGGACCCGTACCGCGGCGAACGGCGGGCGATCTGGCAGCACGCCGCCGCGATCCAGTTGGTCGCGGCGGACGCCGCGGGCGGCCGGTTTGCGACCTTCAGTTCGGATCGCACCGTCCGGCTGTGGCAGGCGGAAGACGGCGCCGCGGCGGGTGGACCGTGGACGCATCCCGCGGACGTGCGCTGCGCGGCCTTTGGCCCCGACGGCCAAATCCTGGCCACCGGTGCGGCGGACGGGCGGATCCGTGGCTGGCCGCCGGCGACGGGCTCCACCGTCCTGTTCGAGCTCGACTGCGGGACGCCGCTGGCCGACTTGGATTTTCACCCCGGCGGGAAGTCCCTGTTGAGCGTGACCGACGACGGCCACGCCCGGCTCTGGGACCCCGGCACGGGCCAACCTATGTGCGCTCCGCTGCCGCCGCCGACGGCCGCAGGTTCATCCGCCGCCGGCGGGCCGGTCCTCGCCGGTCCGCGTTTCTCCGGCAACGGAGCCTATTTCGTGATGGCCGGCGCCAACCGGCTCGAACTTCGCGAATCCGCAGGCGGCACACTCGTCCGGCAATGGGCCTTTCCGGCCGCCGTTCGGGCGTGGTCCTTGAGCGACTCGGCTTCGCGCGTGGCGGTGCTGGGGGCCGACCAACGCCTGGCCGCGTGCTTCCGCGACGCCGCCGGCACGGCTCAGCCCATCCAGATCCCGCCCGTCTATCCCGCCAAGGCCCTTTGTCTCAGCGGCGACGGACGGTTGCTGGCCACGATCATGGGCCACGGCCGGCTGTTCGTCTGGGACTTGCGGACTGTCACGGCGGTGGCGATTGCGTTCGGCCCCCTGGGGCGGACCACGCACCTGGCTTGCAGCGGAGACGGCCGCTCGATCCTGGCCGTCAGCAGGGACAACACGGTGCGGATCTGGGAGCTGCCAAAAGCGGACGCGGCACTCGAACCCTGCCCGGAGGACTTCATCAGCACCGCGGAATGGCAGCGTCGCGAATCCGGCGCCCAGCCGCAGGCAACGGGGCCGTCAACCGGCGGCCCGGCGATCACCCGCTTCAGCCGGGACGGCCGGCGCCGGCTGACTGTCACGGCCGGCAGTGCTGTGCAGGTTTGGGACACCGCCAGCGGAAACGCGGTCCATCCCGCCATGCAGCACACACAGGAGATTCCCGCCGCCGATCTCAGCCGGGACGGCCGGCGTGTGGCGGTTTGGCTGAGCAGCGGTTCCCTGAAACTGTACGACGCCGACACGGGCGATCCGCTGGGCGCAGAGATCTCCCTGCCCGTCAAACCGTCTCCCGGCGGGCTGTGGTTCACGGAAGACGACCGCAGCCTGGTGCTGCGCACCGAGCGCGGCGGTTGGCATCAGTTCCGCCTGCCGCGTCTGGACCTGCCAGCGGACGAGGTCTCGCTCCTCCTGGGCCTGCTGACCGGTGAGCGGATCGACGAAGGCACGCAACGGGTCATTGACGTGGCCTCCGAGAGTCTCACGCAGTCCCCCGCCCGCTACCTGCAGGTCTGGCGCCGCTGGCGCGGCATCGAATAGAACCGGGACGCGGAGACGCACGGCCGGCGGCGCGCGCGCACGACCAACCGACCGGCAGGGACTCGCTGGTCCTAAGTCGCTGCCAATTCCGCGAACCAGGCGTCCAGCTCACGTTCCAACCGCTGCATTCGGCTCCGCCGCAGCAACCGCGGCTGCCTCGTTTCCCTCTCGGCCTCTCCCGCCCATTCCCCAAGCGCGCGATCTACGTCGTCCCCTGACGGCGCCGGCCCGCGTGCGGCTCCGGCTTCAGGGCGACGTGCCGACGACGGGAGAACGGTGTGGAGGGAATTCGAAAGAGGAAGAGCGAGATTAAGGGCGAGATTAGGTGCATCGGACATGGGACGCGAGGCGGAACGACGCACGCCGGTGCCTAGCACGGGGGCCATCAGGTTGTCCGGATCGTCGCGATGTTCCAAGCCCAGCAGATGCCCCAACTCGTGCATCACCACGGTCAGCAAGTCGATACCGTCCTCGGTCATGCGCCCCTGGTCCCTGGTCATTGGTTCGTCCCCAACTGGCCCAGGCCCCGTGTCACCTGCCTCCTGACACCTGTCACCTGTCACCTGCCCCCTGACACCTGACC
>CAIYOB010001531.1 GCA_903927685.1 uncultured Planctomycetaceae bacterium
AAAGCCCCAGGGCGTCGGACGGACGACGCACGACGTATTGCAGGCACGCGGACATCCGGCACAAGCCGCGCAGTATGGGAGGTGTTTTCATATGCCCACCAGCAAGCGAGATTCCGCGTCGCCCATTTTCGGACAAGCGGGTTCGGTTTAGGGCGATCTATTCCCCTTGATAAACACCTCATCCCCGAGTCACGTCGGGTCAATTGCCGAAGTTCGCCGACACGACGAAGCCTTCCAGTCCGGCACGCGGTATCGCGAAACCGCGGTACTTCAGCTTCGAACGTGCGACCGCCGGGCACCAAGATACACAAGCCGCCAGCTGGCTGTTACGATACCCTGTAGCGGAAAGGCGTGATGGAAAGCTTGCCACAGGGACGCAAGCGTGCTAGCCTGGCACCAGTCCGGGATTCTGGCATTACCTCGGAGAGATGTCCGACTAAAGCGTATTACCCAGGAAAATCTTCCGCTTTTCGCACATTGTGTCGGAAAGTTCTCCTCTGAAACCGATGTTACGCGATGTACATGGCTGCTCCGGATGCGGTCACCATCTTCGAGGTGTTGGACGTGATCCGTCGCGATCCGGATCAGTACCTCCGCGGGCGTTCGGTGTTCGCGCTCCGTGACTACCTGGACCAGGTGTTCCGCGAGCGAGCGATCACTCTTCGACCGGCTACGCCAAACTTCGGGATGTTCGGTGATTGGGTGGCGCGGCGGCTGAGGATTACCAAACCCTTGGCGGACGGTCGTTGGTCCGAATACGCGGGCGACTATCCTCACGTCATCGCCCAAGCGCAGCGCTCGGACGCTCAGGGCCTCGACATTTTCTTTCACTTGCTGGACGATTTTCGCTCTCACTCACGATCTCCGGCCGCTGAGGCACGGTTCGAAGCGGGAAACAAGTCCGACGCCCGTCTGGGACCGAACGAGTTGCTGGCGACGGGCCTCAAGGCGTATCGCTTTCTTCCCGAGTCCGGCTTTTACTTGTATCTTGTTTGTGATCAGACGTTCGTTCCGCATGCCGACATTCGCGAGCACCGAGTCGGGTTCTTTTGCGACCTGTCGACCATCATTCGCCATGCGCAACGTGTGTTCGACGTACGTCCGACCCAATGGCACATACTCGGCAGCGACTCAAGATCGCAGGAGACATCGCCTGACGACCTTCGCGTAACCAAACAATGAACACCAATCGTAATCCTGCTCGTCCCAGCATGCCCGACAAGCCTCGCAGGCAAGGAGGGCAAACGACACCAGGGAGCGAGTCGGACAACATCCGTGAAATCCGTTCGATCCGTGGTTAACCTGGCCTCTGCGCACGGAAAGACCAACAGCGAGAGCCGTGGCTGGCGGCTACCGCGGCGATGCGCACGTGGTAGAATAGGGCACCATGACCAGTCAAAATCCTGCCCCCGAAAAGTCCGGCGAGCGGCCGAATGCGCCGGTGGACGCCGCCCTGTTCTCGCAAGTGGAACAGCTGATTCAGCGGGTCCGGCTCACGCAAGAGGAACGGGTCGTTGTCGAAACGGGAAATGTCGCGTCGGAAGTCCATGCGGCCCGGAAGGAGTTCGACATGGGCCACTTGGACCAGGCGGTCCGAGCCGTCACGCGCGTGTCCAGCTCGTTTGACCAGTGCGTGTCGCAGTGGGAGAATCTGGCCCGGAGGCGAGAGCAGCAGAAGCAGAGCATGTCGATGCTGCAAATCCGCAAGATGCAGGCGGAGAACACCGGCGTCCGGACCCGCGTCCAGTTGGTCAAGGCCCAACTCCGCAAGCTCCGCATCGGGCTGGACCAGATGGAGAAGTGAAGTCACAGCCGAGTTACCGCGAGGAGCAGCGCGGAGTCTGTCCGATGCACGTGATCACGATCAGCCGGGAATGCGGCGCCGGGGGCGCTGAACTGGCTCGCGCACTGGCCCGGACGCTGGGCTGGGAATTGCTCGACCGGGAATGGCTGCATCAGGCGGCGGAGATCGAGCACGTGCCGGACGCGGAACTCGAGCGATGGGACGAACAGGCGATCACGCTGGCCGAGCGGTTTCGATTACAGCCGCCGCATCAGCAGTACCTGGACGGGCTCCGCCAGGCCGCCCGGCAGGCCGCCGATCGCGGGCGGGTGATTCTCGTGGGCCGCGGCGCCCGGCACCTGCTGGGCGAACTCCCCGGTTGTCTGCATCTGCGGCTGGTTGCACCTCCCGCCTGGCGGGCTGCCCGCATGGCCGGCCGGGAAGGCTGGTCGCCCGAAGTCGCCGGGGCCCGTTGCGCGGACATCGAGCGGACGCGGGGCCGGTTCGCCTGCTACTTTTTCGGCTCGGCGGCGAATCAACCGGCACAGTACGACCTGGTGATCAATACGGGACGAATGCCGCTGCCGGCGGTGGCGGACACGGTCGTGGCGCTGATCCGCACGGGCGCCGCGGCCGACTCGCCAGCGGTGGGCGCCGGCCAGGGGCCAGTGAGCCCGCGGGTCCTGACCTTGTCGCGCGAGCTGGGCGCCGGCGAGCAGGGCTTCGCGCCGCCCCTGGCCGAGCGACTGGGGCTGCAGGTCTGCGACCGTGAAATGCTGGACCAACAGGCCCTGCGCTTGGGGGTGCCCGCCGCCGAACTGGACAAGATCGACGAGCGGCCGCCCGGCATCGTGCAGCGACTCTGGCCCGGCAGCCTCCAGCAGCGGTATCTTCAAGTCCTCCAGCAACTGACTTGGGAACGGGCCGAGCGCGGTGACGTCCTGTTGGTCGGACGCGGGGGCTGCTGGTTCCTCCGCGACCATCCGACCGCATTCCACGTGCATCTGACGGCGGCCATGGCGACTCGCGTGCGGCGGGTGATGGAGTACCATTGGGTTCGCGAGGAAGTGGCGCGGAAGTTGATCGCTCACAGCGATGCACGGCGGCGGAATTTCTGCGCCGGGGCGTTCGGCGCCGCTTGGGCGGATCCGTTGGAGTACCACTTGACGATCAATACCGGCCGGCTGGGGCCGCTGGCGGTGGACGCTGCGGCGTGGGCCGCGGAAGGTCACTGGAGCAGGGAATCGTAGCGGGAGGTGCGCGTGCCCAAGTCCTTGGAAATGGTCGGCTTCTGGCTGGCGGCGGTCCTGACCAACAAGTTCGTGGCCCTGACCCTGGGCGGCGCCCTGGGGACCCATGCCCGGTACTGGCTGAGCCGGTGGCTGAACGAACTGGCCTGGGCGCGGGGCTTCCCGTTAGGCACGTTCGCCGTCAACGCCCTGGGCTCTTTCGTTCTGGGGGTGGCCGCGGTGGTCGTCCTCGAACGCTTGCCGCCCTCCCACCAGGCTTGGTACCTGCTGGTTGGCACCGGGTTTTGCGGCGGTTTCACCACCTTTTCGACGTTCGAGTGGGAGACGTTCAAATTGGTCCGCGACGGGGAATTTGCTGTGGCCCTGCTGAACGTCGTGGGCAGCGTGCTGGTCGGATTTGCCGCGGTCTACCTGGCCGTCCTGGTGACGGGACTGGTGTTTCCACGGCGATAATCGGGGGCGACTCGCTGGTGACCGGGACAACCGCGGAAGGAGGACAAATGAAAATCGAAAACGCTGCCAAGCTCGTCACGATTTACGTCAACAGCACGGACCATTACCGCGG
>CAIYOB010001532.1 GCA_903927685.1 uncultured Planctomycetaceae bacterium
ATCGCCAATTGCCAAGGCCGGGCTTTTCGACGGTGTGCGAGTGAGCCGTGCCACACCGTGACCGGCGCGGCCCTGCGTGCAAAGCCTTCCAGTCGGTCGTCTCACGGGTCGGTGCTTGCATCATCGCTGTCCGCGATCCGTTCGGCGGACAAGGCGACCGCGCCGATCGCGATGCCTGGTTCCGTGAAGCGGATCTCGATCGGGCCGTTCTTGAGCACGCCTGGGGGGATCGGATAGCAACGGGTCACCCACCATTCGCGTTTCTCGCTGACCGGCGGACCGGTGCGAACGAAACGGCCGATAACCTGGCCGTTGATGGCGATCGTCTTGCCGCCGCCCTGGGGGCCCTCGCACAGCCGTATAACTAGCCAGCGGTAGCCGGGATCGGCGAAATCGTCGCGGGCCAGGATGCCGGGGGCCTCGAAGCTCGCACTCCAGGGCTCGCCCAACTCGTCGCCGTGCAGGGTCCAGCCGCTGAGTCTCCAGCCGGGCGCCACCGCCGGCTGACCCAGTTGCAGCAGGACGAACGGCTTGCCGGTCGCCTGCAGCGGAGCCTGGATCGGCGTCGCGGGCTGGACCACGGCCAGCCGGCAATGGAACCGGTTGAACAGGGCACTGGTCGCCCCCTGGGCCCGCGGATCGACGGGGTGCGGAATCGAATCGTAGACGCGGTAGACCATGTCCCAGTACCGCTTCATCAGGCCGTGGACATCCCGCTTGCGGAGTTCCTGAGTCAACGCCGTCAGCGCGGCCCGCTGGGGGAAATCTTCGACGCCGGCCAGCAGTTCTTCGGCCTGCGCCAGCGAGACCGGGCCTTCGTGCCCGGGCGGCAAGCGGCCGGAGGCCTGGGCCGCGGCGGTCAGTTCATCCACGCCGACCGCGACGCGGGCCAGACTCTGAAACAGGATCGCGAAATCGGCGAGCGTGCGGCGGTAATCGGCCAACGGCTTGGCCAGCGGCAAGCGGCTCTCGACCTGTGCATCGACCTGCTCGAGCAGCGGAAGCAAGCGTGCCATGGCCTGGTCCAGTCGCTGAGGCGAATACGGGAACGGCGGATAGTACCCCCAGTCGGGCACGACCTCGAACTCTTCCAACAGCGGCCCGATCTCGGCCAACTCCCGGCCGAAGACCAAGCGGCCGAAATCGGTCAGCGCGGCGTCGGGCCCGCGCGCCGGGTTCCACCACGCCTCGCCACAGCAGAAGATGTTCAGAGCCTGAAGCTGGGGGGCCATGGTATAGCAGATGCCGCCCGAGTAGCAGCCGACGGCCAGTTCCTCGTTCCGCCGGGCGAAGATCCGCCTCGCCCGGCACCGCGGCGAGACCGTGCCTTCGCCTTCGGTGACGCTGTAGTCCCACGTCAGCACGGGGACCTGTTGGGCCGCCTCGCGGGCAAACGGGCGCCCATCGCCGCCGTGCGTGGGATGACAGTCGGGGCTGAAACCGAGGTTGATGCTGGTGAACGTTTCCGGCGGAAACTCGGGCAGCTTGGCCAGCAGGTACTTCATCGACCGCTCGGCCCGGTCCGGCGTGCCCGTCCACAGCGGCACGCCCCAGCCGGCGAACGGCTCGCCCCACGTGCCTACCTCGATCCGCATCTGGGGATTGTTCTTGCGGACCACCTGGCTCAACTCCAGGCACAGATCGACGAACGTTTCGGCCGTGCAACCGTTCTTCGTACAGCCGCCCGGATCGCCCGGAAAGAAGCCCATGGACGGACAGTCGCGCAAGGCCTGCGACCAGTGATCCCAGAGGGCGACCAGTTCGTCGTGCTCCCGGGGCACACGCGGACAGTGGTAGTGCCAGTCGAAGCCGACCGTGTTGACCGCTTGGATCGGGTGGACCGCCACGCCGCGGCGTTTCGCGTAGGCGATCGTCTGGCTCATCGTCTCGGCGAACTGCCGCTGCATCTTGCCGTCCTGGAGGGCCTCGGGCGAGAACAGAGAAGGCACCAGCCAGAACTCGAACACGTTGTAGCGGAAGGCCGAGACCATGTCGATGAATCGCTCCCAGTCGGCGAGCGTCCAGCGGTTGGCGGGCACGTCGAACAGCACGTTGGGATTGAAAGCGTTCTGCATGTGCTCGGCGAAATTGACGTAGCAGATCCGCAGGGGGAACTGCGGGCGCTCGACGATGCGCGAGATCGAAACGGAGGCGGAACGCCCCGCCTGGTCCAGCTCGCGCAACAGCTCGATCAGCCCGTAGCGGCAGCCCAGTGCCGCCGGCGACCAACAGATCAGCACCTCGCCGACCTGCGGATCCGCCAGCCGCTGGAGCACGAACCCTTGGTCGCCGACCTGGTCCGGGAATTCCAGCCGTCCCGCCTGGGCCCAGTCCGCCAGGGCCTGGTGCTGGCCGACCACGGCGACAATGTGACGCTTGCCTGCCGCCAGCAACTCCTCGCCGCCCACCGGCAGCGAGGCGCCCGTGGTGCGATGCAGGAATCCGTTCAGCCAATCTGCCGCGTTACGGACCAACTCGTCCTGGGCCGCGCCCAAGAGGACGATGTCGGCCACCGGCTTGCCGTCGTCGACCAGCGGCCAAGCCGCGGCCTGTTGACGGACGCGTTGAAGTCCCTCCGGCCAGAGGTGAGCGGTGTTTTGCGCAGTCGCGACCACCGGCAAAGAGAGGGTAAGAACGAGGCCGAACCAAGCCAGACGCCGCATGAGGTGCTCTCTTTCTGCTCTCACGTTGTGTTGTTGGACTCCCGCTCACAGTCCGAGTCGATACCGCTTGGCCCGTTCGGCCACGGTCGGGTCGCGGGTGAGCTGGGCCACCTTGTCCAGGATCGGGCCAAAGCGGTCCATGTTCGGCTGGCGGAGGAAGCGGTGGTGCGCCAATTCGACCAGGGCCCCGCACGCCGCCTGGCACAACTCCGGATCGTCCAGAAACGGGGCGATCCAGGTGACGGTCTCCAGCAGGCGAATCGTCGAGGCTCGCTCGATCACCAGCCGCTTTTCGTCCACGCCGTCGGCCAGCTTCAGCGCTTGTTGGAGCATGGCCAACGTCTCCGCTTCCGGCCGCTCGTTGGGAAGGGTGACCACGCGAATGTACGCGCGCAGGGCCCACACGCGGAAGCTCCGGTTTTCCGACCGGGTCGCCAGCTCCTGCAGCTTGCCGGCCACGTCGGCATTCGGCCAGTTGCACAGGGCTCGGACCGCCGCCTCCTGGACGGCCGGGTCGGCGCTGTTCAAGGCCGATTGGATGAACTCCAGCGACGAGGCTCCGCCCAGCCGGCCCAACAGCGGGAGGTAGGTCGGCGTCTGGGAACGATCGGCTCGGGCCAGAGCGGCCCGCACCAGTTCCGACCGGTTGGCGTCGGCGGGCAGCTGGTCGCAGACGATCAGAATCGTCCGCTCGACTTCATCGCGATGCCGGCCCGGTTCGGTCCGCAACAGCAACTTGACCAGCCGCGGGATATCGGTCTTGTCCGGGTCCGCAATGCCTCGCAGCCCGTCCAGGGCCGGCCCGTACACGGCCGGATCGGTCTGCGACGCAATCTCGACCAGCGGATCGATCGCGTCGTAGCACTTGAGCTTGACCAGCACCCCGATCACGGGCACGCGGATCGCCGGGCGGTGGCCCAGGGCCTCGAGCAACGCCGCGGTAACTTCGTCGCGCGGGAGATTGAGCAGTGCGTCCTGGGCCGCTTCGGTCAGCTCGCCGCCCGCGGCCAGCAGGTCCACGAGTTGCGGGATCACCGCGGCGTCGCCGACCATCCCCAGGCAGCGCACGCCGGCTCGCTTCAATTCCAGCTTGTCGCTCTGCATCAGCGACAGGACCAGGGGCAGCATCTGCTTGCCGCGCCGCGAGGCGGCCAACTCCATCACCGCCAACTTGCTGGCATCGGGCAGATCGGGCAACTGGGCGAGAAGCCGGTCCAGCTGGTCATCGGGCAGCGTGTGCAGATGTCCCATCGCGATCCGGCGGCGGTCCGCATCCGAGTCGGAGAACCAGGCCAGGACGGTCGCCGTCCGCTGGTCTCCTCCCAGCTGCAGCGTACCTTCGAGCGCCGCCCGCCGCACGCCGGCCGGCTGGCCCGCCTGGCCCAGCATTCGGTAGATCGCTTGTGCCGCATCGGTCTTGCCGGCTTCCACTTGAACCTGCGCGCAGCGGAGCAAGGGCACGGCCAGTCCCGGCGGCGTGGGAATCCCGGCCTTGTCCGCTCGACCGGTCAGAAACGCGGCCGCCGAATCGTCAGCCACGTTGCCCAAGGCCCACAACGCCGCGGCCGCGACCTGCGCGTCGGCCGAGTCGGCCAGCCGCTGGAGCGTTGGGACCGCGGCGGCGTCCCGGCGCGCGGCCACGGACTGCAGGACGCCGACCAGCCGCGGGCCGTCCAGACCGGTCAGCGCCGCGCGCAAGGCCGCTGCCGCCTCGGGGCCGGGGATCGTCTCGAGCGGATAGCGGGCGATCTCCGACGTTTCGGGCTTGCTCAACAGTTCCGCCAACAAGGGGACTTCGGCGGCCGTGCCGATCTGCCGCAACTGCAGGCAGATGTACTGGCAGGCCGCCGGCGTGGTGCCGTCGCCGGCCAGTAGTTGAGCTAACCGCGCCGCACACGCCGAGCGGCTCTGCGGCGAAGCCATCGCCTCGATCACGGCTCGATCAATCGCCAGCAAGGCGGCCATATCCTGGCCGGGTTCGTAGCGGGGCAAGGCGTTCCAGGCATCCTCAATGGGCGGTTCCGCCGCAGAGACAGAAACGGTGGCCGCTAGTCCGGCCGCCGCGAGGAACGCGACGGACAGGAGGTGTTTGGGGGATGGCATGAGGGGTGTCCTTAGGGTCAAGCGTGGCGCTTCAGGTCGTCCACGGGCTGCGTGCGGCGCGCGACAGCATCGCATTGGCCTCGTCGTCGCCGACAAAACGTTCCTGCGTTGGATCCCACTGCACCTTGCGTCCCAGGCGCAAGGCGATGTCGGCGACGTTGCCGAGCGTGCTGGCGGCGTGGCCCTGCTCGACCGGCGAGACCGGGTCCTGGCGCGTCCGCACGCTGCGGAAAAAATCGGCCGTGTGAGCCGTGTAGGGGTTTCCATGCTCCGGGCTGGCATGCAAGGGACGGTCGGCGGCCCTCAGCTTGACCTCCAACAGCGAGGCCGGTTCGGCCCAGATGCCGCTGCGGTCGACGTGGACCCAGCCCTCGTCCCCGGCGAACTTGCAGCCCTGCTTGTTCGGGTTGTCGCTGTTGCTGTAGCTCATCTTCAGGCCGCTGGCCCACTGTAGTTCCATCTGCCACGAGATCCACGTGTCGGTCATGCCCTCGCTGGGCAGGACGCCGGCGCCCCGAATCTCGAACGGCTTGTCAAAGACCTCCGGGCAGCCCCAGCCGGCGATGTCCAAGTGATGGACGCCCCAGTTGGTGATGAACCCGGCGCAGTAGTGCGAGATCATGTACATCGCCAGCCACTCGCACCGCTGTGTGTCGAATGGAAGGTACGGGGCGGGGCCGCTCCACATGTCGTAATCGAACCCCGCGGGCGGCTCGCACGGCGGCACGGCGGGATAGGACCGGCCGCCCGGTGCGCCGACGTAGATCGTGTGGACCTTGCCCAGGTACCCGTTGCGGGCCAGTTCGCACGCGTGGCGGAATTTCGGATCGCTGCGCTGCTGGGTGCCGGTCTGGAAGACGCAGCCATAGCGGCGCACCGCGTCGCGAACCCGGATGCCGTCCGCGATCCAGCGGGTGACCGGCTTCTCGCCGTACAGGTCCTTGCCCGCCTCGATCGCGCGGCTGTAGACCACGCCGTGCCAGTGATCGGGCACGCAGCCCCAAATGGCATCGATGTCGTCCCGCGCCAGCACGTCGCGAAAGTCGTTGTAGATCTCGCAGCCCCGGTAGCTGTCCCGGCCCAGCCGCTGGGCATAAAATCGCTGGACCTGTCCCTGGGCCAGCAACGCCCGTTCGCGGCGACAGTCGGCAATGGCGACCACCTGGTGATCGGGCAGCGGCTCCATGGCCCGCAGGGAACTGCTGCCCCGATTGCCCACGCCGAGCATGCCGATCGTGATCCGCTCGCTCGGCGGCAACTGGCCGCCTCGGCCCAGCACCGCGGCCGGAACGAACAGCGGCGTCGCGATCACCGTCGCCGCGCCCGCTAGAAAACCTCGGCGCGAAGCACGCCGGTATGCCAAGGGTCCGCCAAGAGCTTCGTGGGTCATGGTGCAGTCTCCTTCTCAGAGGATGGCATACGGGGGTCGGCATGACGGCCTGCTTTGGGGCCGTCGTAGCGGTATTCGAACCAGTCGATATCGAGGGAGCCTTGCGGCTCGTCGTCGTTCCAGCAGAAGAAGCCCAGCCGGTCGCCGGTCCACTGGCCGAACTTGACGGTGAACGTGCCGCCCAAGTCGTGGAACGATGCGTCGTCGGTGCTCCAGGCGAAGCGTGCCTGGTCGCCCTCGTTCACCGTGCGGACGTACAGCGTGTCGCCTGTGACCGCCGGTCCGCTGGTCCGCTGGCCGTGGGCGTCGAAGAACAGTCGCCGCACGCCGTCGCGTTCGACATGCACACCCAGCAAATGGTAATTGCCGCCGAAACGCGCGAATCCGGCACGCTGGCCGGCGCGCAGGTTGGCCAGATCGAACCGAGCCGTCGCCTCGCCATTGCCGGTGCCCATGATCCGCTGGCTGAGCGTATTGCAGGCGCCCCAGAATCCCCCCGGTCCCACGGGCACCGATGCCTTCAGCCGCAGCCAGCCCGGCCGCTCGGTCAACGTCCAATGGTCGTCGCGCGGGTTGTGGTTCCATTCCCACTGGGCACCCAACCGCGGTGTGTCGAAGCCGTCGTCGGTCGCCGGGGCGGTGATCGGAAACGAGCGGATCGGCTTGGCGTGGCTCAAGACCGGCTCGCCGATCCCGTCGCCGTCGACGTCCTGGCCGATCAGCGGCCAGCCGTCGATCCACTGGACGGGCTGGAGCATTTGTGGCCGGCCCTGGAAGGGGGCGGGGATGTTCTGAATCAACTGGTGCGTGTACCACCACGAGCCGTCGGGGGCCTTCATCAAAGCCCCCTGGCTGCAACTGCGGATCACGCCGTTGCCGCGCTCGTAGACCACCTTCATATCGTACGGCCCGTAGATGCTGTCGGTCTGGGACCGCAAGACCAGCTGCTTGCGGTCGCCGCGGTCGGCATCCGGATGATCCGGGCACCGTGGGTCGGGGCGGAACCACTGGGCAAAGAAAATGTACCAGCGGCCGTCGACGCGATAGATCTTCGCCGCCTCGGCGCCCAACCCGGCATGGATCACCGTGCCCTCGTCCAACAACTCCCGGCCGTCCCAGCTCATCTTGAACAAGCGGAGATGATTGCCCGGCTTGTTCGGCTCCAGGCGGCCGAAGTTACAGACCAGGTACGCCTGCTTCGCGTCGTCGTCCCAAATCACCGCCGGGTCGGTCCAGCCGGTCTTCCGCAGCATCAGATGCGGTTCGGTCCACGGGCCGCGGATCTCGGCCGCGCTGCTCATGTACAGGCCGTTGGTCGTGTCGATCTGGTAGCAATACCACCGCCCGTCGTGATAGGCCAGATCGCCGGCCCAGACGCCGAACTTGTAGCCGTCCATCCGGTCCCAGTTGTACTTCGGATCCCAAGACAGCGTCGGCCACACGTGCCCGATGGTCTGCCAGTTGACCATGTCTCGGGATTCCAGGATGACCATCCCCGGAGCCATGTGCTGCTTGGACGAGATCATGTAGTACGTGTCGCCCAACTGTTCGACGTCGACGTCGGGATAGTCGGCGTTGAGGATCGGATTGCGGTAGGTCCCGTCGCCCTGGTCGCCCCAACTGCCGATCTGCGGTTCCCCGGCCCGGGCTGGGGCGGCGAGGTCCAGCGCACGCAGGGGCAACAGGCCCGCCGCACAGACGACCGCAAGCACCGGCGCGAGGGCGGCTCGCCCAACATCCGCGAAGGTGTGTTTCATGAATCCCCTCCAGATTTCGCCTGGATCTTCCAGGCCCGGTCAGTCGCAAGGTCCGGAACCGTCAGCGTCAGCCGCCCGTCGCGGACCTCGACCTGTTCCGTCCGCACGCGTTCGCCTTTCCACGTCTCCCAGCACTCGACCTCGAACCAGCCGTTCCGCAGGCCCTCGATGCGCAAGCGAAACGCGTCCACGCCGGGCACGGCGTCCCGGGCATGGTTATACCACGTGCTGTCGCGGTTCTGAATCCAGAGGACGCCCAGTCGGTCGCATTTCATGCCGGCGACGAGCACGTTCGGCTTGTCCAGCACCTGGCAGCCGGTGAATCGGTAGCTGCTCACCGTCACCCAATCGCGGCCCTCGTTCTCGATGCGGATCCGGTGTGTGCCCGCGGGGACGTCCACGGCGACGTCCTCGTCATAGGTCGTTTCCCACAGCTTCCACTGCGGCTGATAGGCGCTGGCCTTGCCCAGCCCCTCGCCGCAGGGCAGTTCGCGTTCGAGCTGCAGTTCACCGTCGATCCAGACCTTCAGCAGCCCCGCGGCGGACACTCGCCCGACGCGGACGGCGAATTTGCCCGGCTGCGGATACGTCACGATAAAGGTGGGCGGGCTCTTGAGATCGCGATGCGACTGGCCGTGGAGCAGTTGCTGCGGCAGGCGCTGGTCGGCGATCGTGCCGTCGCGGAGGAGCGTGAACTCCGCGTGCTCCGGCTTTCCCCAGCGGCTCGCCGGCAGGATCACCACGTCGCGAGTCTCGGGCGTGCGACCGCTGTCGACAAAGGCCGGCGGCGTGGTCTCCAACTTCGTCCAGCGGACCGTTCCCAGCGGGAGATCCCCGGCGAAACGCTGCAACGACGTGAAGTGGAAATACAAGTCCAGCGGTTCGATGTAGTTTTCGTGCCACCAAGGCATCGGGCCACCGGCGGCGAAACTCGTCAGCCCGGCCCACAGCGAGTTGTGGATCGCCCAGCCCTGGGGGTCCTTGTCGGCCGTGCTCGCGTGGCTGCGGATGCCGAACTCGCCGAAGATGTGGGGCTTGGGAAACCGCTCCCACTGGTGCAGGCAGTAACCACGGACGGCCTCTGCCACGTTGCCGTCGTCGTTCGTATAGCAGTGCGTCTGGACGATGTCGATGTTCGGCAGGTCCCAGTACTGTTCCGGACCGGTCTTACTCCAGAAGCTTGTGGTGATCAGGTGCCCGAACGGGTCGCTGGCCCGCAAGTGGTCCGACATCTCCTTGTGCCAAGGGAACTTGACTTCGTCGCTCGCGCCGTCCCAGCCTTCCATCTCGTTGCCGAACTCCCAGCACAGGACCTGGGGGCTGTAGCCCCAGCGGGCGACGATGTACCGCAGACGCTTCTGATAGTATTGTCTGGCGGCCTGGTTAGTGAACCAATCCCGCGGCGTCTCGCACGGTCCGCCGTTCTTCGCGTTGAACGGATTGCGTTCCCAACCGGTTTCGCGGAAATCCTGGTGAGTATCCAGGCACAGCATGTAGTACAGTCCCAACTCGGCCGCGAGTTCCAGGCTCCGGTCGATCCGCGCCGCGACGTCCTGCCGGTACCAGCCGAGCCGGTCGGTCCATTCGATTCCGAACCCCGCCGAACTCATCCACCAGCGGTTGAAGTTCTCGCCGGCCGCGGCGAACTTGCGCATCGCCTGGTCGCCCCGCTGTCCCGTGGTGTGGTAGATGGGCAGATTGTGGCCGATGGCAAAGAACCCCTCGCCGTTGTCAAAGGCCAGATAATGCGGGTCCGCCTGGCTGGTGCGGACGAAACCGCGTCCCGGGCCGGGCCGGCATTCGAGCGAGCCCTCCCCGCCGCTGACTTCGCCGCTGCGGTCGCGGAGCCGCAGTTGCCAGCGATGAAGACCGATTTCCTGCGGCGTGAAGCGGACTCGCCAGCCGCTTTCGGGTTGCGGAATCATCACCTCCGCTCCGTCCGCGACCTCTGGCCGGTAATCGACCATGAAGAAGCCGGGCACGGTCCGCTGGCGTCCGGAGGGCGAGGTGAACACGGCGTCCAGTCTTACGTCGTCGGGATCGAACGGATTGTCGTAGGTCGCCCCGGCCTCGACCCGCAGTTCCAGCGGCTCGTACTGTCCGACGGCCGCCGTCTGGGGCGACACCGCGGTGATGGCGAGCGGTTCCCGGGCCGGCTCGATCTGCCCCGGAAACCGGTCCGGCATCTGGCCGAACGAGATGGTGTACTGCAGCACCGCCGTCTCGCCGGGCTCGAAATCCTCGGGGCGAAGTTGGATGCGAAACACATGAGCCCGCTTGCCGCCCTCGTTCTCGACCAGGCGATAGCTGGGCAAGCCCAGGCACAGGCTCCGGCCCTGGTGCAGTTCCAACCACACGCGATCGGCGGTCGCAGACGGTGCGGCCGAGACGGTGCCGTACGCCGCGGGGGCGAACCAGACCCGTTCCGAGCCCTGGAGTTTGTCGCGGCTGCCGACCACGTGCAGCCAGATGCCGCGGGTCAGCTTCAGCGCCGCCGACTTCTGCAGTTCGCAGCGGACTTGCAGCGATTCCGCGCCGGGCGAGATGCGATAGGCGTACTTGACCGGCGGCGAACCGGCCTGCGCCGAGAAGATGCCCCGCATCGTCAGACTGCCGTCCGGTTCGAGGGCCGGCTGTGCCTGTACCTGGCCGCCGGGCAGCGTTTCGTAGACCCAATCGTCGTGCCAAAAGAACATCTGCCAGCTGAACTCGGCTTGGCCCGCGAGCCCCGCGGACCATTTGCCCCGCTCGAAGCGGACGTAGGCGTCGCCTTGCCGCCACAGGCAGCCGCGTTCCGTCGCCTCGAACGTCCCCGCCGCCGCGGCGACCGGAGGCATGAACGCAAGCACGGCCAGCAGACTTGCGAGCCAAGCGGACGTCTTCAACGCGGCTGGTCGAGCCCGTTCGGCCGCGGCCACAATCGGTGTCTTGTTTCTGCTCATGGTGGTGATGATTCGGCGAGAGATTTCACAATGCGACGCTTGCCAGCCTTCGGGGTAGAGCATAATGGTTGGCCTGCCTGCACGCTACGGACGGTCGCTGAGGAACGCAACTCGGCGGCAAGCTTTCCACAAGAACGACCCGACCGCCGAGCTGCTGGGCACGTCCGGTCCCCGTGCGGCGTGATCAATCCGTAGGCTGCTCCCCGGCAGCTGAGCGGGCAAAGACAAAGCCCACGGCTTGCCCGTGGGAACGTCACGTCTTCGTCTTTCCCATACCTGCTCCTGCCCCCTGGCCTCTCGGGTCCCGGCGCTGTCGCCCCAACCGTGTTCTCCCGCCGCACTCAGCCGGGGTTGTCCCCGGCTCAAGCGGACATCCGAACCGCAACCCGGGACTGGTCCGCACCTTGCGTACTCGGCTCGCCCCACCCCTGCTCCGTGTTCTCTGGACGGTGCCGGCCAGAGAACATGATTCCCTTTTCTCGCGACCATCGGTACTTCGACACACCAGCCGTGTTCTCCGGCCACCGACGGCGGCTTTCGGCGACGGCGCACGACCGACGCGAGCGGCGCAACCCTCGTTCCGTCTGACGCTTCCGCCGCGTCGCCCGCAGGCAAGTCAGCCGTATTATCCAGCCGAAACCGGCTGCAATCCACGCCAGCCACCAAAATTCCCTCCCGCGGGCTCCCGGGCATCGACTCGTCCCGGCAATATCCGCCTCCGATAAAATCCCGATAATGCCGGAAGAAAATGGGAAAAACCTTGCAATTGCCGCCCGAACTTCTGTAGGCTACTCCATTATCTGCCGGGCATTATCAACCAAACCGGCCAGAGAACACCGCTGGAGCTAGGACGCCCCGGCGGGATAATTGCGTTCGCCAGAGGAGGACAGTGTGATCACGGCGGAATACGGTGCGGCGGGTTCGTCTTACTGGCGCCGGGTGGCAATTGATCCGGATGCCGCCACTGTTACCTTTGACAACTGTCACTTCCCCAAGCGGTTCTTTTCGTGGGGAACGGATCCGAAATACACCTGCCGGATCTCGGAGCTGCGCGGAGTTTGCTGGAACATGGGAGGCAGCGGGACCCGATGGCGCAAAGAGCCTGTACTGGAAGTGGTGACTCCCGCTGGCCGCGCCATTCTGCCCAAAGCGTCGGCGGGGTTCGATGCCGTGTATGCAGCTCTCATCGCAGGGATTCCCGAAGAGGTCCGGCTACGCTGGTACCAGTACCCGGCCGCTCAATCGCTCGTGGCCTTGCTGTTGATATTCCCAGTCGGAATTGCGACGACTATCCTCTGTGCCGTTCTCTTAGAGCGGCAACTAATTTCGACGGCACTGTTGGCGGGCGTGTTCATCGTCCTCATGCCGTTTGTGTTTCTTCGAGCCCTGTCAATGTGGCTTGGCAAGCCGAAGTTGCGCTGACTGGCGAACAAGGGCGTGCACGTGCGAACTGGAAATGGTTTGTTGACCAGCGGGAGTGAACCCCGCCTGGGTAGTGGGCGTGGGCGAGATATTTGCGGGATAACCGGCAGAATCCGCGCAAGCTGCCTGAGGGATGCAAAAAAATTCCCTCGCGAAGACTGATCACTAGAT
>CAIYOB010001533.1 GCA_903927685.1 uncultured Planctomycetaceae bacterium
CAGCAACACCGCCAGCGTCCCGACCGGGCCAGCCACGCGAGCGGCAACGGTCCACCACCAGTCGCTGGCGTCCCGATCCACGCCCAGCACGGCCAGCACCCGGCCGGACGACCGGTCGTCCGACCGGTCGGTCAATGGAACCAGCGCCGAGACCCAGATCCCCCAGTCATCGGCGAGCGGCCCCTCGACCAAAGGCGGGCCGCCGCGGAAGAGGGCGATCAACTCGTCCGACGCGTCGGCATAGGGCTCGCCGGGAGGTGACGGAGGCGTGAGCTCCTGCACCTCGTCCTGGACGTCCATAAAGAAAAAGACCTCCCGAGCCGACGGCGTGGTCTCGCTCGCCCGGCGCCCCATGAGATAGACGTACGCACAGCCTTCCACACGCCGGACCCTGACCAGCAACTTCTGCAGACTGGTGAAGACGGGCGAACCCCAATCGGCCTTCGTTCCGGTCAGCGCCTTGACCTGCTCGACGGGGATCGCTCCTGCCACCAAGCGTCCATGCCGCAGCAACTCGCCGCGCATCGCTTGGTCGGCGCGGTGCACGGCCCAGCCGACAAGAACTCCCGCGGCCAGAAAGGCCAGACCGGTCGTCGTGCGAACCACGCGACGACGGCGGCGAGGCTCCAGGCCGCCCTCTCCGTCGGCTGCCCGGCTCGCTCGGACCGCCGTTACTGCGCAGGCCAGCAGCACGAGCATCAGCCCTGCCGGCAGGGCGGTCCTGGCCAAGACCGTCAGCAGCCAACCGCCCGCGGCGACATCGATCCCCAGCACCGTTTCCGCCGGGCCGCTGGCCGTATCCGGCAGGGGCACGAACGCGCTGACAAAAACCCCGTATTCATCGGCGAACGGTCCCACGATCGCCGGCCGCTGCGTGTCGAACACCGCGAGTAGTTCGGGCGGCGGTTGCTCGTACACGGTGCCGGGCGGGGAAGCTCGATGATCGCTCTCGGGTATGCTCTCCGGCCCGAAGCAGACGCCGCCGCTGCGCCGTTTCATGCTGTAGATGCTGACGTAGTCTTTCGTCGGCGCCCAACTCGCTTGCAGCGTCTCGGCCAGGTCCCGCAGTTCGCTGTTCAGGTCCTGGAATTCCGGCCGGGCACGGTCGCCTGCCGCAAAGGCCAGGTCCTCGATCTGCTCGCCATCCACGATCTGCGCCACGGTCAGCGCGTTGCGGAGCAGCTCTTCGCGCAGCTCCCGGTCGATCCGCCACGCTATCCCGCCGACCACCCCGACCGCGGCCAGCCCCAGGACCGCAATCGGCCACACCGCACGGTGGTTCTTTGTCGTTAGGGCGAGCATAGGGTACCAGTTCAGAAAAGCGAACGCAGCGGGGCGCTTCCGGCCCCCGTTTTCTCTTTAACAGGATGGTACACCGTGGGCGGTGTCCGAGCGATACCCCGGCCCGGGTTTTGGGGCGTGCGAACCGCCGTAACTTCGTGAGCGCCCCTACAGCGATTGATCGTGCCGAAGTTGCCGCAAGTCAGTCTCCGGTTTCGCCGCCATCGCGCGCGTCTAGTTCCGGGAAATCCGTCCTTGGTTTTGCCACTCGATCAGTTTCGCGAGGTCGCTCTGCCGACTCCTCCACGTGACGCCATCGGTGACGCCGTCCAAAACATCGACCAAGGGACGACGCGGTGGTTGGAAGATCCAAGAGTCTGTCGGCTTGCCGCCATGGGGCTCTTTCGGCCTCGGGATTCCTCATGGCCGGCCCGTGACGTCGATCACGTAGACCTGGCGGGAGCCTTCGTGGACCGAATTGAACGCCAGTTGC
>CAIYOB010001534.1 GCA_903927685.1 uncultured Planctomycetaceae bacterium
CATCTTCGATGATACGTAGGATTTTACTCGCGGGCGCTGTCTTGGCCGCGCCCTTGATGTTTGCGGATACGACGCAGGCCGGTCCGATCATCTACACGATCGGCAGTAACTCCGCGATCGGCCTGGGTGGTGGCACGATCCTCGGCCAGATCGATGTCGCCACGGGGACGTACTCCGTTATCAAATCTCCGATTTCCGGTTCTACGGCATTCGAGAATCTCGCTCCGGCCGCTGACGGCACGTTCTACTCGTGGGCTGGCGGTCGCCTGTACAGCGTCGACACGACAGGCACGGCGGTGGCTATCGGCAGCAATCAGAGCGTGGCAAACATGTACGGCCTGGCCTATCGCCCCAGTACCGATACTCTCTTCGGCTACTGGTGGAACAGCGACAATTTCGGAACCGTGAATCCCGACACGGGGGTGTGGACGCAGAACGTCCCGCGGATCGGGTTTTCCAACATCAGCGCGCCGTCGGGAGGCAGGCTCGCCGTTCTCAACGACGTGCTGTACGCGACCGGGAACAGCCGGCTCAAGACGATCGCGTGGGGAACCTACGCTCAAACCACGGTGGGGAGCCTCAATGCTGCCTTTAGCGACATGTCGTTGGCGACGGACGGCACAACCCTCTACGGCGTCACCGGCACCCATGCTACCGGCGGTGCTGCGCTGTACACCGTCAACACCACTACCGGTACCTTGACCAAGCTGAGCGATCTGACCGGCAGTTCTCTTCCCCTGTATTTCATGGGTGCCGGCATGAACGACGCGCCGGCCGTGCCCGAGCCAGGTAGCCTGGCCCTGATCTCGCTGTTGGGCTGTGCTGGCGGCTTTGCCCACTGGCGTCGTCGGTACACGCAGAAACGTCAACAAGTCGACGGTTCGGTCTAGGGCCAACTGCCGTGCGGCCCCGAGCGCGCAACGTCGGCAAGCTGTACATGGATTACCATTCCAGCAGCACGGCCCAGTCGTGGCCGTGCGGAGGCGCGGCAATCGGCGTTTGGCCGTCGGGACTGGCGATGATCTCGTCGCTGGCGGCACGCTGTCCGGTGACGGGGTTGAGCAGCGTCAGCCGATACGTGGTCTGCGGCCGCAGCGTCCGGAAATTGACGGCCCGGGACGCCGGCACGTAGCCGATCGCCGATCCCGCGAACTTGCGGCGCACGGTCCGGAGGATCGGCGGATAGCCGGCCACGGGGCGGGCCGCCGTAACGGGCGGTCGTTAGGGCGGCAGGCCAGGCGGAGTCGTCAAAGTCCAGGCGGGTCCAGCCCTCGGCGGCGGTCCTCGAGGACCGCCGCTCGTCGCTGGTGACAACGGACCGCGACGCACCGTCCGCCAGGCGGATGTGCAGCTGAGCATTCAGGCCCGCAGGATTCAGTTCGACCGGCGCTCGGCCGTTTTCCGCGCGGACCGCCAGCAGGTCGGTCGGCGTGCCCGCGACCGGTCGCGGGCACCTGGTCGGCCTGCTCACGGAATCGCCGCAGGGCCGGTTGAATCCGGAGGCATTGAAGGGGTGGAGCCAGTGGTTGAACGAGTTGGGGCAGGCAATGAAAACCAGTTTCAAGCTACCTCGCAACCCGGTCAAGAACTCGCAGGCCGCCGACGAATGGGAGCGGTGCCGGGCCGAATACGGTCTCGAAATCGACTGCCTGACGCGGGCCTTGGCGGACGCGAAAGGCGTATTGAGCCACGGCGTTTACGGCCTGTTTCCATGCACCCCAGAGGTACTTACCGCGAAGCTTCTTGCCACGACGAAACAGCATCAGGCCGCATGTTGTGACCGCCTCGACTGGCTGCGCATCGAACATTCGATCAAGAAGCTGCAAGTAACAACAGACATGGACGGTGACAGCGCTGGCAACGCTTTCTCCCAACACAAGAGACCTTGCCGCCAGCAAACGTGCGGTCGTGAGCGATCCGGGCTAGCGGCCTAGGCGAGGCCCTCTGGCCATCAATTCCTCGATGATTCCGGCCATCTCGTCGGCGGAGGGATTGGGCGTGACGAGGTGATGATTCGGGTGGTCCACTTGGGCATTCCAGATCACCTTGCCATCGGGCTGGCGTTCGATTCGCCCGATGGACTGGACGTGAAACAGGGCCGGTCGGGCCACGAACAGGACCGCGACCTGGTCCCAACTCGACCGGCCTTCTGTCAGCGCTGTCCGGTTGCCCCACAGCCGGTACGCTTCGCGAACCGGATTCGCCTCAGGCGTCCGGGGCAGCAGGCGGTGTCCCGTCTTGATCTGCTCGCCGCTGGGCGAGATGAAGAACGGCGTCGGCCAGTTGTCGAGCAGTTCCTGGCAGTAGGCGGACATCCCCATCGCCTGAAAGTTCCAGCCGCCCATCCCCATGGCCACCCAACGTTCCACCTTGGCCCGCACCAAGGCCGCTCCCCGCGGATCGCGCAGCAGGTGCACCAGGCCGTGCGGATGGCCGACGGTGCAAATCGTCACGCGCCGGTCGGGCTGGGACTCGAGCAGCGACCGGTAGACGGCGACCAGGTCTGGAGCCTGGTCGACGACATCGTGCCCGTACAACCTGGTGTCGGTGGCAATTCGCCTGGTGTAGGAATCACTCGGGTCGCCTACATCGGTTCCCTGGTACTGGCCCAGCGGCAGGTCGCCTCGCCCGTAGTACGTGTTGATCGCGTCGCACGTCCCTACGCCGTAACGGTTCCGCCCGCTGCTGAAGATCACACCCAGGATCTCCACCTCGCCCGCGTCCGCCAGCGCGTGCAGGACCGCCAACGCTCCGGCATCGTCGCAATCCGAGCCGATGTCCGTGTCGAAGATCACCAGCGGGCGAGGCGGCGCGGGGGAGGCCCCGAGCGCCAGACCGCTGTCGGCGAGCAGGAGGAGACAGGTCGTGAGAAAAACGTGCCGCAGGCAAGGGCGAACGGTCATGGTAGTGCCTCGCTGACGCTGGACGCGGAATCGATGACCGGCGCCATTGTAATGGACGCGGTCGCGAGGAGAAGATACCGTTCCAGGCCGGCTGGTCACGGATCGGGCCGGGTTACGGATCGGGTCTGGCCGCAGGCGGCAGGCGGCGGTAGACTCAGGCAACGGACGCTGCGAGGGGCGTGCCGCTTGAAAAGGAGACTCGAAATGAAGAGAACGCTTTCGTTCGTTGCAGTTTTCCTGGCCGGCTTGCTCGCCGGGGCGGCGGGAGACACGCGAGGCGCAGAACCCGAGCCCGATCTGTTGGGCTGGTGGCGATTCGACGAAGGGGCGGGCGGCTACTCCGTGAACTCGGCCGATCCGGCCAGCGAAGCCGAACTGCATCAGGTCTCGTGGGTCACGGGCGAGTTCGGGACCGCCCTGCGGTTCAGCGGCTCGGACAGCTACGTCACGCTGCCACCGCTGCCGGCCTTGGACGGCGCCGACGCGCTGACCGTGTCGGCCTGGGTGTATTGGGAGGGGACCGGCCAGTATCCGAACATCCTGACCGGGGGCACGTGGAGCCCCGGCGGGTTCCTGATCTTTGTGAGCAATCGCACCTGTTCGTTCCGCATGGGCCGCCCCGGGCAGCAGCACGGAGTCGCCGGCGAGGATTGGACGGAAACGTCCGCGCCGTTGCTGGGCGACTTGCCCATGAAGCAATGGGTCCACCTGGCCGCCGTGTTCCAGCGGCCGCGGATCACGACCTACGTGAACGGCGAACCCGTCGGCTCGGCCACCTGGGACTTTCCGGTCGGGCACCGCGGCGACATTCAAGTGGGCCGCTGGGCCGGCACCGCCTGTCATCAGGGACTGATCGACGAGGTGCGGCTCTACCGGCGGGCCTTGTCCGCCGACCAGGTGCGGACGCTGGCCGCGCCCGCCGGACGGCAGGCCGCCGAGTATCGGGACGCCGGCCCGGCCCAGGAGCGGGGCCAGGAGCTGGCGCGATTCGAGACCCGCGGGGCTACGCTGGTCGTCGGGGACAACGGCACGATCCTGTCCTTGCAGGAGAAAGGCAGTGGCCGCGAACTGTTGGCCGAGCCGCATCCCGTGCTGGCCGTCGAGCAGACCTCGGGGCGGCGTCTGCAGGCCCGGCGTCTGCGCCAGGAAAACGGGTTGTTGATCGCCCAGTTTCCCGGCGGCGCCGGCAGTGCCGCGATTCGGATCGAGGCGAACGACGACTATTTCACCGTGACGGCCGCGGCGCTGGACGTGCCGGATGCCGCGCGGTTCACGTTCTTCCAGATTTCACCGGCGCCGAACCAGTATTTGGGCAACATGGCGGGCCTGGCATCGGACGACGCCTCGGGCGTGTGCCTGCGGAGCCTGGGCCTGGAGGTCGACACCTCGTTCCACAGCCCGGCTCCGCGGTTTCGCGCGTCGACCAGCGTCGAGCACGGCTTGCTGGGCCACCGCATCGGTCTGGCCGCCGGACCGCGCGAACAGTTGATCCCGATGCTCCGCGCGATGGCCCAGCGTGAGCCGGTGCCGAAATCGCACTCGGGCGGGCCCTGGGCGATGGGCGCGGAGGAAACCCGCGGGTCGTACTTGTTTGCCGACCTGGCCGCCAAGGACACGGATGCCTGGATCGAGCTGGCGCGGCGGGGCGGGTTCACGAACCTTCACCTGCACGGCTGGTGGAGCAGCCTGGGGCATTACGAGCCGCGGTCCGCCTATTTCCCCAACGGCCTGGCCGACCTGAAGGCGGCGGCGGAGCGGATCCGCGCGGCGGGGCTCAAGCCGGGCATCCATACGCTGACCGCGTGTATCAGCACGAACGACCCGTGGGTCACGCCCGTCCCGTCGCCGGACCTGATCGCCTCCCATCGCTATACCCTGGCAAAACCGCTGGCGGCGGCGGACAAGACGATCTACGTCCAGGAGCCGCCCGGGCCGGACCACGACGTAATCTGGAGCTACTCCGGCAACGGCAACGCGCTTCGCATCGGCGGCGAACTGGTCCGCTACTCGGCCATCTCGCGGCAGCCGCCGTATGCGTTCCTGGATTGCGAGCGGGGCGCGTTCCAGACCCAGGCGGCCAGCCACACGGAGGGCGCGGCCGTGGATTACCTGCAGCAGCGGTACTTGGCTTTCTATCCCGAGCCGGCCAGTCCGCTGGCGGACGAGTTGGCCGAGCAGATCGCTCGGGTCTACAACGAGTGCGGCATGGAGATGATCTACTTTGACGGCTCCGAGGGCATGGGCAGCCGGTTCGGGATCGACACCATGCGTTGGAAGATCTTCCAGCGACTGCACGGGGGTGTGACCGAGGCCAGCTGCTGGGGCCACAACAGCTGGTGGTTTCATTCGCGGCTGGGCGCGTGGGATCATCCCGTGTGGGCGGTCAAGCAGTTCCACGACGCTCACATCCGGCTGGCTGCGCAGTTCCGGCAGAGCGATCTACTCGAGCCGCAATTGGGCTGGTGGGCGCCCCGCGGCCCGTCCTCCGTTGCCCGGGGACACTTTCCTGACGAACTGGAGTACTTTGCCGCCAAGAACCTGGCGATCGACGGCCCGATGTCGATCCAGGGCGTGAGCGTGGCCAGCCGACCTTGGAATGCTCGGATGGAGGAGCAGTTCACGATCCTGGGCTGGTACGAGCGGCTGCGGTTGGCCCGCTACTTTGACGCGGCCACGCTGCAGCGTGTGGGCGAGCCGGGGCGAGATTTCCGGCTGCGGCTGAACGCTGACGGCCGGTGGCAGCTGACGCCGGCCCAGTTGATCAAGCACCGTGTCAGCGGGCTGGGCAGCGGCTCCGAGCGCTGGACGGTCGAGAATCCCTTCGCCGCTCAACCGCTGCGGTTGCGGCTGGAGGCCCTGTACGCCGTCGCGCCCTATGACGACCCCCAGGCCGCCGTGCTGGCCGATTTCGCCGATCTGGCAGCCCTGAACAACCGCACCACCGCGGCGGGCGTGACGGCGCGGACGGAACTGGTAACCGAGGATGTCAAGGCGGGCGGGCGCAGCCTGCGTTTTCAGGCGGCCAACCGCGGCAGCAGCCGACGCGGTGCTTGGGCCCAGATCGGCACGACTTATCAGCACCCGTACTTCAGCATGCTGCCCGGCGAGGCCCTGGGCTTGTGGGTCAAGGGCGACGGCAGCGGCGCCCTGTTGAACGTGCAGATCCGCTCGCCGCGCGAGTATCACGACTGCCTCTCGGACCACTACATCGACCTGGATTTTAGCGGCTGGCGATATGTCGAACTGCTGCTCCGCGAACGCGATGCGGAACGGATGCCCGACTACGTCTGGCCCTACCACGCCGGCGGCGGAAGCCATGCCGTGTACCGCAACGCGGTGGATCGCCAGCACATTTCACAGGTCAATTTGCTGTTGAACGAAATCCCGGCCGGGGGCGAAGTCGACATCCTCGTCAGCCCGATCCACTCGCTGCCGACCCGTCGCGCGGAACTGGTCAACCCGACACTCGAACTTGGCGGAACGAAGGTGACCTTGCCGGTCAAGCTGGAATCGGGGCAGTACCTGGAGTTGGAGAGCCTGGACGATGGCGTGCTGTACGACGAGCGGGGCGAGCTACTCGGCCGTTTCCAGCCGCCGGTCGACCAGTTGCCGACGCTGGCCGCCGGGCAGAACTTGCTCGGGTTCGAGTGCGTTCCCCCTCAAGGCCTCGGCGCGCGGGCCGAAGTCACCGTGATCGCCTTGGGACCGCCGTTCGGCAAGGGCCGCGATGCGGCGGAGATCGACTGGAAACGGCTCGATCGCGAGTACGAGATCCCGCGGGTCGTGACCCGGCTGGACGGACGCGACAACGTTTGGACGATCATCCGCCGGGCGGACATGGGGCCGGGAGCGGAGGCGGCGTTACCGTCGCTGGAAGTAGAAATCGCCGTCGTGCCGCCCGATCCGGCAGGAGCACCGGCCGGTGCTGCGACTGCGGCCGCCGTCCTGGACACGCCGACGCTGACGATCGGGGACCGTGCGGTGCGATTCCCCGTCCGGTTGGCTGCGGGCCAGCGCTTGGTCTGCCGCGATCAGGCCACGTGGCAGGTCCTCAACGCGGACGGCGGCGAGGCCGCCGCGGGCCGGTTGGCGGATCCGTTCCCGCCGCTGATCCCTGGAGCGAATCCCGTCAAGCTGGATAGCCCCACGCCAGCCGCGCCGAACCTGCGGCTGGTCGTGAAGCTCGTCAAGGTCTACACGAAGCCAAGCTGACCGCGAGGACGCTGCGAGATCAGCCCGGCGTCGTCTGCGACCTTGACTCAACGCAACTTTCACGTCAGCGCGGAAGTCGCCATAGTGCCGCCGCCACGCGTACACGGCGACCGGCACCGTGTGGTAGACGTAACCCGTGACGCCGTCAGCCAGCCCGAGGGACGAGGCGAAGGCAGGAACCGAGGCTTCGCTCTGCCAAGCCGTCCGCATCAGGTCGACCAGCCCGGCCCATTCTTGATCTGCCGGAGCCAGTTTCGTCAGCAGATCCCCCAGGAACTCGGCGCTGGGCAGTTCCGCCGGATCGTGCCGGACGGCCCAGGCGGCCAGCCGGGCGACGGCCAGCGCGCCCGTCAGTGCCCGAGGGTCCGTATGGGTCAAGCGGGTCGAGGCGGTGACGTAACGTTCGACCAAGTCCGGGGCTGCGCAGAAGTAGGCGCCGAGGATCGCACTTCGCATCGCCGGCCCGTTGCCGGCCGAGAACACGCCGCTGCGGTCGGGCGGGAATCCCAGCCACAGCTTGAGGCAGGCCCGGGCGGTAGCCAGGCCGACGCCCGCGGGCAACGCCAGGAACCACCAGCGCAGATGTCGCGCCAGGCTGCGGCCAAAGGCAGCCGCGTCGTCCGGGTGTGCGAGCAGCGACTGAGCCACCAGCAACGTGTGCTCGGTGTCATCACTGATCATGCCGCACCCGGCCAGCAATCGCTGACGCCACGGGCCGGGCAGCAGACGTCGGCGACGCCGCGGAGACAGCCCCTCCGCGGGCAGCCCCAGGGAGTCGCCCACCGCCGTGCCCAGAAGCACGCCGGCCAAGCGGTTGGCCAGCGTATTGTCCTGTCGTTGATCAATCAGGGACGGGACTCCACATCCGAGTGCCGAGGCGACACAAGCCGTTCAGGCGTCCGCGGCGCGGAGTTGCGGCTGGACGCCGTTGATCACCGGCAGCGGCTGCTGCCCGAGCAGCAGGCGACGGAGGTGGCCGGCCAGCAGTTTCGGGCTGCCGCGAAAAGCGTCCAGCGTGCTGCCGGCAATGTGCGGGACAAGGGTCACGTTGTCCAGCTGCACCAACGGATGATCGGGCGGCAACGGCTCGACGTCGAACACGTCCAAGGCCGCCCCCATGATCCGCCGCTCTTGCAGGGCGCGGATCAGGGCCGGCTCGTCGACCAAGCCGCTACGGGCGGTATTCACCAGGACCGCGGTCGGCTTCATCCGCCGCAGCTGGCTTTCGCCGACCAGGTGCTGCGTTTCCGCCGACAGCCGCGCGTGGATGGAAACGACATCCGACTCGCGCATCAGGGTGTCGAGATCCACCATCTCCGCCGGAGCCGTCTCGCCGCTGGCGAACGGATCGTAGGCGATGATCCGGCTGCCCATCGCATGCAGATAGCCGGCCAGCAGTCGCGCCACGGCGCCGTAGCCGACCAGTCCCACGGTCTTTTCATTCAACTCGGGGATCACGTCGCGGTTGATGAAGTCGCGGGTCCAGCGGCCGGCTTTCAGGGCGGCGTGCCCGCGGGCGATGTTGCGAACTTCGCTGAGGATCAGCCCCAGGGTGCATTCGGCCACGGCCCGGGCGTTGCGGCCGGGCGTGTTCAGGACGCTGATCCCGCGCGCGGTGGCCACGTCCACCGCCACGTTCTCCGTGCCCCCGCGCAGCACGCCGATCACCTTCAAGCGGCTCGCCGATTGGATGACCGCTCGACTGAGCGGCGCGAACTGCACGCAGAGGATGTCGAACTCGCCCGCGTCCCGGATCAACTCCGCCGGCAACGGGACGGCATCCGGCCCGCCTTGCTCGATGGCCAGGTTGGCCTGCTGGAGGTCGACCAGCGTCGGGTGCTCCCACGAGCGGACTTCGACCGCCACGCCCAAATCGCTCAAGGGCCCGAATCCCTGTTGCATCAGGGCCGCAGGAATATAAGTATCACTAATCGCCAGCAACTTGATCATCCCATGCCTCCTCCAAGCCATTTTGGGGCCTCATCCTAATCCGTGTCGCGACGGACGGCAACTTCAAAACGTCAAGTCATCAAAACACCAGCTCCACGCGCTGGCCGCTGCGACTGGACCGGCGCATGGCGTCGATGATCGCGGCGACGCGATAGCCGTCTTCGAATGTGGCCTGGTGGGGACTGAGCGGTTTGTCGTTCGCCACGGCATCCAGGAAATGGAACTTCTCGATAATATGGCCGTGCTCCCAGCCGATGTTGTGCCCGTGCGGCCACCACGGACCCACGTACGGATGCGAGGCTTCGGTGACGGAGATCTCGCGGAAGCCGAGCAGGTTCGCGCCGCCCTCGTCCGTCAGGCAGGCCCAGAGGCTGTTCGGGTGCTCCAGATCCCATTTCAGTGAGCCGTGCGAGCCGTTGATCTCCCAGGCCAGATAGTTCTTGCGGCCCGTGGCCACCACGGACGATTCCAGCACGCCGATCGCGCCGTTGCGAAACTCCAGCAACGCCGCCGTGCCCTCGTCGCTGGTCACCTCGGGGCCGCAGCCGACACTGGGCACGGCGCGCTGAGGCTGGAAGGCGCGAACCAGGGCCGAGACGCTGGCGATCTCGTCCACCAGATAGCGGCATTGGTCAATGGCGTGGCTGCCGATGCCCTGCAGGGAACCGGAGTGCGGCCAGCCGGACGCCCAAACCTTGTCCGGCGGCAAGCTCGGATCGTGTCCGGCCATCTGCAGGTAGTGCACGCGCACGTGGTAGATGGTTCCCAAGCGGCCGTCGGCGATCAGGTCCTTGGCCAGCCGGACCGCGGGCAGGAAACGATAGTTGAACGTGCACATCGCCTTGCCGCGCGCCCCGGCCGCCGCGTCCCGCATCCGCCGCGCGTCTTCGACGCGGATCGCCATCGGCTTTTCGCAGACCACGTGCTTGCCCTGTTCGAGCGCGGCGAGGCACGGCTCGACGTGCGCCGGGTCCGGCCCGCAGTTGTCGAACACATCGATCCGCGGGTCGGTGACGACGTCATGCCAGTCGGTACAGCATTCCTCGTAGCCGTAGCGGGCCGCCTCGCGCTGGACCAGGTCGGATTTCTGGTCGCACAGGATCAAGAGCTGCGGTTTCACGCCGGAGGTCGGATAGATGTACGGAATCTTGCGATACGCGTTGGTGTGGCACTTGCCCATGAACCCGCAGCCCAGCATCCCCAGGCGCAGCGGTTTGCCCGTGGCGGCGGCGACTTTGCTCGTGACCATCTGTGTGCTCCCCATGTTCGTAACGGCTTCTCAGGAATGACGAATGACAAATCACCGCGCCAGCAGGTGCCCCAAGGCCTGGCGGGCCCACGCGATCGAGGCTTCCAGATGCTCCCGCTCGACGTGCCACGACTCGGCCCCGTCGGCCAGATTGGCGGACGGTGTCGGCGGTTCGGTTCGCGTCCAGGACTTGGCCAAATACCACGACAACCCGTCGCCGGGCGGGGATGGATGCCGATCCCAGTAGCCGGGCTTGAGAATATCCAGCGGGAAGGGGGCGAACTGGGAGTGGATCTCGATGTTCAGGTGCAAGTCGGGATGGCGTCGAGCCAGGATCTCGGCGACCGCGACCAGATCGATGTCGCCGTCGCCCAGCGCGCAATTCTCCAGCGCCAACCCCGTGGGCGTGCGGACCACGCGGTAGTTCTTGAAATGCGTCGTCAGGGCGTACGGAGCCATGATCTGCGTCAGCCGCAGCGGTTCGTCGATATCGAACGCCAGGTTGGCGGTGTCCACCGTAAAGCCGAACGCGGGGCTGTGGACGCGGGCCAGGATCGAAGCCAGTTCGCGGACGGTAAAGTCGGCATGATTCTCCATGGCGATCTGCAGGCCCATCTCCTCGGCCGCCCGGCACGCCTCGCGGAGAATGGCCACTGCGTCGTCGGCCAACTGAGCCATGTCGTAGCCCGCATCCCGCGTGAACAGATCGCCCGCCACGCAACGCAGGATGCGGGAGCCCATCTTGCGAGCGACTTCCAAGTGCCGAATCACCGTCTGCGTTTCCGTGAGATCGGGGCTGTGGCCCGCCTCGGCCAGCAAACGGCGCCCCTTGTCCGCCATGGGATGGCTGTGGAAGATCGAGCCCATGCCGAATTCGACATACAGGCCCAACCCGGCTGCGGTGGTCCGAATCTGCTCCAAGTCCGGATCCCGAAACGACTGGAACGGCGACAGCTCGAACAACACGCCGTCCAGTCCCAGTTCGCCGGCCAACTGCAGGACGCCCACAGGATCCAGACCGGAGTTACGCAATGTATAGGAATCGACACCCAGTTTCATGGTCAGTTCCTTTTTGTCATTTGTCAGTGGTCATTTGTCAGTGGTCAGTGGTCATTTGTCAGTGGTCAGTGGTCAGCCGTTCGGGAATCGTTTCAGTCGGCGATTCTCTCGGCTTCCTCGCGGGCGATGCGGCACCACTGGACGGCGTTTTCGGGCCGCCGGGCCAGCGTGTGGTTGTCCTTCATGATGATCTCGACAACGCAGCCGCGTGTCTTTTCCAGCATCGCACGCAGGTCACGGCGGATGGCTTCGGTGTCCACGTCCGGAACGGCCAGGGCGGCCGGATTCGGCTTCAATGAGAACACGTACCGGTCGCCCAGGTACGCGGCCATTTTCTCGAAATCGACCCACGGCGAACACGACACGCGCCGCAGGCCGTGATGCCGCCGGACGACGTGCCAGCGGGTATGCAGTGGTTCGCAGCAGCCGTAGCAGGTCAAGCCGAAGCGATCCATGATCGGTTTCTCGTACGCGAACACGAATTCTTCGTACATCTCCGGCGAGACGTTCACGGTCTCCTGGCTCTCCGTAAATCCCCACAGGTCATCGCAGCGGACTTGGCCGGCAAAGTCCGGCTGGGGCAGTTGGTCCGTGAAGCCGAAACCGCCGGAACCGACGTAGGTGCCGTCGTTGTTCAGGCTGAGCAATCCCTCGCGTTCGAGGAAGTCGAGCTTGTCCAGGTATCCCTGCGACAGCCGCGCCAACAGTTCTTTCAGCCCGTCAGGGTGATCCACGAAATCCAGCAAGATGTTCTGCAGGCCGCGAAAGGTCGCTGCCAGCCAGGTCAGCCCCAGCGACCACCACCACGTGCCCTTCAGCCGAACGGCCAGCGTGCCGCCGAACACCTCCCGGGCCAGGGCCAGGCAGCCGTGCGTCGTTTCCCAATCGATGGCGAATTGCGGCGAGTGCAAGCCCGGCAAGTCCCGCTCGTAGTCCTGGATCGGCGCGTCCCAGACATACGAGCCCGCCGCGTCGGCCTTGTGATACTCGGCCCGCAATCCCCAGTCGTCGGGCGAAACCGTGTACGGCACTTCGAAGAACGGCTCGACGGGCTTGTCGTCCCGCATCTGTTCGGCCCAGAAGATCTCTTTGCGGAGGTCCATTTCCCAGCGGCGGGCCAGCTTGCCGCAACAGGCCATCTGGGCTTCGGTGATGATCTCGTTCCAGCCGTTCTCCGGGTCGCAGAACACCAGCGGACGTCCGCGGCGCAGGCCGTTATGCGCGGTCCACCGGCGGCGGATTTCGGCCATCGATTCGCTGGCCGCAATCTCGGCAACCCGCTCGGCCAACCCGAGCAGGACCTCGCGATCCGGCGGCGACAGGCCTACGTCCTCGGGACGAAATCCGGTCTGGATCTTGCCGGCCGCCGTCTGGTCCAAGCTCGTCGACGGTCCGTTGCCATAGCCTTGCATGGATGCGGTTCCTTCGTCACGCGAGACTAGTCTTTGCCGGTCCGGCTCCCGGGCCAAGCCGACGCGCCGTACTGAGCGGCCTGCGGGTTCTGCGGACGGAGCCGGTTCTGCTCCAAGTCGGCCACCTGTGGATCGATGCCGTACACGCCGCCCGTCTCGGCCGCCGGCAGGTCGGGCCGGCTGGCCTGGGGGCGGTCTTCGCAATACCAGAGGTTATCGGCAAACACGAACGTCTCCGGGCTGGTGTGGGGACCGATGTTGACCTGGATGGCGACTCCGGCCCGCCGAAAGACGATCAGGTTGCGCTCAAAGCGTCCGTTGCGGCAAGCGGCAAATCCGGGTTCGGTCGTCTCCTGCAGGATTCGCAGCACCCATTTGTCCGGCCGGAAGAACGTATTGTAGCGGACCACGGCCCCGTCGACGCCCACAAAGGCGACCGGGGCCTGGCTGCCTGCAAACACGCAACCCTCGACGAGGATGTCCTTGGCCTCGTACCGCGCCCCGCGGGGACGGAAATAGGCCAAGCCCGTCGAGCCGCCCACGTTCACCGCGCGGCCGCCGGCATTCACGAACAAGCAGCCCCGGATGGCGATCTGGGACGAGCCGCCCTTGGTCTGCGGACCCGCGTCCTGCGAGAAGCCCTCGCGGCCTTGAAACGTACAGCCCTCGATGGTTCCCCGGTGACAGCCCACCATGTCGATCGCCTGCCCGCCCCAGCCGTCAAGCGTGCAGTCCCGCACCACGAAGTCGTCCACGCCGGACAGCTTGATCCCGTCGAAATTGCCCCGCGGGCCGATCTCCGAGATCTGCAGCTTGTCCAGGACCAAGTGCTGCGACGGCGTGTCGTAGCTGCCGCCGTCGTCGATGTTGATCCCGTTGACCTGCTGCCCCCGGACGGCGATGTTCCGCAGGACCAGGTGCGCACAGTCGCTCAGTTGCCACCCCACTTTGCCGCCCTCGAACAGCGGCGGCCGCGCGGCGTCCTCGCCTTCGATGACGATCGGCCGTTCCGGCGTGCCTTGCAGGTTGTCTGCAAAAACTCCCGGCTGGTACCGACCCGGCGCCAGGCGGATGACGGTTCCCGCAGCCGCCTCGCGCAGGGCCGCTCGCAAGGAGGCGTCGTCCGTTACGCGAACGGGCTCGGCGGCCGGCAGCAGGGAATACCAGCTTATGCCGAGCAACAGTCCCGCCATCCATCCCCATACGGTACGCATCGGTGGCTTCTCGCTGACCTACGATTTCCGCTGTACGCACTGCAGGTACTGGCTTTGTTCATCGTCCTACATTGGCCAAGCCTCACGGCGCCGGCGTCAGCAGCAGGTAATCCAAGCCCGTCATGTACGCGCGGACGGCCTTGGCGTTCGCGCCGACGATGGTCAGGGAAACCGTGTTCTCGCCGGCTTTCAGATCGAAGGTCCCCAGTTCGACCGGGCCCCACACGATCACGCCGTCGTTGAAGAAATCCAGCGGTTCGCCCGCCTTGTCGCCGTTGATCGCGAGCTGCGCGATGCCGTAGTCGACGGCCTTCAGGAACTGGCCAGTGACCTTGTATCGGCCCGCCCGCTCGACCGGAAACGCCAGCTTCAGCGTGTCACCGGGCTGTTGCCCGCCGCTCCACCAGAGATGGACTCCGCCGCTCGCCCCCTCCCATTCCTGCGGCTCGACTTTGCCCGTCTTCTGCAAGACCTTCATCGCCTCGCCTTCGAGGGCGCCTTTCACCTTGGGCGCTTGGTATTCCGCGATGGGACGCACCGCGACGTCGGCGGCGGTCGGCGGCGAAAAGCCGTCGCTCCCGCCCGGTCGGGCGTACCAGTAGTCGATCACCGCCAGATTGACCAGGCATTGCTTCCAGTGCCACAGCTCCATGTCAAACCGGAAGTCCTTGGTGTACGGGATCCGGTCCAGGATGTGCCAGCGGTTGATGCTGGTGCGGCCAAAGTTGCCCGGTCCGTCGCAGCGGGTCTGGTTGTGAAACGCGTGGGTGAACAGCTCGGGGAAGCACCAGGCGTAGCCGTAGTAATCTTCCGTGCCCGTGCCGAAGTGGCTGGGGACCGACTCGCCGTCGACGTAGATTTTCTCGTCGCCTTCGCCCCACCAGGCGCGCACGGGAATGTCGATCGCAAAGGCGACTCCCGCGAACACTCCGCGGCCTTGGGCGGTCAGGTAGTTCCAGTCGATCTTGGGCTCGGTGGCCACGTCGAACTGCGCCCGCCATTTGGCGTGGAACAGCAGGCTCGCATCCGTCCACGTGTAGGGCTCGCTCACGATCTCGCCCCGCACGCTGACCGGCGCGGCCCCAAGATTGCGGAGGCGGACCTCGGCGGACTGCTGAAACGGCATGAACCAGCGGGATTCGAGCAGGCCGTCGTCCGTCACGCTC
>CAIYOB010001535.1 GCA_903927685.1 uncultured Planctomycetaceae bacterium
CGGATTGTACTGGAGTCCCATCGTGGACTCGTCCAGCAGCAGTCGCAGTTACAGCGACGTGGCGCCGCATGCGCAACAGGGGCAGGACAATAATCACCGTGGGGTGTATGTGGACGACATCATCATCGGTTTCGCCGAGCGCGGCGAGATGGTGACGGCCGCGACTGCCGACGCCACGGGCTTCCAAGATACGCCCCAGATCATCCCAGAGCGGCGATTGCAGGAAGTGACGACGGGACCGTACCAGTTGGAGATCCGCCGAGGAGCCGAATACGGTACGACAGGTCGCCTGTATGGTCCGCTGGCCCTCACCCCGTCGGTGGCGTTTGGACCCACGCAGACCGCGGTGGACTCGACCGCAGCCCGCGTCTTCGACACGAATGACCGCCTGACCGCGGGAGCCACGCTGATCGCTCCCGCGGGCGCGGATCTCGTGGACGGTCAGGCGTTCACCATCAGCGACGGGGTGGACACCGTGACGTTCGAATACGAGGATGTGGCCCGCTCGAATGGCGTCGTGACCGGTCATGAAGCCATCCTGTTCCGGGCTTCCGACACGTCGAATCGGGTCGCGGAAACGCTCCGCGATACGATCAACGGTGCCTCGGTCCAGGCCGTCCTGGACCTGCGGGCGGCGCTCGGCGACGGCAGTGATCAGGGCCCGACCAGCAGCACCAATCGTGTGAACCTGTACGGGAACGCGATCGTCACGCCGACGGAACTCAGTCAACCGGTCTCGTTTGGACCACTAACCGCTAACCCCACCTCGGCGAGTTTTGCGGAGATCCCGGTCACCGCGCTGGATATGATGGGGGGCTTCCGGGTTGTCCCGCTGACCCCGACGGCAGGAACGCCCTTTCCGCAACCGGAGATCAATCGCGGAGCCCGCGATGTCCAGAACCTGGTCACTGGGGCCGGACTGTCCAAGTTTGGTGGGCAGTGGGTCCACACGGCCGCCGATTCCGGCAGTTGGAGCGTTGCCGAAGATTTTAGCGCCTCGGTCCTGATTGACCTGGGCGACATCTACGAAATCGACGTCCTGCAACTCTGGAGTTTCAATGTCGCCGGGACAGACGCGTGGGGCAACAACTATCTGGACTACGGACCCGACAACGTGAGTCTGGCGGTTTCGACAACACTGCCGTCTGTCAATGTTTCGACGACTGTCTCCACGTCGGCCAGCGGCACCGCGGTGGGCAATTTGTTGCTACCGGAAGCGCCGGGAACGGCTGCCTACACCGGACAGACATACCTCTTTAGTGGCACCACGCCCCTCATGATTCCGTCAGAACTCGGTGACTGGAGCGGTGGGGCTACGGTTTCCCCGCAGCATGTTGTGGGCCGCTACTTGATACTCTCGCTGACTAACTTCGATATTCCCGTTACGGCAACCAATCCGACGGGCCATATCGGCTTGTCCGACGTGAAGGTCTATGGCAAACGGGTTGGGCAGACCACGGCGCACCACATCGGCGCGGTGGGCACGACGGTGAATGCCGATAGCCGAAACGCCAATGGGACGGCCGGGCCGATACCGGAAACCGGCCGAGTCGCCAACAATGTCCTGAACGAGTCGGGACTCACCGTGAATGCGGCCGGCAAACTCGTTCACTCGGCCAGCGATGGCGGCCAGAACTGGAGCATCCCCCAACAGACCGGCGGCCTGCTGATCGATCTCGGATCGGATCAAACGATCGATGCATTGCAGATCTGGAATTTCAATCTGCCGGGGACCGATGCCACTGGAAACGCGTACACAAACTACGGCGCGACGAGCATTGACCTGTACGTGTCCTCCAGCGCCGGCGGGCCGCCCGCCAGTTCGGCGGCCATGACACTGGTGCAGGCTGGCGTGCCGTTGGCCAAGGCCCCGGGGACCGCCGGATACTTGGGGGAGACGTTCCTGCTGAGCGGTAATACCTACGTGCCGCCGGAGACCGGAGATCAGGGCGGCAGCACCCAGCGCGTCGC
>CAIYOB010001536.1 GCA_903927685.1 uncultured Planctomycetaceae bacterium
AGCCATCCCGACGGCGGCGATCTCTGGCGTGCCGCGGTGCTGGCGATCGACGAGGCCAATCGGCAGGGCGGCTATCAGGGCAAACCGTTCCGCCTGGTGGCCCGCTGGTCCGACAATCCCTGGACCGGCGGCGCGGCGAAAGTGACGCAGTTGGTCTACTCGGACAACGTGTGGGCGCTGCTCGGCGGGATCGACAGCGCCAGCACGCACTTGGCGGAACAGGTCACCACCAAGGCCCGCCTGCCGCTGGTCTGTGCGGCCTGCAGCGACCGGACGACCCAGTCGGCGATCGTGCCCTGGATCTTCTCGCTGCTGCCGGGCAATCACGTGCAGGCCCCGCTGCTCGCCGCGGAACTAGCCCGCCGCGTCGGGGGCCAGCCGTTTATCGTCATCGCTGGCGAAGATCACGATTCCCGCAGCTTTCTCGCCGAATGGAACCGCAGCCTGGCGAAACGTGAACTGGCCCCGCGGTTTCAGTTCATCTGCCGCCCGGGGGACGCGGACAGCGATGCGGCAGCGCGCCGGGCGTGCGCGGCGTGCCCGGCCGCGGTGGTGCTGATCGCTGACGCCGGCAGCAGTGCCCGGCTGGTGCGCGAGCTGCGCACCGCTGGTTTTCACGGGCCGATCTTCGGCGGCCCGGCGCTCGGCCGCCGCCGTTTCTCGGCCGAAGCCGGTCCGGCGGCGGAGCAGGTCATCTGCCCGCTGCTGCTCGAACCCGGTTCGGCGTGGACAGCCTTTGAGGACCAGTTCCAGCGGTGTTCCCAGCGAACTCCGGACTTTGCTGCCGCCGCGACCTATGACGCCGTCCAGTTGTTGGTCGCGGCGGTACGCAAAGCCGGCCTGAATCGCGTTCGCATCGGCGACGCCCTGCGCGAGCTGTCCCCGTGGGACGGCATGGCCGGGACCGTCCGCTGGGATCCGCTGGGCGGCAACGCCCGCCCAGCGCGGTTGGGCCGGATTTCCGCGTGCCAGATCACGCCCCTCTGAGGCACGCTCTCCGGCGGTCAATGCGCTGTCATCGGCGACAATTCGGCTACGGTGCGGCAGGCACGGCCGTTTTCCCGGGAACGCGGGCCGGCGTTGCCCGTTTGGGCCGTGGGCCGCGCGGCGGTGGTCCCCATTTCCCCAGATCCGTCGGCTCGCCCAACATCTGTTGCCAGGCCTCGCGCTGCTCCGCCGTCAGCACCTGGCGGACGCGATCGTCGGCGGACGGAGCCCCGGGGTCGCGGATCGGCGGCGGCCAGCGAAAGGCATCCTCCTGGATCTGGTAGATGGCGGAACGTTGCGAGCTGGTCAGGGCCAGTTGGTCAGCGACTTCCGGCGTGTTCAGCGCCCAAACCCCTTGCCGCTGCCAGACGATCTGCTGGAGTCGCTGGTATTGGGCTGGTTCCAGGGTTTCGGTCAGGGACTTCAGGCCCGCGTCCAAGTGCTCGCGGAACGTCTTGCGGGCCTGGGCCGGATCGGCGACGGAGGCGTGCCAGAAATTCTTGTTCAACTCGTCCTGCTCGGCGACGATCTCGCGGACGCGAGCGACCTGGTCCGGCCGCAATCCGAGATGGCGCTGCACGGCCTCTTGGCGGACGATCATCAGCGGCATCCCGCCCCGCATCACGCCCAGGCGGAAGTACATCGAGAACAAGCCGCGGCGCAGCGATTCGTCGTGCGGACGCTCCCGAAACAGCCGCTCCTGTGTTTGCAGCGAATACTCCAGGGCGGCGCGGGCCTCCGGCGTCGAGCCGATCGCGTCCAGGATTCTGGCGACCCGCAGATGGCTGGCCGCCAACTCGGTTTGCAGCGGCGGGTTGTCGCGGGTCTGTTCGATGAATCTCTGGTAGTAGGGCAGGCTGGCCAGCAGCACCGCCTGGCGGATGTCCTCGTCGGTTCCGGTGACGGCCAAGTCCTCGATGCTGGCCTGGACGAACGAGTCGAGCATTTCCCGGGCCTGGCGAAAGCTCTGCTCTGCCAGCGAGCGCTGCTTCGCCTCGTCGGCGAGCGCGGCCTGGGTCTGAGCCTGCTTGCGGGCCACTTCTTCGTAGGCGGCCCGTGTCTTGGACCGTTCGCGGGCCACCAGGATGTTGCTGACGGTCAGGCCCAGCACGGCCAGCACGAGCACGACGACTCCAAACGCGACCATCTGCTTGTGGCGGCGCGCCCACTTGCTGGTCCGCTCCAGCAGTCCCGGCTTCTTGGCGCGGATGGGGCGGCTGTCGAGGAACCGCTGCAAGTCCTCGGCCATTTCCATGGCGTCCGCGTAGCGTTCCTGCGGTTCCTTGGCCATCGCCTTGAGAATGATCGTCTCCAGGTCGGCCGGGATGGTGCGGTCGATCCGCCGGGGCGGGACGGGGTCCTGCAGTGTGACGCGGGCCAGTAATTCCTCGCGGCACTGGCCGTCAAAGGCGGGCCGCAGGGTCGCCAACTCGTACAGCGTGGCCCCGAGCGAGTAGAGATCGGTGCGGTGGTCGACCGCCCCGTGCTTTCCCAGGCTCTGCTCCGGGCTCATGTAGCGGTACGTGCCCACGATGTCGCCGGAGGCGGTCAGCTCCACGTCGCTCCGCAGCCGCGCCAAGCCAAAGTCGGTGATCCACAGGTTGCCGCGCAAGTCCACCAGCAGATTGCCGGGCTTGATGTCGCGGTGCAGAACGTCCAGGCTGTGGGCATGGTCCAGGGCCTCCGCGGCCTGGACGCCCAACCGAGCCACCAGCTGAAAGAACTCGCCAGCCTTCCCGGTCGACACGGTCGAGATCGCCGCGGAGGCGTGCGTCCGTCCGGCGGCGGCAGTACCCGGCGAAGAGCCTGCCGTGGGCGGCAGCGGATTCGTGCTCGCCGACCACAAATCGGCTAACACATGCGAGTTGGTCCGCGGCGCTCGCGGTGCCGGCTCCGCCGGGCTGGGCGGGACCGGCAGGGCCTCCTGCTGCCTTTGGGCGATGACCTCGGCCAAGGTCAAGCCCTCGATCATCTGCATGGCATAGTAATACACGCCTCGTTCACAGCCGACGGCATACACCGGCACGATGTGCGAGTGATGCAAGCGGGCGGCCGCCAGGGCCTCGTTCTTGAATCGCTCCAGCCGGCGCCCGTCCAGCGTGGCGGCAAAGGGCAAGACTTTGAGCGCGACGCGCCGCCGCAACGAAATCTGTTCCGCCTCGTACACGATCCCCATGCCGCCGCGGCCCAACTCGTGCAGGATCCGATAGTCGCCCAACTGGCCGCCGATCGCCGGCGCCGCGCCATCGCCGTCGACGTGATTCTTCGCGGGCCGCTTGTCGTGCATCGCGCGCAAGGCGGGCAGCACGTCCCGCAACACATCCGCCACCTCGGGGAATCGCGCGGCATAGGTCTCCACGTCCGGGACGTCGCCCTGATCGATGCTCGCCAAGAACTCGTCGGCTGCCTGCGAGACCAGGATTTCGTGCGGCTGATCGTCCGCGTCCTCGGTTTCCCACGCGTCGCTCATAGCTTTGACCCCGTGATTCCCTCGGCCACCAGCAGTCCGTGCAACCGAAGCAAGGCCCGCCCGTATCGCTTGCGGGCGGCCGCCGACTCAATCTCCAGCACGCAAGCGATATCGTCGTACGACAGCATCTCGAACGTCCGCATCAGCAGGATTTCGCGATCGATGTCCGGCAACTGCGCCAGGGCGAGTCGCACCCGGTGAGCGAGTTCCGCCGCCGCGACCTGCTGGCTGGGAGACTTCTCGTTGGCCAGCAGGTTCTTGGCCAGCATGACGGACGACTGCTCCGGCAGCGGCAGTTCGTTCCCGACCGCCCGGCACGAGGCGCCCAGATGCTTGCGCCGCATCATGATCAGCCGCTCGTAGGCCATCTTCCGCAGCCACAGGTGAAAGGGCATCGGCTGGCGCTGCAGGTACTCCGGCAGCCGCCGAAACGCCTCCATCTGCGTGTCCTGCACGACGTCGGAGGGATCCAGACGGCCGCGCAGCGCCGGGTCAAACCGCAGCCCCACGGAACTTCGCAGCGCAGCTCGATGCCGTAGGAACAGCTGATCAAACGCCGGCCGTCCCTGGCGAATTTCGTTCAACAACTCCGCTGTGTCGTCGGAGTCGGGTTTCACATCGCTCATGGGCGAATCCCCTACCGCAACTGCGGCTCGCGTTCACCTGTGACCGCCCCGCGCGGAATCCCTTCCCAGGTAAACGCTGCCCCGTCGCAAATGTTTCGGTGATTCTCGGAATTTTCCGAACTTACGGTACGGCGCCCCGCAACGCTACCCCTCCCCGGGCGGGCAGATAACGCGGTCCGACAAGTCACAATCCGGACGGATCGGCAGTTAAGCCCCGGTCCCATGTACCACATACCGGAGTTCCGCAGGATGCATGCCGCCGAGATCCTCCTCGAACAGGGATTGCTGACCGAACACCAACTCGACCAGGCCCGCCAGCACGGCGGCAACTCGATCTTGGACGCCGCTATCGCCCTCCGCTTTGTCACGGAGGACGATGCGCTGCGGGCGATCGGGCGCGCTGTCGGCCTGGACTACGCCGACCTGAGCAGCTTGGGAAACGACGGCGAAATGCAAAAACTGCTGGAGGGTTTTCCCCAGAAGTTGATCTACCGCCAATCGCTGTTCCCCATCCGCCGCTTCAACGGCTCGATCGTCGTTGCCACCAGCGATCCGTTCGACCTGTACCCGTTGGACGAGGTCAGCGCTGCGACGGGACTGTGCGTGACGCCTGTCTTGGCCAGTCGGCACGAGATCGCCAAGCTGATCAAAAAGCACTTGGGCGTCGGCGGCGAGACGGTCGACAACCTGGTAGCCCAGACGGTGGACGAAGACGAAGTGCAGCTGCTGGACGGCATCGAAACGGACGGCTCGGAACTGTGCGAACAAGCCCAAGAAGCCTCCGTCGTCCGCCTGGTCAACGAGATGCTGCTGGAGGCGATCGAGACCCGGGCCAGCGACGTCCATATCGAGTCGCAGCCGTCGGGCATGGTCCTCCGCTACCGGATCGACGGCATGCTGCATCCCCAGCCCCTGCCGCCGGAGATCTCCCGGTTCGAATCGGCGATCATCAGCCGGCTGAAGATCATGTCCCGGCTGAACATCGCAGAAAAACGCCTGCCGCAGGACGGCCGCATCAAACTCAAGGTCCGCGGCCGCGAAGTCGACGTCCGCGTCTCCGTGATCCCGATGATCCACGGCGAGAGCATCGTGATGCGGATCCTGGACAAAGGCGCGATGCGGTTCGACCTCCGCTCGTTGGGCATGGACGAACGGACTTACGAGATCTACCGCCAGCTGATCGAACTGCCGCACGGGATCGTGCTGGTGACTGGCCCGACGGGCTCCGGCAAGACAACCACGCTGTACAGCTCGCTGCTGGAAATCAACCAGGCAGACATCAAGATCGTCACCACGGAAGACCCCGTCGAGTACCAGCTGGAAGGAATCAACCAGATCCAGGTGCATGCGAAGATCGGCTTGAGCTTTGCCCAGTCGTTGCGAAGCATCCTGCGGCATGATCCGGACGTGGTCCTGGTCGGCGAAATCCGCGACCTGGAGACGGCCGAAAACGCGATTCAAGCCTCCCTGACCGGGCATCTGGTCTTCAGCACCTTGCACACCAACGATGCCGCCGGCGCCTACACGCGTCTGGTGGATATGGGCGTCGAACCGTTCCTGGTCTCCAGCACCGTCGAAGCGGTTATGGCCCAACGACTGGTCCGCCGCCTGTGCGGGCACTGCAAGCAGCCCTACCACCCGCGCCGCGAAGACCTGCCGCCGGATTTTCCCTGGGAGGCACTCGATCATGCCCCCCTATTTCGGCCTGCTGGATGTCGCGAATGCCGCAACGCCGGATATAGTGGCCGGCTTGGGATCTACGAGCTGCTGGTGACCACGGAAGAGGTTCGGCGGTTGGCACATGAGAACGCCAGCTCGTGGGACCTCAAGAAGGCTGCGGTAGCCAGCGGCATGACGACGTTGCGCAGCGACGGCTGGAAGAAAGCGCTGGCGGGCGCGACTTCGGTGGACGAAGTCGCCCGGGTCACCAAGGGAGACCGACTGGTGACGACGTGAGTTGGAGGTTCAGAACCTGTGCAGAAGCGGCGAGGTTCCTCGCCCTGTTCCCTTTCGTTTCCCAACCCGAGTTCGTTTTTCGAGGAGTGTTATTATGAAGTGTCTGCAGACCCTGGCCTTTGTCGCCATGATTTCGATGGCTTCGTTCGCGTGGGCCCAGCCCGGCGGCGGCCGCGGGCCCGGCGGCCCCGGCGGGTTCGGCGGCCCCGGCGGCTTTAGCATGAGCCTCCTGGACTTGGCGCGCATCGAGGCCGTCCAAAAGGAGATTGAGGCGGTCGACGATCAGCTCAAGGGGATCGAAAAGCTGGCCGAGGAAATGCGGGCCAGCCGCGGCGAGCGGCCGAGAATGGACTTTGGCAACATGTCCGAGGCGGAACGCGAAAAGGCGTTCGCCGACATGCGTGCCCGCCGCGAAAAGGAGACGGCCACGGCCAATGCCAAGCTGGCCGAAGTGCTGCTGCCGCACCAGATCGAGCGGCTCGAGCAGATCAACCTGCAAACGCGCGGCACGGCCGCCCTGTCCGATCCGAAGATCGCGGCCAAGCTGTCGCTGACGGATGACCAGAAGAAGAAGCTCGAAGCCGCGATGACGGCGAACATGGAGTCGATGCGGACGCAGATGCAGCAGCTGTTCCAGGGCGGCAATCGCGACCAGCAGAACCGCGACCAGATGCGCGAGAAGATGACGCAGATGAGGAAAGAGGCCGACGAGAAAGTCCTGGCCGTCCTGACGGCCGACCAGAAGGCCGCCTTTGAGAAGCTGAAGGGCGCCGCGTTCACGATGCCCGAGGGCGCGTTCGGACGCGGTCCCCAGGGTGGCCAGCGCGGCGGTGACCAAGGCGGTCGGCGCGGTGGCGACCAGGGTGGCCGGCGCGGCGGGAACTGAGCACGCGCCCGTCCCGATAAACCCTCCCGCCCGCGGGACGGTCGGCTTGCGGACGCGAGCCGCCTGTCCCGGCAAGACCCTCCCGCCTGCGGGAGGGTCGGACGCGGTAGCGGCCGGGGAGGGGTGTGGTCAGGCCTGCCCCCAGGCCGGGCAGGGGCCTGGAGTTCCGAGCCGCGTCGTCCGCCAGTCGACGGCCAGCATGACGCTGTTGATCCCCGAGCCGATTCCGAGCAGGGCGATCCGCTGGCCGGGCTGGACATGACCCCCGTGCAGCCCGATGGCCAGCGTCACGGGCAGCGCGACCGAGCCCGTGTTGCCCAGCCACGGGAAGGTCACGAAGTCGCGCTCGACGGGTAAGCCCAGCGACTCGAGCATCAGCTTCCGATGCGCGGCTCCGACCTGATGGCAAAACGTGCGTTCGATGTCCGCGGGTTGCCAGGCCGCCGACTCCAGGAAGTCGCCGAACGTCTCGACGCCCGTGGCGATGCCCTCGCGCATCAGCTGCTCCGAGTCGGTTTCCATCAGCGGTTGCATGCCGCTGCCGGCTGCCTCGTCCCGTCCGCTTTGGCACAGTTGGTGAAAATCCGTGTTGGCCCGCACGGCGGCCGCCACCAGCCGGTTGCCCGTGCGGCTCTGCTCGCGGTGCACCAACAGGATCGCGCTGCTGCCCGAACCGATCGTCAGCGACGCGATGGCCGACTTGATGCTGCTGCGGGTCAGCGCCAGATCCCGGTTCAGGGCGTCGACCGTGGTCTCGACCAGAGCCCGACTGCTCTCCGTACCCACAACGAGAGCGGCGCGAATCTGCCCCAGCTCGATCATATTGGCCGCTTGCAGAACGCCGTTCAGCAGGCCCAGACAGGCATTCGAGACGTCGTACACGACGCAGCGCCGCGGCAAGCCCAAGGCGTGATGCACGCGGCAGGCTGTGGCCGGTTCGAGATGGTCGCGGCACACCGAGCCGTGGATCAGCAGCCCGATGTCGCGCCGCTCGACGCCCGCCGCGGCGAGGGCCAATTCACCGCTGGTAATGCTCTTGTCGCCTGGCAACACGCCGGGCGGCCAGAACCGCCGCTCGCGGATGCCGCTCATCAACTCGAGCCGACCTTCCGGCAGACGCAACCGCTGATACAGCGGCTCCAACCGCCGCTCCAACTCTTCGCTGCTGACCGTTTCTTCCGGCAGACAGTAGCTGACGGCTTCGAGACAGACATTGTGGTAACGCATGAAAACAACTTCTCGAGCGTAGGCATTGAGAGGGGAAGAAGGCGGCCCGTCCGGGGAGGCGATCCGCAGGCCGGGCTTCAGTCCGCCGATCGCGCGTCGGACCGGTTGTCCAGGTCGCCCGTCTGCCGCCTGAATTCGGCACGATAGACCGGCTGGTCATGCAATCGCATCCGCCGTTCAAAGTGGGTCCGATAGTCGAACTCGTCCGTGGCCGGCCGCTCGGCCACTTCCAACGGGCCGAGCAAGCCCCGGCATTCAGCGATCAGGGCCAGCGTCGCGGTGAAGTACTCCTGGACGTCCGTCCAGAAATGCAGGATTCCCCCCGGCTCCAGGACCCGTTGGATATCCGCCAGGAACTCCGGCTTCATCACGCGGCGTTTGCGATGCCGCTGCTTCCACCAGGGGTCGGGAAAATAGACGTGGACCGCGTGCGCACAGGCCGCCGGGAGCACTTCGTGAAACAGACGCAGCGCGTCCCCCTCTACCATGACGGCATGCTCGCGACCGGCCCGCGCCAAGCGGGCCGCAGCCAGCCGCGCGTAGTTCCGGGCAATTTCGCAGCCCAGAAAATTGTGCTCCGTCCGCTCGCCAGACGCCCTAACCAGGAACATCCCCTTCCCGCTGCCCACCTCGATTTCCAGCGGAGCGTCTCGCGCAAACAAGGCCCGCACATCCCAGGGCACCGGCACCTGTTCCCAAGTGCGGAGGTGCCGAGACAGATCGAGAAGCGGGTCGATTTTTCGAAGCGCGGGTCGCGCCATGGCAGCTGCGCAGGAATGGGGAAAATGGGCTACGGCAGCCGGCAAGTCATCGCTCACCGGCCACGCCCGCCGGTTACTCGGGCTTGGGACGTGCCGACAGGGCCTCGATGGGAATCGGGATCCCCTTGATGATCCCTTCGACCACCACATTTCCGCGGACAACGCCCTGGAAACGGCTGATGATCATCCGGCCGGGGCGAACCTTGGTCAGCGCGCAAATGAACACCACGCGATCGCCAGGGACAACCGGGTCGCGGAACCGAACATCTTCAAGTCCCCCGAACCCGACCATGGCGGCACCCAGCATATTGTACCGCTGAGTGAAATAGCTGCACATCTGCGCGGCGCACTCAAGCATCACGACGCCCGGCATCAGCGGCATTCCAGGCATGTGTCCGCGAACCCAGAATTCATCGGGCGTCACGTCCTTGTAACCGACGCAGATTTTTCGCTCGGTATCCTCGTAGACGATCGCAGTCAACTGCTCCATCTCGAACCGCTGCGGGTTGTACTTGCGGATCTCCTGCAGATCCGCAGTCGGTTTGTCAAAGTCAATCTGCGACAGATCGAACAATAGTTCCTTGGCAGCCAACGTCGCGTTCCTGTGCACGGGAGGGACTGGGCAGAACAACGGACAAGTCAGGCCAACGGATCAAGCATGGCAAGGCATTCGCCCCGCCCAAACCCGTCCGCTGGCATCGACAAGCGGAGCCTGACAGCGGCCTAGGTCCGCACCTTTCGTCGCTTGGCTCGACGCGCCTTCGCGTTGGCGGGACGCTTGCCGTGATTGGCCTTCTTCAGACTGCGATGGGGTTTGGTCACAGAAAATCTCCTTGGTCAACAACAACACCCGGCACCCCGGTCGGCCCGGTAGCGCCAACATTACCTACGAGCCCGCGGAAAACGCCTGGGAAGAAAAATTTTTGCCTTCCCCCGCTGCCCAACTCATTCGGAATGCGTTAACTTAACAACTTCCCGAGCCGCTGAGAAGCCGGAGACGGCTTCGGATCGTGTGATTCGCACGGCCTAGATCGGCTCGGAGCTACGGGATTCCGCCAGGAAATCCGCACAGGCATTGAATTCGGTCCGGAATCCGTCCGAATAGATATCGAATACTCCGGACGCCGACCGAATCTCGCACCGCGAGCAAGCCCCAGATGGCCGGTCTTCTCCCCGGAGACCACCTCGGAAAATTCTCGGGATATTTCGCAGGCGGGCATTGACTGGTCAGGCCGTGCGGTGTACCATCGGCCGCTTCCAATTTATGTTTCAATTTGGTTTGGTTGGATTCGGTTTGCGTTAGTTGTTTCACAGTAAGGCTTTGCGGCTCGGAGGTTCATCGCGTGGCAGCTGGACATGAGGTGATTCGAATTCGAATGGAAGCCTACGATCACAATATCTTGGATCAAAGCGCACTGGAAATCGTTGATACGGCGAAGCGGACGCACTCCGAGGTGCACGGTCCGATCCCGTTGCCCACGCGGATCGAGAAGTATTGTGTCCTGTCCGGACCGCACATTGACAAGAAGGCGCGGCAGCAGTTTGAGATTCGAACGCACAAGCGATTGATCGACATAGTCCAGGCGACGGCCAAGACGATTGAGGCTTTGAACAAGCTGAGTCTCCCGGCCGGCGTGGACATCAAAATTAAGGCATCTGCGCGTTGATTCCGGGGTTGATAAACGGAAACCAGCATGAAGGGAAGCCGTTCGGGTAAGTCGGAACAGTATTAACGCCAGGCCAGCAGGCCGGGTAGCTGGGGCCGATGTTGGTTGTCGGCAGGCCGGCTCGGTTTCCGGTGTCCCGAGGGGCGACAGGCTAAAGACGAGAAGGTGTAAGCCATGGTAAAGGCAATACTCGGCCAAAAGGTCGGGATGACGCAGGTGTACGATGTTTCCGGTCAAGCCGTGCCGGTCACGGTTGTGCAGGCCGGTCCGTGCCATGTTCTGCAATTGCGGACGCGGGATCGTGATGGATACGAGGCGGTCCAGTTAGGCTTTCACAATAAGAAACGCTCGCAAGGCAAGCGTTCCCGTCCTAGTCAAGCCAGTC
>CAIYOB010001537.1 GCA_903927685.1 uncultured Planctomycetaceae bacterium
CAACGCCGCGCACGGCCAGCACCAAGTACTGTTGCGGCTTGTCCGCGTGACTGACGAGACCGGTTGTGAAGTCGATGAACCATGCCTGCTGCGGTCGATTGCACGAACTTGTCGAAGACCAGTAACACGCCGCCTGCGCCCCCGGGAAAAATGCCTTGTCCAGCGACGGGCGCACTTGGCGGTCGTCACTGAGGGCACGTAGCTCCTTGATGTTCGGCAACCGCCAACCGTCTTGGCCGGCGAGCCCCAGTCCGTCGCAGGACTTCAGGGCCTCTTCCCAAGGCATGCCCTTGTCGGACCCGATCTTCTGCCAGATCAAGCCGGTTCGTTGGTCGGTCACCGTGCCGTCGCCATTGTCATGCAGGCGCGGCCCGGCACCAAACCAGGCATCGCCGCGGACGCAGCGGACATGGACCGGCCGCTCACCTCCGGCGCTGATCGTCTCTCCCTTCGAATGCGCGCCGATGCCGCCGCCGGAGTTGACGAGCCATACCCGGGAACCATCGTCGGCCTGGGATGAATCCGTCCACCAGTATCGGGCCTCCGTGCGCGGGAAGTAATCCGTGTTCATGGCAGGCCCGTGCCGGCCGTGATCCAGGATACTGAACAGTTCCATGCTCGCAGGCAGTCTCCAGTCCTGATGACCGCCCAGCGTGAGCTCGCGCGCATACTCTTGGGCCCGCTCCCAGGTCATCTCGCCGCCATCGGTTTTCTGCCACATCAGCCCGGTCACCTGATCGGTCACCGTGCCGTCGCCGTTGTCCACATACGAAGGCCCGCTGCCGCTGAAGTCAGAATCCTCGCCAAACGTCTGCGTATAACGATTGGTCTGTCCGGTGTCGGGCAGACACGGCCGCCCTGCCGCTGCCGAGCCGTCCGGCCTGGCAGCGTCAAGCAACTCCGTCGGCCCTTGAAGGCGCTCCGACGCGAGCGTCTTGTACGCGAAAGCCGATGCGGTAACCAGAACGAGAAAGAGCAGTGCGCGTTTCATCGTGGTTCATCCTCCGTGTGCGCCGAAGAGATGGGCGGGCGTCCCCCGCGCGGCGCCAATCTCGCCGTGGAACAGTCCCACTACTGGCGCTGGCCATCGCGCGGTGGACGGTCGTCGCGCCCCTTGCGTTGGCCGCCTTTGCCCTGACCCTCGCCAGCGGGACCGCGGTCGGTGCGTTGGTCTTCGGTCATGAGATGGAGGCCCGTCCGGCCTTTCATGGAAGCCGGCAGTTCGATGACGCCCTTGGGCGTGAGGTCGCGCCCGGCCAGGCCGGAATAGTCCGGCGCGTAGCGGTGGACTTTGAAGACGGCGTTCCACAAATGCCCGCGCATGTCTTTGCCGGGTAACTCGCCCTGCGCGAGGATGCCCTGCCGCACCATGGGGTTCACGTATTGCCAGACCATCTCACCGGAAGGTGTGACCTCGAACAGATTCCCCACGATGCCGCCGCAGATGAGCGTATTGCCGTTGGGCAGGCGGTGCGCGCCGGAGATTTCGGACGAGAAAAAGTCGGTGCGATTCTCGGCCTCGTAGTGCCAGGCGGGCTTGGCGGGACCGTACGCCTGGCCCGGCTCGAGGATGTAATGCCCGCGGGCATCCATCGGCAGCACGATTTCCTCGACGCTTGACCAACCTCGGTCGTAGCCGTTGTTGAAAATCGTCATGTGGCCGGCCCCAGGATAGCCGTCGGGAATCCACAGGGCATCGTGCTGCTGGACCAGTTGCTTGTCCTGCAGGCTGCCGCGCCGATAGGCGGCCGGGTTGCCCCAGCGATAAATCAGGTCGCCGCCTGTGCCGTGCCGACCGCCGGTGTGCCCGGCCGCCTGCTGCGTCGTCGTGCTGTGGTCGATGATCCAGATTTCGTTGCAGCCGCGCACGCTCAGGACGATCTGGTCGAGCTGCGCGTTGTAATCGAGCGAGTTCATGTGGTTCCAAAACGCCGCCGAGGGACGTCCGTTGCAGTTGACGTAGACCAACTCCGGGTGCTCCGCGGGATCGCCGTAGTTGGGCTTGCTGCGATCGGAATCCTGGATCAGGTGATCCCACACGTGCCATTCCCAGACGATCCTCCCGCCCTTGGGCCGGACGGGTTCGATCTCGACCACTGCGTCGGGCACCAGATACTCGTCGCGCATCATGTTTTCCTCGAAGCCGACTGCCAGCGCCTGTTCGCGAGATTTCCGCTCGACCATCAAGGCGAGGAAGTTGCCATTGGGCAAGGGCTTGATGTCGTGATGCAACTGGTAATCGCGGGTGGCGTGGTCGAACTCCCACACCAGATTTCCCTCCCAGTCATACTCTTCGATGCGCCCGCCTTCGCCGCCGCCGGTGCCGCCCTGCACGCGGAGCATGCAGGAGCGGACCAGGTGGCCGTTGGGCAGCAGATAAACGGTTTGTCCTGGTTCATACTTGCTCTTTGTCCAAGAATGAACGACCTGCCCGGCGTTGTTGATCAGGTAAGTCACCGTGTTGTGCTTCGGCGCGAACAGCGTGTAGCCGTTGCAGGCCTTGGTCGTGTTCAGGAATAGACCGACCGTCTGGCCGGGGTTTGGCGAAGCCGGCGTCTTGTTCTCCGGCATCTCGTGCCGTTCGGCACCGCCCTCGCCGCCGCGTCGTTCGCCGCGACCTCCCCCACCACCCTCACGAGCCGGACCTTGGCCATCGCGGCGAGGCGGAGGATCGGCGGGGCGCTCTTGCGCCAAGGTGACGCCGGCGAAATCCCCCAAGCTGCCAAGTGCCAGCAGCGTCAGCAGCGTGCCGTTAACCAGTCTGTGAATGCAGGCTTTCCGTGTGCTCATGATCCAATCCCCTGTTGGCTCGGGCGGCCGAGACTGCACCACCACGAGGACTCGGCTCAGTACGATCGCGGCTCGCCATCCGCGCCCAGACCCTGAAACCGAACGCATTCGATGTTTGTTTACCTGCTTCCTGCCTGTGACGGCGAGATTCTGAAGATCGGGAGCCGTGCGGCCAGGGGCTCCTGGCGTTGCGGCAGTTGGCCGAACCGACGGAGGTTACGGCTTGGTTGCGCGGTCGGTCGTTGGGTTCTTCGTGGCTGGCGTTTTCGGCCGGGGCTTGTCCGAAGGCGTTTTCTCCTCGCCGGGCCGATCAGGCGGGGGATCCAGTTCGCCGATCTTTTCCGGAACGAAGCCGGCATCCCGAACGGCTTGCTGCAGGGCGGGGCCGTTGCGGAGTCCGGCTTCGCGGAACGCCTCGTTGATCGCCCGGGCGTCGGCGGCTGTCAGGGACGCTTCGTCGTACTTCGACAAAATGGCTTTCACTTGGGCGACTTGCGCGGGTGACATTTCGGCATCGCCAGGCGGTTCCGGCTGGTCAGCGGGCCGGGGTGGATTCCCTTCGTCCAAGGACCGGCGTTGGGGAGGGTCCTCGGGCCGGGCTTGCCCCTCGCCGCCGGCCCGGCGACCCGGCGCAGCCGGGCCCAGGGAGGTTTTCGCCGGCGGCGGCCCCGCTTGCTTCGAGGCCGAACGCGGGTCGCCTTCCGGCGCTTGCTCGCCGCGCGAGTAGATCACGTTCAAGTCCGCGGTGGCCAGAAGCGAGTCCTTCATCGCAGCCAGCAAGACGTCGCGGCTGACCTGATCGGCAGGCACGGTAATCTTGGGTACCGCCGACAGTGCGTAGACCGTCAGCGTGTACTTCTTCGGACCGGGGCCTTTCGAGTGCGGTGGAGCGTAGCCCAGGTTTCGGTTCACGCTGTTGTTGCCGAGCGTTCCAATCCCTTTGACGTTCTTGGGCAGGCTGGTCACGTCAGCCGGGATGTTGTACAGGACCCAATACCATTTGAGCCCGTCCGGCGCCTCGTGGTGCATGATGAGCGAGAAACTCTGGGTCCCCAGCGGAGCCCCGCTCCACTGAAGCGGCAGCGTGGCACTGCTGCCGTCCCCCGTGAATTCCTTGGGCAACATCCCGCCCTCGGCGACCTCGGAGCTGCGGAGCACGAAGCCGGAGACGTCTGGATTCTTGTTGAACTCAGACACGATGCCGCTCTTGGCGGGAGCCTGTTGGGCGGCCCGAGCTTCTTTACCATCCTCGCGGGCCGAGCGATCTCGCCGGGTTGGCTGATCGTCGGGAGCCTCTCCTGCCCTACGCGGTTGCTGGGCGGTGACAACGTATCCGGCTACCGCCAGAGCAGCCAGCGAGGCGAAGAGAATTGTCCAGCGTTTCATTGGGGTCTTCCTTTCGAGTGGTTTTCAGTCCGCCACGGGGCTCCTGGCGGACACGTGCGTGCCCCTCCAATCAGAAACCCGGACACGGCCGAGGATCGTTTACCGATACGGGGCCAATTTGCCTGGATTTCCGTCCGCCACGGGCTTTTGTGCCTGGCGCCGCGCTGCGGCGGCGAGTTCTCGCTCACCCAACCGATCCAAGACATCCGCCAGGTTCTCGTAGTTGAGATCGGAAGAGCGTCGTGTAGGGAAAGAGTGTAGGCTATAGTGTAGATCGCGGTGG
>CAIYOB010001538.1 GCA_903927685.1 uncultured Planctomycetaceae bacterium
CGGAGCCGCATTCCTGGTGGCCTGCAGTTCCACCGGCCCGCCCGCGAGCGGCGGCCGGGACTCGTTGGCCATGCGGTCCAGCAGCATCCGCGAGGGCTGTTCCAGATAGATCGTTCGCACGGGAGCGTGCGGGTTCCGCTTCGAGCGGACCAGGCACAGGACCTCCATTTCGTCGTCGGCGGGCGAGGCGCTCGGAGCCTCATGCGCCGCGGTGGCCAGCAGCGGCTGAGACAGCGTGTTCGCAGCGGCCGCGGGCCCGAAGCTGCCGCCACCCAGCGGACTGGGAGGCATCTGAGCCGGCATCTGCGGCAGTGCCGGCTGGGGCGGGGCCTGGGCGAGGGCCGTGTTGGCTGCCGCGCGCTGATAGACCCGCGCTTGGCCGATCTTGTCCAAGTTGCCGTGCAGCAGGGGCAGCGCGGCATAAATGCCTTCGTCGTCTTTGGGGTCCGCCAAGTTGCAGACGCCGATCAATTGTCCGTCGGCCGAGAACAGCCCGCCTCCGCTGCGTCCGATGATCGGCTGGCCGGCCGATTCGATGTTGGGCGGACCCTTGTACTTGTCCAGCGCCGTGATCTGGCTCTCGCGGAGACTGGGCGCCGCGCCCTGATCGCAGCCGATGCTGAACACGCGATCGCCGCGCCGCGGCAGATAGCCTGCCGGAGCGACGGGAACCGAAGCCACCGGGCAATTCGGCCGGATCGCCAGCAGGGCCACATCTTGGTCCAAGTCGTAGGTCAGCAGCGCGAGTACCTGGGCGGGGACCGGCGCCGAGGCTCCGGGCGGGAAAACTTCCGCCGACATCGGGCCCTGGCCCCGGGATTCGCGAAACAGATGCCCACAGGTCATCACCAGCGCCTCGCCCTGATGGACGTCGATGATCGTGCCGGTGCCAAAGGACCGCCCTCCCGCGTCTTCGATGCACAGCCGAACGGTGGCCGCCATGGCGCGCGTTCTCGGGTCTTCCGGGCCGCCCGCCGGTGGCGGCGCGAATTCGGCCGTCGGCTGGCGGGCCGCAACGGGTTGGACCGGCGGTGCAGCCGGCGCAGCTGGCCTGGTGGCCGCGAACATGCCGGTCAGTTGCCCGTACGAGGCCGGCCCGACCATGCGACCGGCTTCACGTCCGTCTGCGACCAAGACGTAGGTGGGTACGCTATCGACGCGGAACTGGCGGGCCAAGGCGGGCTCCTGGTCCACGTTCACCATCCGCACCGGATAGCCGTCGGCGGCTAACCGGCGCAGCGTCGGCTCCATCGACTGACAGGGACCGCACCACGGGGCGTAGAAGTCCAGCAGGACGGTCTGGCCGGGCGCGGACAGGGCGGCTAGCAGAGTCAGGGCGTGCAGCGTGATCATCGGCTCCCTCCTTGGATTCGATGAATCATGGAACTGAGGTCAAGGGACGCAACTGTCGCCCGAAATGGAAAATTTCACAAGACCAAATCCAGAACTTGAGAAAACTTTCCACAAAAGTCAAGAATTCTTCGGGCGGTGACGCTGCCCCACAGTTCGCGTGCCATCCCGTCGCATCGTCCCCAAAATCGAATCCTCGTTGAACGCCAAGCCGGTAGGCGATGGCTTGGGTGGACGAATCCCGCTGATCCGCCGTCGCCTGCCGGCTCGGCGTTAAACGAACGAGCCGAAATGGGGAAGTTATTTCGTGAGCGTTGCTCGCGATCGCGGGGGCAGGGGAGCAAGGGAAGCAGAGCCGCGCGCCGTCACGGCTCGATGCAGGGATGGCTGTGGTCGAGTGCAGCAATCCCCCAGAGGCGATAGCTGGGGGCTTACCACTCGTACCTCGTGGCTCGACCCCAGGCACCCGAGCGATGATCGGCTCGTGGCCAGCCCGCGTTACCCGGCCTTGCGAACCCGCGGGGCAACGCCCTGCGGCGCCAAGTCCCAATGCGGGCCTTGCAGCGGCGTGCGGCGGCCGGCGGTTGCCGGCTCGTGAATCCGCTGGAGGATTCGTTCGGCGGCCGCCAGGGCGTCGCGGCCGTGCTGGCCGGTGACCTGGGGCTGCTGGCCGGACCGGATGCTGATCACAAAGTCGTGCTGCTCGTCCAGAATCGCATTCCGCTTGTCCGGTTGCACGTCCTCGACGACCAGCAACTCGCCAAACAGTCGCGGTTGCAGTTGCCGCCGTTCCTCGGCACTCAACTGTGCCACGTCGATCCGGCGGTTCCGCACCTGCTCGCTGGGCCGAATCAGCTTGACGCTGCCCGTGGCGAAATCGATGCCCGCATAGCCCTGTTCCGCGTAGATCTGCATCGTGCGTTGCGGCTGATAGCTGGTGCGCGAGGCGTTCACCGAGGCGACGCAGCCGTTGGCAAACCGGAGGTGGGCGTGCGCCATGTCTTCATGCGGGCCCAGCACGGCCGTCCCCACCGCGTCCACCTCGATCAACGGGCTGCCCACCAGCGACAGGATCAGGTCCAGATCGTGGATCATCAAGTCCAGGACGACGCCGACGTCGACCGACCGGCCGGTGTATCCGCTGGCCCGCACCGCCTCGATGTACCGCGGCGTGGCCATCTGGCAGGCGGCGGAGAAGGCGGGGTTGAATCGTTCGACGTGGCCGACCTGGAGC
>CAIYOB010001539.1 GCA_903927685.1 uncultured Planctomycetaceae bacterium
GCCTTGAAGTCGCACTACCCCAGCAGTGCCTTGACCGGCGCGGCGCCCTCGACGCCGATCAAACGCTGGTCCAGTCCCTGGAACTTGAATGTGAACCGGTCGGGTTGGATGCCCAGACAGTACAATAGCGTGGCGTTCACGTCGTTGACGTTCACAGGGTCCTGGACGACGTTGTAACTGAAGTCGTCCGTTTCGCCGTGCACGATTCCGGCCCGCACGCCGCCCCCGGCCAGCCACATGCAGAAATTGCGGGGATGATGGTCGCGGCCATAATCGTCCTTGGTCAGCGTCCCCTGCGAGTAAACCGTGCGTCCAAACTCGCCGCCCCACACGACCAGCGTGCTGTCGAGGAGCCCGCGCTGCTTGAGGTCCAGGACCAGCGCCGCGGTCGCCTGGTCCGTGTCCAGGCACTGGTTCTTCAAGGCGACCGGCAAGTTCCCGTGCTGGTCCCAGCCCCGGTGCAGGATCTGCACGACGCGCACTCCGCGTTCGACCAACCGCCGCGCCAGCAAGGCGCTGTGGCTGAACGTGCCCGGCGTCGTCGCCGCCGGGCCGTACAGGTCGAGAACATGCTGCGGTTCCTGCGACAAGTCGACCAGTTCCGGGACGGAAGTCTGCATGCGAAAGGCCATCTCGTACTGGGCGATCCGCGTCTGGATTTCCGGGTCGCCGAACCGCTCCCAGCCCCGCTGGTTCAGTTGGCTCAAGGCATCCAGCATGTTCCGGCGGTCGGTGCTGTCCACGCCCGCGGGGTTCTGCACATACAGGACCGGATCGCCGGCCCCGCGCAACGCGACCCCGTTGTACTTGGAGGGCAGGAACCCGCTGGTCCACATCCGCGAAAACAAGGCCTGACCGTTGCCGGTCGCCGGGAATTTGGGGGTGAACACCACGAACGCCGGCAAATCGCTGTTCTCGCTGCCCAGCCCATAGGCCAGCCACGTGCCGATGCTGGGCTTGCCGGGCACCTCGCTGCCGGTCATCACGAACGTGCACGCCGGATCGTGGTTGATCGCATTGGTGTGCACGGTCTTGATCAACGCCAGTTCGTCCACAATCTTGGCGGTGTGCGGCAGCAATTCGCTGATCCAGCGGCCGCTCTGGCCGCGCTGGGCGAACTTGAACTTGGAGGGCGCTACCGGCAGTCGCGACTGGCCGCTGGTCATCGTCGTGATCCGCTGCCCCATCCGCACGCTGTCGGGCAGTTCCTTGTCAAAGAACGGCTCGAGATTGGGCTTGTAGTCCCACAAATCCAATTGGGACGGAGCCCCGTTCATGTGCAGATAGATCAGCGACTTGGCCTTGCCGGCAAAATGCGGCAGGCCCGGCAGCGGGGGATGCGCCGGCGGACTGGCGGCGGCGCGGGCCGCACTCCCCGTGGCCGACGATCCCAGCAGCATGCCCAGGGCGAGACCGCCAGCCCGCAGGCCCGCTTCGCCAAAAAAGTGCCGTCGAGTCTGCAGCAGATGATGTTCGAAGATCGGATTCATGGCCGAGGTTCCACGCGTGGGATAGGGCAAACAGTCAGGCTCCGCGACTCGTTCAATTCCGGGTGACGGTTTCGTCCAGGTTCAACAACAGGTTGGCCACCAGCGTATAGGCGGCCAGTTCGGGTTCGGCCAGACCCGCTTGCGGCACCGACTCGCCGTTGCGGATCGCCTTGGCCGCCGCTTCCGGCGCTTGCTGGTAGCGGGCCAACTGTTTTTCGAGCAATGCCTGCACCACGGCGACTTCTTCGGGCGCGGGCCGGCGGGCCAGCACCAGCCGATAACCGTAGGCTATCCGCTCCTGGGCCGTCCCCCCGCCTGCGGACAGCATGCGTTCGGCCAGCCCGCGAGCCGCCTCAAAATGCTGGATGTCGTTCATCAGCTGCAGGGCCTGCAAAGGCGTATTGCTGCGGTCGCGCCGGGTGCAGAACGCCTCGCGGTTCGGAGCGTCAAAATTGACCATGAACGGCGGCGGCGCGGTGCGTTTGAAAAACACATAAATGCTCCGCCGGTACAACGCGGGGCCCGAATCCTGCCGGTAATTGGCCGTGTTCGAGCCCACGAATCCGACCGGCTCCCAGATGTTCGGCGGCTGGTAAGGATTCACGCCCCGGCCGCCCATCTGCAGTTGGATCAAGCCGCTGACAAACAAGGCGTTGTCGCGCAATTGCTCGGCGTCCAAGCGGAATCTCGGCCCGCGGGCGTACAGCCGGTTCTCCGGATCTCGCTGGACCAACTCCGGCGTGACCCGTGACGCCTGACGGAATGTGGCGGAAGTGACCATCTGCCGGAGCAACTGCTTGACGTCCCACCCGCTCTCACGAAACGAGACCGCCAGCCAGTCCAACAGTTCCGGATGGCTGGGCAGCTCGCCCTGCGAACCGAAGTCGTAACTGGTTTTGACCAAGCCGATCCCGAACAGCTGCTGCCAAAAACGGTTCACGGTCACTCTCGCTGTCAGCGGATGCTCGGGCGACACCAGCCAGCGGGCCAGATCCAGCCGGTTGGCGCGGCGAGCGGGGTCGTCCTTCCTCAGCGGCGGCAGAATGGCCGGCACATCCGGTTCGACCTTGTCGCCCGGCGTATTGTAGTTGCCGCGCAGCATGACAAAGCTCTCTCGCGGCTGAGCCAGATCCCGGAAAATGAACGTCGACGGGATGCTCTTGTCAAAGTCCTCGCGCTGCTGCTTGACGGCGGTCAGTTCTTTCGCCAGCGGCTCCAGCTGTGGCCGGGTGTCCAGGCAGATGTTCTGCAGGTAGTAGTCGCGGAGCTTCTTTTCCACTTCGGGCGCCGGCTTCATATCCGGCCCGGCCTTCAGCACCTGGTTCAACTCGCCCGGCACGCCCGGCGTGTCCTTGCCGGTCTGCTGCTTCCACCAGGCCAGCAGCGAACGCCGCGGGTCGGCGGCCGGGTCGCTGCGCCCGGCGACGCCCACGAGGTCCCAGAACACGGTGCCGCCGAACTGAGTCAAGGCAAAGCCGGTGACCTGGTCGCCAGCCTTCAGGCCCAGCTGAGCCGCCTCGACCTCGAGCCGCGCCCACTGCCCGGGCTGGGGCAGCGGGCCGATCAGCACGCGTTCCGTGGTGTTGCGGGCTCCCCAGTCGATCGCGTCATAGTCGCCCCACACCGCGCGATGCAGCCAGCCGCCCTTGAAGTATTGCAACATCAGTGTCTTGGGCGGATCCTGAGGCTCAATCCAGACGTTGGCGAACAGTTTCCCTTCGGGCGGAATCTCCAGAGGCGAGGTGCCTTCGACCACGTCCTGGGCCAAGCCCTTGTCCACTCGCTTGACCGCCTTCTGGCCGCTCAAGACTTGCCCGTCCGCCGCAGTGACGTACGTCGTCGGGTGCCCGGGGCTGGCGAACACGCGGCCGCCGGACGGAAACTCGTCGTCCAACCAGACCTGCTCCAGCGTCTGCGCGGGCGGGGGCGGCTGGCTGGTCGCCGGATCGGTATAGGCAATCGCCGCCGCCTGGTCGTCGAATTGCTTCTGCTTGGCCGCGATCCGGGCGTCGAACTCGGCCAGCTTCTGTTGGTCTTCCGGTCGGGCCAGTTTGAGCGACGGCGGGGTCAGCAAGGCGTTGCCGTCCAGCGGCGGATCGGCAGCGGAGTGGAAAAAGGCGTACAGCGAGTAGAAGTCCTTCATCGCCACCGGGTCAAACTTGTGGTTGTGGCACACGCAGCAACCAGCCGTCAGGCCCATCCACGCTTCGGCCGTGGTCATCGCCCGGTCCACGGCGTTGCGATACACCCACTCGGCGTCGATCGAGCCGCCTTCGCCCGTCGTCACGTTGCAGCGGATGAATCCGGTCGCGGTCAACTGGTCCAACGTGGCGTCGGGCAGCAGATCGCCCGCCAGCTGTTCGATGGTGAACTGGTCGAACGGCAGGTTCCGATTGAAGGCGCCGATGACCCAATCGCGATAGGCCCACATCTGGCGTTCGTTATCCAAGTGCAGGCCGTGCGTGTCAGCATAACGGGCCACATCCAGCCAGTGGCGGGCCTGTCCTTCGCCGAACCGTTCGGAGGCCAGGTAGCGGTCCACCAGCTTGTCGTACGCGTCGGCGACGGTATCACTCAGGAACTCGTCGACCTCGGCCACCGTCGGCGGCAAGCCCGTCAGCGCCAGCGCGACGCGGCGGATCAGCGTCTCGCGATCGGCTTCCGGTGACATGACCAGCCCCTCGCGCCGCAGCCGGTCGGCGATGAACGCGTCGATCGGATTCCGACTGTCCCCCTCCCCTGGGCCCGGGGTGATCGCTGGCGGAGTTGCCTTTTGCGGCGCCTCGAACGACCAGTGCTTTTCGTAGGGCGCGCCCTGTTCCACCCACCGGCGGATCAGGCCCTTCTGTTCGGCGGACAGCGTCTTGTTTGCCCCCGGGGGCGGCATGACCTCGCCGGAGTCATCGGACAGGACGCGGCGCACCAACTCGCTCTCGTCCGGCTTGCCTGGCACGATCGGCGTTTCGCCGCTGTCGGCCGCCTTCAACGCCTCGTCTCGCACGTCCAGCCGCAAGCCCGCTTCGAGCGTCCCCGGCCCATGACATTTGAAACAAGTGTCCGACATGATCGGCCGAATGTCGCGATTGTAGCGGACTTCGGTTCCGGTCTGTGCCGCCCCTGTCGGCGTCGCGCACGGCATGGCGAGGCACGTCATCAGCGTCCAACTCGCGGCCAGCAAAAACAGCCGACTGCGAACGAAAGTCGAACAACGGGGGAGGGAGCTGGCATGCATCATTGGGTCCTTCGTACCGGTTCGGTCGCACCGCCGGACGCATTGTACAGACTGATCTGTTGCGGTGCAAACTGTCGAGTTTCCGTGGGTGGAGTCGAGGATCGCGTGTTGCCAGGCGCGGGCCGGAACGGTACGATCTGGCGATGGCGCCTCCGCAGCAAACCATTCTGGAAGTCACTCCGCAGATCCGGATTCCCGTGGCGGAGTTCGCGTTCACGTTTGCCCGCAGCAGCGGCCCAGGTGGGCAGAACGTCAACAAGGTGAACTCGAAGGCGACGCTGCACTGGCCGGTCACGAGTTCCCCCAGCCTGCCCGACGATGTGCGAGCGCGGTTTGTCGCCGCCTTTGGCAGCCAGATCAACAAGCTGGGCCAGTTGGTGCTGCAGAGCCAGCGGTTTCGCGATCAGGAGCGGAACATCGAGGACTGTCTGGAGAAACTGCGCGAAATGCTGCAGCGCGTGGAGAAGCCGCCCAAGCGGCGGAAGAAGACCCGTCCCAGCGTGGCCTCGAAGCAACGCCGGTTGAACGACAAGAAAGCCCGCTCGGACGTCAAGTCCCGCCGTAGCGCCCCGAGCGCCGATTAGGACGCGAACGGAGCTGCGCTCCGCCTTGTCGCCGTGCATTCTTCAGTTGCCTCCTGAGAAGGGCCTGGGAAAACGCTTGCCGGTTCTTCTCCGGAATGGGTAGAATAGCGCCCAGCGGCGGGATTGAACTCAATTCAGCAAGGAGACGTTATGAGCCGGCACAGCGCTCTGAAGGCATGGATTCTGGCGGGGTTGGTGATCGGCTTGGTCTCGTTTCCTGCCCCGGGCAAGGATAAACCGGAACAGGTACAGAAGGCGTCCGAGATCGTGCTCCAGACGCTGCAGCGCGAGGCGCGCGAAGCCGTCCCGGACCGCCGCGAGCTGCTGCAGCCCGCGTTGGAAGCGGCTCCGGACCATCCCCCGGCTCGCTGGAACAGTGGCTTCGTGTACGACGCCCGGACGCACCAGTGGCAGAACGTGGACGAGACCACGGCGCGCGGAGCCAGCGATGCCGCCTTGGCCAGCTATCGCGACCAGCGGGCCAAGGCCCTTGATACGATTCCCGGCCACCTGGAACTCGCCAGCTGGTGTGCCGCTCGCAAATTGGACGAGCAGGCACGAGCGCACCTGACCCGCGTTCTGGATTTCAACCCCGACCACGTGGAAGCTCGCCGCCTGCTCGGCTTTGTACTGGTCAACGGCACCTGGGTCAGCCAGCAGGAGATCGCCGAGGCACAAGCCGCGGCGCGACAAGCGGCGGTCGCGACGGCGAAGTGGACGCCCCGCCTGCAGGAACTTCGCGAGTCGCTCGGTCGCGGCGGCCGGCAACAAGCGCGAGCCAGGCAGGCATTGCTGGAGATCCGCGATCCGGAAGCCTGCGGTGGAATTGACGGCGTGTTCGTTTCCGCGGGCGGGACGCTCGCGGCGGTGGGCATCGAAATGCTGACCAACATCCACGCCCCCGAGGCCGCGGCGACGCTGGCCTGGCACGCCGTGTTCTCGCCGTCCGGGCACGTTCAGGAAGCCGCGGCCCGCGCGCTGGCACAGCAGGACAAGCACGACTACGTGCCGCTGATGTTGGCCACCATGCGATCGCCGATCCAGTCGCGGTGGCAAGTCTACGAGCGCGGTCCGCAGCTGTTCTATCGGCACATGTTTTTCGCCGAGGCGGCGGATCATCGGGACTTGGTCGTGGTGGACACAGCCTACCGGCATAGCTTCCTGATGAACGGTCGTGTTGCCGACGTGGTGGCGCCGACGGAATTCAATCAAGTCTATGAAGCCGAGATCCGCGCAGATCGCCAGACCCGAGAAACGGCTCTGGACATCGCCCGACTGGGGAGCACCATGCAGGCCATGGAACGGGAGATGGCGGTACGGCAACATAACCAGGTCGTCGGCCAGTGGAACGGGCAACTTTGCTGGGCGTTGTCTGAGGCCACGGGCGACTTCCGCGCCGCGACGCCCGAAGATTGGTGGAAATGGTGGTACGACTACAACGAAGTGGTCTACGACGACCAACTGCCGCTGCACGTGTACTATCAGTCGCAGCGGTACTCACAGGCGAGCGTTCGCGCGACGCCCAGGCGGCACAGCTGCCTGGCAGCGGGAACGCCGGTCTGGACCGAGTCGGGGCCGGTTCCGGTCCAGGACGTGCGAGTCGGCGACCTCGTGTTCGCCTGTGATCCGGAAAGCGGTGCGTTGGAACTGAAGCCTGTCGTCATGACGACGGTCCGGCCCAAGGCGAGCGTGCAGCGGATCCGCGTCGGCGACGAGACACTAACCGCTACCGCCGGGCACGCGTTCTGGGTCTCCGGCCTGGGCTGGAAGAAGACGGCGGACTTGCAGCCCGAGCGGCATCTGCACACGCTGCTGGGCACAGTCGAGGTGGAAGCCGTCGAGCCGGCGGGGGAAGAACCCGTGTACAACCTGGTCGTCGCCGACTCGCACACCTACTTCGTGGGCCGGGCGAAGATCCTGACGCACGATATCACGATGCGTGGCTCCACGACCTGCGTGGTCCCCGGCCTGACGCGACTGACCTCGGACACGGCGGATTTCTTTCGGGGATCGTGACGTAGCCGAGTCGGCCCCGGCGGGAGCAGCGGCGGAGACTCGCGAGGGCCACGCCCAGCACCGCACCCGTCGCCGCGCCGACGGCGTGGGCCGCGGTCACCACGACGAACCCCGCGGTCTGCGAATCGACAAACAGCGTGCGGCCGGTGACGAGTTCAAAGAACAGCTTGCCGCCGAAGCCGGCAAGCAGCGCTGCCGGCAGGCAGACTTCGGTCCAGCGTCGTTGCCGGCCGGCGTTGGCCAGTTGGTCGCATGCCAGGTACACGAACAACGCCGTGTCGATGCCACTCAGTCCGCGATAGCTCGCCAAGTCGGGTTGCCCCAGCAGAACCAGCAGCGAAATGCTGAGCGCGGATCCGAGACAGACCGCGACGAAGCGCGGCCGAGACTGCCGCTCCACCATCGCGCCCAGGACCACGAACATGACCACATCCCAGAACAGGTGATCCAGGGTCCAGTGCGTCAGGTGCCCGGTCAGCATCCGCCAGCCTTGTCCGTCCATGATTGCCAGTCGCTCAAACTGCAGGAATTCGGCCCAGGCGGGAATGAACTGGATAGTCACCGCGATCAGGGCGACGCTGAGCGTGACCGCGGCGTGGCGGAAGTCGATCCAGCGAACAGGTTCTGTTTGCGGCTGCATGGGAGTGTCCCGTCTTCGGTCACGTTTGGGTCTTCGTCAATCCTGGTTGCGGCCAGCGTGCCGGCGGCGGCTGGCGTAGCCGAGACCGGCCAGCCCGAGGCCCAGCAGCACGGTCAGCGGATCCACCGCACCGCCGCCACCACCACCGAAGCTGGGCATCTGAATGTCGCGGCTACGCGGGGAAGACGGGGGCGCCGGATTGGGATTGCTGGCCACCGGCTGGCTGCTGGCGGCCGTGTTAGGAGCTGGAGCCGCGGCCGTCGGCGTGACAGAGCTGGTGGTGGAAGCGAC
>CAIYOB010001540.1 GCA_903927685.1 uncultured Planctomycetaceae bacterium
GCGTTCTCCTCGGCGGCCTGTTCGCAGCGCAGCAAAGCCGCGGCGGCTCGCTCGAACTGTTCAGCCTGCATGAACAGGCGTCCGACGCGAAACCAGACCTCCGCCCGGTCCGCGGCTTGCGGTGCGCCGCGCAGGTAATCTTCCCAGGCCTCGGCGGCCTGGGCGTACAGGCTGCGGTTTTCCAGTTCCAGGGCCAGCGCCCGTTGGTCCGCGCCGCTGGCCGGCGCCACCCCGACTCCGCTCGCCACGCCCCGCGGGTTGCGTTGCGTGACCACCGCGATCAACACGCCCAGCGTGGCCACTTGCAGCAGCAACAGCACGCTCAGCCAGCCGCGGGACACGCCGCCCGCGGCGCGCCGCAGGCGGCCGGGCGGATCGCCCAGACTCAGGTTGGGTCGGTTCGAATCGCTGCTCATCGGAATCGCTTCTCCCGCATCCGGAAAAACCGCCGCAGATCGGCGACGTAATCTCCCTGGGTGTCGATCGCCAACTCGCCCACCCCCACCCGCTTCAATTCAGACTGGAACGTCTCCCGCCGCTCGGCCGCCCGCGATTGGAACAAGGCCCGCACGGCCGGGTGCCGCGTGTCCACTTCGACGACTTCGCCCGTCTCGGCATCCCGCAAGGCGATGAACCCGACGTCCGGCAACGCCGTCTCGCGCGGATCGGCCACCGAGATCGCCGTCACATCGTGGCGGCCCTTGGTCACGGCCAGCGCCCGCCGCGCACTGGGGCTGATGAAGTCACTGACCAGGAACACCACCGCCCGCCGTTTCTGCACGTGGTTCAGGAAGTCCAAGGCCGCTTGCAGCCGGGTCTCGCGAGCCACCGGCCGCTGGCCGACCAGTTCCCGGATCAGGTGCAGCACGTGCGACTTGCCCTTTCGCGGCGGATAGAAATCCAGGACCTCGTCGCAGAACGTCAGCAAGCCGACCTTGTCGTTGTTCTTCAAGGCCGAGAACATCAGCAGCGCGGCGATCTCGACAACCAGGTCCAGCTTGGAGCGTTGCGTCGAGCCGAACACACCCGAGGCCGAGACGTCGACCAGGAACAGGACCGTCAGTTCCCGCTCTTCGCAAAACCGCTTGATGAAACAGCTGCCCGTCCGCGCGGTCACGTTCCAGTCGATCGTGCGGATATCGTCGCCCGGCTGGTACTCGCGGACCTCGTCGAACACCATCCCGCGGCCGCGAAACACGCTCTTGTACTGGCCCGCGAACAAGTCGTTGACGGCGCGATTGGCCACAATCTGGATGCGGCGGACGCGCTTCAGGATGTCGGCAACGGACAAATCAGGCATGACGGGCTCTGCTTAACAAGGCACAGACGTGCACAATCCGAGGCGTCTCCCTACGGCACCGGCACCGTGCTCAGGATCTTGGCGATCACGTCCTCGGCCGTCATCTCCTCCGCCTCGGCCTCGTAGGTCAGGATGACGCGATGCCGCAGCACATCGTGGGCGATATCCTTGACGTCTTGCGGGGTGACGTAGCCGCGGCCGTTCAAGAAGGCGATCGCCCGCGCGCCCAAGCCCAGGTAGATCGACGCCCGCGGCGAGGCCCCGTAGTCGATCAGCGGCGCCAGATCGGCCATCTGAAACGTCGCCGGCTCGCGGGTCGCTCGCACGACATTCAGGATGTACTCCTTGACCTGGTCGTCGATGTAGATCAGCCGAACGACGTCCTGCATCCCCGTGATCTCGGCCGGCGTCAGCACCGGCTGGATCGCGCGCGTCGTGCCATCCAAGGCCATGTCCAGCACGCGGCGCTCCTCGTCCGGCTGCGGATAGCTGATCCTGATCTTCAGCATGAACCGATCGACCTGGGCTTCGGGCAGCGGGTACGTGCCCTCCTGCTCGATCGGATTCTGGGTGGCCATCACCAGGAACAGTCCTTCCAGCGGATAGGTCGCATCGCCGATCGTGACCTGCCGCTCCTGCATGGCCTCGAGCAGGGCCGACTGGACCTTGGACGGCGCCCGGTTGATTTCGTCCGCCAGGATGAAATTGGCAAAGATCGGGCCTTTGCGAGTCTTGAACGTGCCGTCGGCCGGCATGTAGATCATCGTCCCGATCAAGTCGGCCGGCAACAGATCCGGCGTGAACTGGATCCGCTGGAAGGTTGTCGATAACGCCTTGGCCAGCGACTTGATCGCCGTCGTCTTGGCCAGCCCGGGCACGCCTTCCAACAGGATATGCCCGTCGGTCAGCAGGCCGACCAGCAGGCGGGAGATCATCTCCTGCTGCCCGACAATGGTCTTGCGAAGCTCCGTATTCAGGCGGTCGATCAACTCCGCCTTCTCTGCGACTCGGTCTTTGATCTGATGAACGTCGACACGCACCGTTCGGCTCCTTGGGGTCTTGCGCTATTTGTGCAAGATTTTCGGCCCCGGGGCCGAGTTGTCAAGGACGGCACGCGGCAGATGACGCCGGCGCAGTGCGAATCGGCGGTCCTTCTGTTTCGGCTTCAGGCGTGAGATATCCGGTCCGTGGTGTGGCGGAACGTCACGCACTCTGCCGCAACTGGACGTCGTACAGCCGGCGATACAGCTCGCAGCGCCGGACGAGTTCATCGTGGGTGCCCAGATCGGCGATCCGGCCGGCGTCCATGACAAGGATGCGGTCGGCCAGGTCCAGCGTGGCCAGGCGGTGGGTAATGATGATCGCCGTCCGGCCGCGGACGAACTGTTCCAGCGCCTGGTGGATGTGCTGTTCGCTTTCGATGTCGATCTGGCTGGTCGCTTCGTCCAGGATCAGGATGTCCGGATCGCGGAGGATAGCGCGGGCCAGCGCGATCCGCTGCCGCTGGCCGCCGGACAGGCGGTTGCCGCCGGGGCCGACGACCGTGTCGTAACCACGATCCAGTTTCTCCTCGATGAACCGATGCGCGTGGGCGCGCTGCGCGGCGGCCAGCACTTCCTCGTGGCTGGCTTGGGGCGAGCCGTAGCGAATGTTGTTGTACACCGTGTCGTCGAACAACACGGTCTGTTGCGTCACCATGCCCACCAGGCGGCGCAAGTCGCGGAGTCGCAACTCGCGCAGATCCACGTCGTCCAGTCGCACCGCGCCGGCGAGCGGGTCGTGGAACCGCAGCAGCAGGTTGATCAGCGTCGTTTTGCCGCACCCGTTCGGGCCCACGACGCACAGGGTCTCGCCAAAGTTGACCGTCAGGCTGATGTCCCGCAGCACGGGCTGCTCCGGCGTGTAATGGAAGTCAACGTGCTCGAACACCAGCTGCCGGTGCGGGCGCGGAGCCGGCCGCGGGTGGACGGGATCCGTGATCTGGGGTTGCCGGTCCAGCAAGGGAAACAGCCGGTCGGCGGCAGCCACGCCGCCTTGAATGCCGTTCAGCACGTCGGACAGCTTGCGGGCCGGGTCGCTGGTCCCGATCAGCAGCCCGAAGAAGCACAGCAGGGCGGGAATGCTCAACGGCCGGTCGCACATGCGGATGCCCAGGATGTGCGTCTCCTGGTTCAGGACCAGGTAAGCGCCGGCGACGATGGCGATAAAGACCATGCCTAGCCCCAGGACTTCCGTCGCCGGTTTCGACAACGAGTTATAGAAGGTGATCTTCATGGCCTTGCGCAGGCAGGCTTTGGAGATCTTGTGAAACCGGGCCCGTTCGTACTTTTCCATCGTGAACGCTTTGACGGTCTGCATCCCGTTGAACGCTTCGGACAGGACGCCCATCAGTTGCGCGTTCTCCTCCATCGCCCGGCGATTCGCCCGCTTGATGGACCGGGCCAGCGTCCGGATCAGAAACCCGGCCAGCGGCGCCAGCAGCAGCGAGAACAGCAGTAGCCGCCAGCAGACAAACCCCGCGCCGATCAAGCAGGCGAGTCCCTTCATCGGTTCGAGGATGGCGCGGCCCAGCAGGCAATTCAACCCGCCGGCAATGTACGCCAGATCGACGTTGAAGCGGCTCATGATCGTCCCCGTCCGCTGCTCGCCGAACTCGCCCAAATCCATCCGCAGCAAGTGGTGATACAGCTGCTTGCGCAGATCGAACGCCACCAGCTGCACCACCCGCTCGACCAGCATCCCGTTGGCGAACAGGAAGAAGTCCTTGACGACCGTCGCCACCAACAGCACCAAGACGATCCAGACGATGGTCTGAAACGGATCGGCCGGCAGGTAGCGGTCGATATACGGTTTGAGCCAGCCCGCCGTGGCCAACGCGGTCTGTTCGGCCTGGAGTCGCTTCTGCAGCAATTCGAATTCCCGCTGCGCCGCATCGGCAGCCGCGCCCCGAGCGGCGGGAAGCGACTTTTCCAGCTGTTGAATTTCCGCCCGCAGTTCCGCCGTCGTGGCTTCCGCCCGGGCAATTTCGTCCTTGGCCCAAGTCTGCAGCGACTTGCCGCGAATCGCCACCTCGACAATGGGATACACGCCGCCGATGTTGCCGCCCCAGAAGAACGCAATCATCAGCGCACAGCCGAATGACCCCACCAGCGTTAAGCGGTACCGCAAAGCCAGCCTGATGACGCGCGCAAAGTTTTTCATCGACGATCCGTGTCTCTGAGTTCGAGGATGACCGGCACCGCCGATCATAGCAAGAAACCCCAACTGCACCTATGCCGGTTTGCCCAACCGGTTATCTGTATCTAGTGGATGTATGCCAGCTGTTGCATGCATCGAGGGGAGTGAAAAAACCGCTGGGGGATGAGGGCGGATGGCATGGCAGGTTGCGGAGCATGGGCAGCCTGGGCCGATTCCCTTCCGGGGTGGCCTTCGCCCTCTGGCTTGCTATACTGCGCCGGGTCAGGATGGCACTTTGTCGCGGTGCCTCATGGTAGCCCGAAGCGCCAGCGAGTGGGAATCTGCCCCCTCTCGCTGGATTTGCGCCCTCTCGCTGGCGCTTCGGGTTGGGGTGGGCTCAGATTTGCCCCTCTCGCTGGCGCTTCGGGTTTCGGTCGGGATCAACCAGGAGAAGATCGAATGCGAACCTCACCGGCTTCATCGTTCCGGCGTTTTGGCCGGTTCCGCGAATGTGGCTGTGAGCGGCCTGCGGGGGCCGGCCGGAGTTGGGCGGGCTTGCTGGCCGTGGCATTTGTCGCCCTGGCGGCGTCGAACCCTGCCCCGGCCGGACAACTGCGGGCGGGCGCCGCCAAGGTGGATATCACGCATCCCGACACCCAACCGCGAAACGAGCGGCTGTGGGTGCGGGCCCTGGCGCTCAGCGACGAGTCGACGACGGCCGTGCTGATCACGGTCGACGCGGTCGCGATCGGCGAGATCGGCAAGATCAAGAACGACTACCTTCCCCAGGTGCGGGCGCGGCTGGAGAAGGAGTTGGGCATCGCTCCGACCAGCGTCGTCGTTAACGCCAGCCACTGTCACGGAGTCGTCTGCGACGAACTCGAGCAGCGGACGGTCCAGGCGGTCACGGAGGCCTGGCAGAAGCGGGTTCCGGTGCGCGTCGGCGTGGGCGTCGGGCACGAGGACCGGATCATGGAGAACCGCCGGCTGAAACTGAAGAACGGCCGGGAGGCCGACGTGCGGCACGCGTACTCACTGCCGCCGGACGCCGAGGTCGCCGGCGTCGGGCCGATCGATCCGGAGATCGGCGTGCTGCGTCTGGACCGCTTGGACGGCGAAACCCTGGCCGTGGTCTACAACTTTGCCTGCCATCCGATCCAGGGCGTCCCCAGCGGCGGCAACACGGCGGACTTGACAGGGTTCGCGTGCCGGGTCATCGAAGACAACTTGAGCGCCGGCGCAATCGCGCTGTTCGTGCAGGGCTGTGCCGGCGACGTTAATCCGGTGTTCTACAAGGACGTCGATCATCCGCGCGATGCCGAGACGCTGGGCAATCTGCTGGGGTTGAGCACGCTCCAGGCGGTTCGCCGGATCGCCTGCGATGATCAAGCGGCGTTCAAGCTGGTCCCCGAAACCCTGACGCTGCCGCGGGCGGACCTGGGCCCGCGGATCGAGTCGCTGCAGGCCGAGCAGACGCAACTGCTGCGGTCGCTGAAAGGGACCAGTCTGAACCTCAAGACCTTCCTGGCGCTGACCGCCAAGTACAGCCTGGCCAGCGAGTTCCCGTCGTATTACTCGCATCGGTATCTGCATGACGCTCAATTGGGACGAGACGACTTGCCGCGTCTGGACGCCGAGAACCGCCGCAACATGGAGCAGTACGTCCGGAACATCTACACAATGGAGCAACTGACCCGGCTGCAGGCCAACCTGGCGCTGCTGGAAATGCACCAAGCCCAGAACGTGGCCGCGGGAACTGGGAAGATCGATGTCGAAGTGGTGGGACTGCGCGTCGGCGAATTCGTCCTGATCACCTTTCCCGGCGAGTTGTCGGTGCAAATCGGGTTGAACATCAAGCAGGCGTCGCCTCACGACAAGACGTTCGTCGCGGGCTACACCAATGGCTATATCTACTACACACCGACCGCCGAGCAGTTGGCGAACGTCGGCGGGGCACAGGAAGACAGCGATTGCATCCTGGCCCCGGAATGGCAGGCGATCTTTGAAGCCAAGGTCGCCCAGCTGCTGCAGGGTCTGTAGCGTGCTCTGGGGTGCCTGGGGTCGAGTGCAGCGAGCCCCCAGCGATCGAGAGCCTGGGGGCTCGCCACTCGTACCTCGTGGCTCGACCCCAACCACCCGTGGCGAGGCCACGGGAAGGGTTCTGGGGCGTTTCAGGCCGGCGGGCGGGCCGCTCCGCGCGTCTTGCTCCGTTCGATGGACTGCAGGGCCAGGTACCGGTCGCCGAACTTGGCCATATTCTCCAGTTCCGTGTCGTACTGGTCGTAATGCCGTTCCTCGTCGGTCACCAGGTCCTCGAACAGTTTCTTGGACACCGCGTCGGCATTCGCCCCGCACTCGTTGGCCCACAGGTTGTACTGTTTGGCGCTGTCCTCTTCCATCTGCCGGCCGCACTCGAGCATCTTGCCGACCTCGTGGATCGGCTGGACCGCCGCCGCCGCCACCATCTCGACATCGCCTTTCAAGAACAGCACGCGGTCGGCCAGACGCTCGATGTGCAGCATCTCCTCGATCGCCGTCTGCTTGAACAAGCCCGCCAGCAGGTCGTACCCTTGATCGTCGCAATGGAAGTGGAAGTACATGTACTGGTGAACGGCGGCCAGTTCGTCGGCGATCGCGCGATTCAGCAGTCCGATACTCGCTTTGTGCATGGCAATTCCTTTCTGTCTTGGGCCTTTTGTCTCGGCAGTCCGCGTTTGATGGGACGTGCGGATTCGATCCGCTTCCCCGAGCGGACGGCTAGCAGTTCAGTCGCTGTTCGGTGATCTCGATGGAACGTAACAAGCCGCGGGCTTTGTTCAAGGTCTCCTGGAATTCCTGCTCGGGCTGGCTGTCGGCCACGATGCC
>CAIYOB010001541.1 GCA_903927685.1 uncultured Planctomycetaceae bacterium
GCCAGCAACGGGTACACGGTGTACGGCGATGAAACCGACGAGCTGGTCACGTTCGACAACGGCGATCCGGCGGACGGTATTTCGATCGCCTGGGGTGCGTTATACAGCCTGGCCAGCCTGCCGCCTTACCCGCTGTCCGGAGCCCTGCACTACGAGAACCAGCACCTGACCGGCGAAGATGCGCCCCTGTTCAAAGGCGTGCTGTACATGACCACGAATTTCTCCGTCGCCGTCGATCTGGCCGGGCTGGCGCAGCAATTCACCAGCTATGATCTGTATGTCTACGTCGATGCGGAGGATGCGAGCAGCAACCCCACGCACTCGGTCCGGAAGATCAGCAACGGCACGACCAGCTACTACCTGGACGACCCCAAGGGTCACAACTTTGACGGCACGACCTATGTGGAGACGACCTCGACCGATCCGCGGTCGCCCCAGTTGGGCAACTACGTCGTGTTCCGCGGCCTGACCGCCGATACGGCGTCGCTCCGCATCGACGACGATAACACGGTCAGCACGGTCAACAGCACCGAGCAGAAACTCAATCGCCCCAGCATCTCGGGGATCCAGATCGTCGGCCAGGGCATGCGCAACGACGTGATTGAGACCCGCGACACGGACTACGGCGGCGACGACATCATCCGGACCGGCGGCGGAGCGGATATCGCCTTTGGCGGCAGTGGAGCCGACGACATCCAGACCTTCGGGGACGTCGCCGACGAGACGGTCGACGACGACGTGGTGATTGGCGACAACGCGACAGCGCGGGCCAAGGACGGGAAGGTCCGCGACATTCAGAGCACGGCCGTCGAGTCGGCTGCAGTCCCAGCCGCCGGCGACGATGACACGATTCTGACCGGGGGCGGCGACGACTTCGTCCTCGGTGGCAATGGTCGCGATTGGATCGACGCCGGTTCGGAAGATCCGAACTCCGGCCACGACGCGGACCTGGTGTTCGGCGACAATGCGCAGGCCAAGGGCGTCGGCACGCAGCGGACGGAGGTGGCCAGCATTGGGTTGGACAACGGCGTCCCGCCGTACGAGTCCGACACGATCCTGGCCGGCGCCGACAGCGATGTGCTCGTGGGCGGCAATGGCGAAGACGATCTACGCGGCGGCGGCGGCGGCGATGCGATCTTCGGCGATAATGTCCAACTCGAGTTCGAGGACGGGCAGATCGTCGGTATCAACGTCCTGCCGCTGGATCCGTACCGGGTCACGGGCATCACTTTGCTGGGCGATACGATCGGCGGTCAGGACCGGCTCGAAGGGGGCGGCGGCAACGATCTGATCTACGGCCAATTCGGTGACGACCGGTTCGTGTTTGCCGGCAGCGGGCTCGGTGCGGACGTGTTGGCCGAAGCCGGCAACGGGAGCGCCATCCCGAACGATGCCTGGGATCACATCGATTTCAGCGGTTTCACGGGACCGGCCGAATTGCAACTCGGACAGACCTTCAAGCAACTGGTGAACCGGACCCTGGTCGGCGGCAGCCTCAATCTGGCGATCACGCTGAGCTCAGCGACAGCCTTCGAGATGCTCACCGGTACGGCCTACGGCGATACGTTCAGCGGCAACGCGCGGCCGAACTGGATCGATGCTGGTGAAGGCGACAACACCGTCCACCTGGGATCGGGACCAACGACAGTCCTGGCCGGCTCGGGCGACGATGCGGTCGACGGCGGCAACGCCAACTATGTGATCCGCATCGGCGACGGCGATAACCAGGTGCACGTCGGCAACGGCGCCAACACGATTACCACGGGCAATGGGAACGACACAATCGTGGCCGGCGACGGAGGAAACATCATCGACGCGGGCGGCGGCACGAATTCCGTCCGGACCGGCCGCGGCGTTGACCGGGTGACCGTGGGCGACGGCAGCAGCGTCATCACGACCGACGCCGGCAATGACGTGGTGCTGGCGGGCAACGGCAAGCACACGATCTCGACCGGGGCGGGCCACGACGAAATCCGCGCGGGCGACGGAGACAACAACATCGATGCCGGCGACGGCGACAATCTGGTCATCACCGGCAAGGGGCGGGACACGATTGTGACCGGCAGCGGCAACGATGTCATCCGGGCGGGAGACGGCGCCAACTCCGTCAAAGCCGGCTCCGGCGATGACACGATCACAACCGGGGATGGGCCGGACGTGATCGATGGGAACGTGGGCAACGATCTGGTCCACAGCGGCGGCGGGGCCGACGTCGTCACGCTCGCCTCCGGCAACGACATCGTCGTGGGCGGCAGCGGCGACGACAAGCTGTACGCGACCTCCGGCAGAAACTTGCTGATCGGCGGCGATGGCGCGGACCTGATCGATGCCGGCAACCTGGACGACATCCTGATCGCCTGTCGGACGACGTACGACGAGAATGACGCGGCGCTGCTGGCCATCCTCAAGCAATGGCTCAGCAGCACCGCCTACCTGACGCGAATCAATGCCATCCGCAGCGGCCCCACGCCTTTGAACAGCGCGACGGTGCTGGACGACACGGCCATCGATACGCTGTTCGGCCGCGGCGGATCCGATTGGTTCTTTGCCAGTACCACCGACCAGGTGAAAGACCTGTACTCGCCCGAAGTCGTCGATCGGCCCGGCAGTGCGCTCGCGCCCGGCAAGCTGTCTGCAAGCTCGACCGGGAATACCAGGCCAAGCCCGGCCAAGCCGCTGTACCCGAAGCCCAGTCTGCCGTAAGCACCGTGCGAGAATCCTCGTCCGCCTCGCGGGCATCAAAAACGTCGAGTGGGTTCCTGCCCCAGCCCCACTGGTCGAAGCCGTGCTCAAGGAAAACGAAGAAACGCAGCCGATCCCGTAAGACTTCATCAGGAACGCCGCAGCCCCGCAGTTCCTCGGCATGGCGTCGCAGGAACTCAATCCACTCGTCCCCTTTTGCGCCGGAATGACATGCGAAGCCGAAGCCTCCGCAGAGACGAACGACCAGGATCACGCGGGCGTACTCGCTTCGCGTGCATCCAATTGGTTCGGACATGCCTGTCGAATTGACGATCGACGAGTTTCGGCCAAGGCCAAGCTTCGATCAGGCGTACATGAGTCTTCCGCGGGGTTCGGGAATCGAACGGCCAAGCTCCCGCGCCGTCTCGATCCATTCCCGGATCACGACCTCCGCATTGGCCAAGGCATCCTGGTATGTCGCGCCATCCGCCGCGCAGCCCGGCAGTTCAGGGACTTCGGCGATGAAGGCTTGATCCTCTTTGCTCCAGTACAGGACGATTTCGTATTGAACGCTTGGCATGTTAGCCCTCAGGGTCTGTGCCGCCCGGCGTGTCTTCGCCCTCGGTCTCGGTGCCAGGGTCC
>CAIYOB010001542.1 GCA_903927685.1 uncultured Planctomycetaceae bacterium
CTGATCGATTTGACGACCGTGACCACGTCGATGACGGTCAACCAGCTCCGCGGCCGGTCGATCCGCCTGGACGCCGACGATCCGCAGAAGCTGGCCAACAACTGGGACGTGGTCTGCCTGGCGCCCGAATTCAGCAAAGGGCTGGACGACTACCAGCGGTTCATCGCCAAGCACAAGACGCTGTTCGGGATCACTGACGACGGGGCGATCGAAAAGGGCGTCGGCCACGTTCACCCGGCGTTTACCGAGTTGAAGCCGGAGGGTGTGGAGGGGTCGACCGGCCTGTTGAATAGTGAAATGCTCGCCCGGGCCGGCCGGCGGGACGAAGTGCGGGGGCTGTGGAAGATCGGCCAGCCCTACTCGGCCGAGCCGATTCGCGCCTTGGAGACCAGTCCGCTGGGCGGCAGCGGGGGCTTTCCGCCGTTCAAGGGCGCGCACGAGCAATGGAACGACGCCTCGCTGGCGCTGGCCATCGGCAAGGCCGTGCTGCTGTCGTTGTGCGACGCCGAATTGCTGGGGCATCCCGGCATGCTGCACGTGGGCCAGCGCTCCGGCGGGTACGTGCGACTGTTCCTGGAAGAGGCGCGCGACGACGAGGCGGCCTTGTTCACCCAGGCCTTGCACGAAACACTCGGCCCGCTGACCCGGCCCCGCTACGTGATTCCCCGTTCCGTCCATGTCGCCCGCAACACCTGGCTGTCCGCGATCCTGCCCGCGTTTGTCGGGCGATATTTTCAGCGCCGCGAACAGCGCCGCGTGATGCTGCACTCCGTGCCCTCGCTGCTGGCGAGGAACAAAGAGTTGGTGGCGATTTTCCAAGACCACTGGAATCGCTATGTTAGTCCGGGCGAGGCGGTCTATGCCCACCACGGTCCCGGCAAGGACTTGGTCGCCCAGGCCCGCCGGCAAGGCTGGGCGTCCAAAGCCCGCGTTCACGAGAAAGAAATCTTCCTGTAAGGAGTCGGTAATATGAAATCCGTCAAGTTCTTGGGCTGCCTGGCCCTCGTTCTCGCATTTCTCGCCCAGTCTGCCGATGCGGAGACCGTGGCCCGTTGCGGCGCGGGGTGGCTGGAACGGATCGACGGCTATCCCGTGCTGCACCTGAAGGGCACGCCGTACGAGATGGGGTATCAGCACGGGGTGCTGTTTCGGGACCACGTGCGCGAGAACTCGCGGTACCTGCTGGATGTCAAGGGCGAGCAGGAGGCGCTGGAGTGGGGCCCGGTACGGCTCAAGCCGCGGGCCTTGATCCAGACGATCGTCGACACGCAGAAGCGTTTCGTCCCGGACCGCTACCTGGACGAGATCCGCGGCCTGGCGGACGGCGCGGGCCTGTCGGAGGCCGATGCCCGGCTGGCTAATTTCATTCCCGAGATGTTCCACTGTAGCGGCTTTGCCCTGCTGAACTCGGCGACCAAGGACGGCACACTGTACCACGGTCGCGTACTGGACTACGCCATCGATTGGCGGCTGCAAGAGCACGCGGTGCTGATCGTGGCCGAACCCGCGGGCGGGATTCCGTTTGTGAATGTGACCTACGCCGGGTTCATCGGCTCGGTGACCGGGATGAACGCCCGGCACGTGTCGATCGGCGAGATGGGCGGCAGCGGCATCGGCCATTGGGAAGGCGTCCCGATGGCTTGGCTGATCCGCGACGCCCTCGAGCGGTCGGAAACGTTGGACGACGCGATCCGCATCTTCCGCGACAGCCCGCGGACGTGCCAGTACTTCTACGTGATCGCCGACGCCAAGACCAATCGCGCGGTGGGGATGGAGGCGTCCTGGAATGCGTTCTTTACCCTCGAACCCGGCCAATCGCACCCGCTGTTGCCCAAGCCGGTCAAGGACTGTGTGCTGCTGTCCGCCGGCGATCGATACGACGAACTGGCGCGCCGCGCCGCCGCCGGCTACGGCAGGTTCACGGCCGAGATGGCCCTGCGGCTGATGGACCGTCCCGTGGCCATGAAGTCCAACCTGCACAACGTGCTGTTCGAGCCCAAAAGCACGCGGCTGTGGGTAGCCAACGCCGGCACCGATCGCCAGCCGGCCGCGGAACGCGAGTACCAGGCGTTTCAGCTGACCGAGTTGCTCGCCCGCCAGCCCGATCCGGCGGCCCCGGAATTTCCGTTGGGCCAAACGGCACGCCGGTAGGTGGACTTGGCGAGCGGCCGGCTGTTAACGCCAGTCAGCCGCCCACCAGAATAGGGTACCTGCCGCGGCGGACGGCTCTGATCAGATAGGTCGGGAGAGTTGCTTCGCGGCTGTCACAAACGTCTCGCCCCTGCAGATAAGACGGGTCCGTTCTGTGAATCTCGTCGCAGGTAGGCGACTCCGTCAGAAGTTAAGGAATTTGATTCGAGTATGGGGTGGCGGCTTTTCAGCAGCCAACCCTATCTGCTAGTCTAACCCGAATGTAGTCTGGATCATCCACATCTCTTCCCGTATCAAGGTGTCTCAATGACTCGCAAGGCGTTCACACTGGTCGAATTACTCGTCGTCATAGCGATTATCGGAATCCTGGTCGCTCTGTTATTGCCGGCCATTCAAGCCGCGCGCGAGGCGGCCCGCCGGTCGGAATGCGGAAACAAGCTCAAGCAACTCGGATTGTCGCTGCAGAATTATCACGACACCTGGAAAACGCTGCCTTGCGGAGGATTTCAGGAAACTCAAATGAGCTGGCACGTATCCGTTCTGCCTTTCATTGAACAGCAGACCCTGTTCGACCAGTTCGCCTTCACCACGGGCGCCTACACTCAAGCGAACAAGAATGCGCTCGCCGCGAATCCGATACCGGCTTACCTCTGCCCGAGCGCGGTGATCAAGATGTCGCAGGAAACCGCCACCCTGTGGACGACCCACTACTATGGAAACATGGGGCCCAAGGGTATCAATCCGGTAACGGGTCAGCCCTACCAAGGCAACATGACCACGCTGCCAGGTGGCACGTGCAATGAAGGTGTGCATGGCGGGTTGTCCAATCAAGGCGTGATCCGAACGAACCAAGTCCGGCCGTTGGCCGATATTCTGGATGGGACCTCCAACACGCTGATGGTCGGCGAAAGGTCGTGGGCTCAGAGAAATGCCGCCACAGGGTATGAGCGTTATCGCGATTGGGTCCGCGGTTCCATTGGGACCCCTGACTGCTGGAGCTGCGGCGCGAAAAATGTGGCCTTGCCCATCAATAATCAGAATGTAACCAAGTTCAATGACATTGCGTTCGGAAGCGAGCATCCGGGCGGAGCACAATTTGTGAAAGTCGATGGTTCGACAAATTTCCTCGCGGAAGCCATCGACATGAACTTGTACCTGTCGCTGGCCAGTCGCGATGGCGCCGAGACCTTGGCATCGTATTAGTTGACCACCTTGAAGACGAAGGGCAGAACGCTATGTCGGTTCGCTGTGTTGCCTTGTTGTTGTTCGTGACGGCTGTCGCGCTGGGCGGATGTTCCAAGTCCGACGTATCTCGGTACGACGTCTCAGGGACGGTCACCTTCAGTGGCCAACCTGTGCCCAGCGGGTCGATCACTTTTCAACCGGCCGTGGGAAACGAAGGTCCCGGTGGTTATGCCACCATTAAGGACGGAAAATACGACACGGCTCAGGACGGCAAGGGCCCGACCGGAGGTCCGCATCACGTGACGATCGCGGGCTACGACGGCAACGCCGATCCGGGCAACGAGAAGCCGTATGGCGCGCCATTGTTCGACGCTTATCAGACCAAGGTGGACCTGCCCAAGGAGGCCACGACGCAGAACTTCGAGGTTCCTGCCTCGGCTAAGCCCCGGCCGAGAGCGGTCAACCCGAACCAACCGGCGTAGTGCGGTCCGATCGACGGGGCGTGACGAGCGCCGGAGTGGCCAGCAAGTGCGGCTTGCCGAGAACCGGTCCGGCGACGAATCACGGCGTCCAAAACTGGGTGATGGACGCGCCCCAGCGTGTGGCACTGGTGGCTCGTCCGTAGTTCGTTGGCCAAGATCCGGCGAGCGGCCGTGCCGGCGGGCGAGTCCGCGCCCCACGCCACCTGCGCGGTCCTGAATCGCAGAGCCCCAGCCCGGCGTGGCTTTACTTGTGCTCGTCCCCGTGCTACCGTAAACGGCCGTCGGAGTCGTAAACGCCGGAGTTCGGCGAGGCCAGCCGAACCCAGCCCCGGTAGCCGGCTCGGCTCCCATTTCCAATCGAAAATGCCTTCCACAGGAGTGCCCCATGTCGCACGTGACTCGTCGCCGTTTCCTGCAGACTTCCCTGGCCGCAGCGGCCGCATTTTCCGGTGTTCCGCACATTGCCCGGGCCAAGGATCCCAACGGCAAATTGGGCGTGGTGATCGTCGGCGTCCGCGGCCGCGGCGGCGATCATATCGGCGGGTTCCTGGGCGATCCGCGGACGGTCATCCTGTACCTGGTCGATCCCGACGAGAAAGTGGGCCGCGACCGGTGCGAGCAGGTCGGCAAGAAACAGGGGGTCAAGCCCAAGCATGTCCGCGACATGCGCGAGGCGTTCCAGGACCCGGCGGTCGATCTGGTCAGCTCGGCAACCCCGAATCACTGGCATGCTTTGAGCGCCATCTGGGCGATGCAGGCGGGCAAGGACGTGTACGTCGAGAAGCCCGCGTGCCACGAGATCGCCGAAGGCACCGCGATGATCGCCGCGGCCGCCAAGTACGGCCGCATCTGCCAAGTGGGGACCCAGTGCCGGTCGCATAAAGCCATCCGCGAGGCGATGCAGTTCGTCCACGACGGCGGCATCGGCGAAGTGAAACTCGCCCGCGGCTTGTGCTACAAACGCCGCAAGTCGATCGGAGCCAAGGGGGACTATCCGGTTCCCGCCGAGGTCGATTTCGAGCTGTGGTCGGGGCCGGCCCCGTTCACGACTCCCAAAGTCACCCGGCCCCAGTTCCATTACGACTGGCATTGGCAGCGGCTGTACGGCAACGGCGATTCGGGCAACCAGGGCCCGCACCAGACGGACATCGCCCGCTGGGGACTGGGCATGGACCGGCACCCGAACAGCGTCATCACCTACGGCGGCCGATTGGGCTACCAGGCCGAACGCCAGGACGACAGCTACGTCGACGCCGGCGACACGGCGAACACCGAGGTGTCGATCTTTGACTACGGGGATAAGTGCCTGGTGTTCGAAACCCGCGGACTGTCCGTCGATAACTGTGCCGACGAAGAACTGAACCGCCTGTTCGGCAGCAACAGCGGCGGCAAGGTCGGCGTGGTGTTCTACGGCAGCGAGGGCTACCTGGTCCAGCGGACCTACGAGGACTGCGAAGCGTTCGACAAGTCGTTCCAGTCCATCAAGCGTTTCCGGGGCGGCGGGGACCACTATGGCAACTTCATCGACGCTTGCCTGAGTCGCAAACCCGAGCAGTTGAACGCCGCGATCCGCGAAGGCCACTTGTCCGCGGCCCTGGCTCACCTGGGCAACATCTCGTATTACCTGGGCGAGAACAACCGCGTGTCGGCCGACGAAGCCGCCAAGGTCTTGGCCGGCGTCAAGAGCCTGGACGACAATGCCGCCACCTTGCAGCGGACACTGCGGCACTTGACGGACAACGGCACGGATCTGGCCAAGTACCCGATCTCGCTCGGTCCGCAGCTGAAGTTCGACCCGGACAAGGAAGTCTTCCCCGACTCGCCCGCAGCCACCGCCATGGTGACCCGTGAGTACCGCGAAGGCTTCGTCTGCCCCGCGGCGGACAAGGTCTGAGGAGCTGTCGGTCGGGTGGTTGGGGGCAAGCCCGAGAAAGAACGATGGCGAGCCCCCGAACTCGGCCGCTGGGGACTCGCTGCGCTCGACCCCAGGCACCCCAACGTCAGGCATTCACGGCGCACTGGCCCCCACCGAACGTCACGGCTCAGGGCCGGATCACGATCCTCGCCGTCTCCTGCGGCACGATCCGGCCGACGACACAGGCCGCTGCGGCCCCGGCGGCCCGGGCGTGGGCAACCAGGTCTTCCGCCCGCTCGGCCGGCACGCTGATCAGCAGCCCGCCAGAGGTCTGCGGATCGAACAGGAACTCGGCCAGCCGCTCATCCGACTGGCCCGCGAAACGCAGCCGTGATTCGGCGAATCCCCGGTTGGAGCGACTGGCCCGCGTGCGATTACTGCCTTCGGCCAGCGGTTCCGCGCCCGGCAGGATCGGCAGCAGATGCACTTCCAGCACCGCCGTCACGCCGCTGGCTTCGGCCATCTCCCCGGCGTGACCGACCAGTCCGAACCCCGTGATATCCGTCGCTGCGTTGGCGCGCAGCGCCCGGGCCGCATCGCGACCGGGGATGTTCAGCTGGGTCATACTTGCACAAGCGGCGGCGAATGTGTCGGCCGGGCACCGTCCCGCCTTGTTGGCCGTGGTGACGAATCCCGTGCCCAGGGCTTTGGTCAGCACCAGGGCATCGCCCGGACGAGCCTTCTGATTGGTGATCAGCTGCTGCGGATGCACGACGCCGGTCACGGACAGTCCGTACTTGATTTCCGCGTCCCGCACCGAGTGGCCGCCGACAATCACCGCTCCGGCCTGCAGGACCCGGTCGCTGCCGCCGCGGAGGATCTCGGCCAGGATGCTCAAGTCCAGTTCTTTGTCCGGGAAGCCGACGATATTCAAGGCCGTAGTCGGCTGGGCGCCCATCGCGTACACGTCCGACAGCGAGTTCGCGGCGGCAATCTGGCCGTAGACGAACGGATCGTCCACCAGCGGCGGAAAGAAATCCAGCGACTGGACGATCAGCAGGTCCTCGCGCAGCCGATAAACGCCCGCGTCGCTGAACCCTTCGGTGCCGACGACCAGGTTCGGATCGTGAAAACGAGGCAAGTTCTGCACCAACTGGGCAGTCCCCTCCTGGGGCAACTTGCCCGCTCACCCCGCACAGCTGGCGTAGTCCATCAGGCGTTTCTCTCGTCCCGACAACGTCATCGTTGGTATCCCGGTCCAGGGGTGCGGCATTCGCGGCGATGCCAGGAGTTGGTTCGCCAAGACCTGTCCGCTGAGCTTGGCGCGTTCGTCCCACGCCGTCCGCCGGTGTCCCGCGCCAGGATTATACCGTTTCAGCGATTGAGAGAAACCGGGGGCAGGGGTATCCTGGATTGGATGCCGTGGGCCTTGATCGGACTGCTGCGCACAGTAACCCGAAGCGCCAGCGAGAGGGCTGCCCCACTCGCTGCCCCACTCGCTGCCCCACTCGCTGCCCCACTCGCTGGCGCTTCGGGTTACTGTCGCCATTGTTAGCACTTTGCACAATACGCCGATCAACGCCACGCCATGACCGCAGTGTGGCGCAAAGATCGACCGCATGGTCCCAGGAGGACTTCCGAGCGGTACATCAACGTCCCGCTGGAAGCCGCCTTTTACGGCCTGCCCGCGTTCTGGCGGGAGGTCCTGGAAGGGCGCCAGCCGCAACTGCCGACGGAATGGCAATGAAGCTCCCAGGTCGGCGGTGACTGTTCCACGAAGCGTTTCAAGTATGTCAGTCGCCATCCAAGGAAAATGCAGCATGCCGTTCGGACCCATTCCCGCCGCGTTGTCGGCAATCGCCTGGTCACTCCTGATCTGGACGCCCGGCCCCGCCCGGGCGGCGGACGTCACGGTTTATCCAGCACCGCAGGACGAGGTGCTGTCCACGGATTACGCCGTCCAAGTCGATGGGCACGACTCGCCGGTTTACGTGGCGCGAGTCGCGCCCGCCGATCCGGCTCGGCGCTGGCGCGGCATGGACGACAAGAAGAACTCGGCCGACTATTTCGAGACGGCGTCTTTCACCTACTTCGATTTCACGGGAACCGTTCGCATTCAGATCACCTGCCCCCAGACGATCCGCTCGGTCAAGGTCCTGCCCGTCTCGTTCGGCATCCAGCCGGACATCCAGGACAAGACCATTTCGTTCGACCTGGACCGCCCCCGGCAGCTGACCGTCGAGGTCAATGACACATGGGTCGGGGCTCTGCATCTGTTCGGAAATCCGCCGGAAGTCGCCCCGCCCCGGCCGGACGATCCCAACGTGATCTACTTTGGCCCCGGCATCCACGAGGTCAGCAGCCTGACCGTGCCCAGCGGAAAAACGGTGTACGTCGCGGGCGGCGCGATCGTGCGGGGCGTGATCCCGCCGGACGAACCATTCCGCATCAGCGGCTATAGCGGGTTGAAGACCTACGCACCGATGTTCACGCTGAAAGGCGAGCAGATCGTCTTCCGCGGCCGCGGGATCGTCGACGGCAGCCAGTGTACGACGCACGCGCGGAACATGCTGGTGGTCCGCGGCCAGGACATTCAGATCGAGGGCGTCATCCTGCGGGACTCGAGCACCTGGACCATCCCCATCCGCCAATCCGACCGCGTCTCGGTCCAGAACGCCAAACTGCTGGGCTACCGAGCCAACTCGGACGGCATCGACATCTGCAACAGCCGCGACGTGACGGTCGACGGCTGTTTCATCCGCACGCTGGATGACCTGATCGTCGTCAAGTCCGACCGGGGCCAAGGCGAAGTCCGCAACATCGTGGCTCGGAATTGCGTCCTCTGGAACGAAGTCGCGCATGCGTTGAGCGTCGGCGCGGAACTCCGCGAAAACGTGGACCACGTGCTGTTCCGCGATTGTGACGTGATCCACGACATGGGCCGCGAATGGACGCTCCGCGTGTACCACTGCGATTCGGCCCGGATCAGCAACATCCGCTTCGAGAACATCCGCATCGAGGAGACCCGGCGGCTGATCTCGCTGTGGATCGGCAAGGCGGTGTGGACTCGCGACGAGGCCCGCGGACACATCGACAACGTGACGTTTCAGGACATCCGCGCAATGGGCAAGGAGCCGCGGATCGAATTCACCGGGTTCAGCGAGACGAACCTCGTCGAGCAGGTCACGCTGGCCGACGTGACCGTCAACGGCCAGCCGCTGAAACCGGAGCAGATCAAGGCGAATGCGTTTGTCCGCGGGGTGAAGGTGACGCCGTAGCGAAGCCGCCACGGCGCCGCGTTGCGGTGACTGGAGTGATGAATCCCACCGTCCCACGCCATGTCCCGGGTCAGCTTTCGCACCTGAGGCATGGGGGCTATAATCCGCGGAGGAGGTTTCGCTATGTCGACAGCCACGAAGACGCTGCTTTCTCCCGAGGAGTACCTGGCTCGGGAACGTCGGGCCGCGTATCGCAGCGAGTTCTATCGGGGTGAGATGTTCGCCATGGCCGGCGCCACGTGGGAGCACACCCTGATCAAGGACAACCTGGCGGCCGAGGCCAGGAACCGGTTGAAAGGCGGACCGTGTCAGGTCGTGACCAGCGACCTGCGGGTCAGAGTCGACGCCACGGGGCTGTACACCTATCCCGACCTGGTCGTCGTTTGCGAGCCGCCGCAGTTCGAGGACGACGTTCACGACACGCTGCTCAATCCGCGAGTCATCGTCGAAGTGCTTTCGGACTCGACCGAGAAGTATGATCGAGGAGCCAAGTTCGGGCATTATCGGCAATTGCCGTCGGTGCTCGAGTATGTGCTGGTGGCGCAAGACCGCCCGCTGGTCGAGCGATACGTTCGCCAAGCGGACGATGCGTGGCTGCTGACGGCCTTCAGCGACTTGACGGAGACCTTCGAGTTTGGCTCCGTCGCGGTGTCGATCCCTCTGGAGGAGATCTATCGCGGCGTGCGGTTTCCCGAGCCACCAGATCGCTAAACCGGGCCGAGCGCGGCGAGCCCCCAGTCGGACAGCGTCACCCTGCGCTCGCCGTGGGGCGTGTCGGCGGATCGTGTGCATGCTGCGAGTCGATGAAGTGGGACGAACAAAAGGACGAGCGATGAAAAACCTGGTTCACGAAAGTCGATTCTCCAACATCCTGCGCTGGAACAAGGCGTTCGTCCTTGCCGCACTGCTGGCCGCGGCGCCGGTTGCGGCCGCGGAACCGCCGTCCGTGGCCGAGGACGTCTACCGGGGCGAGATGGTCTGCTTCCCAGGTCCCTGGGCGTTCAGCATTCCCAGGGCCGGCATCATCCTGGTCAGCGACGCGGAACTCGAGACGCTGGCTGCGGACCCGGAGCAGCCGATCGACTTGAGCCTGGTGCCCGGCCAGAAGCACGTGGCCAGTCTGCGGCAGGTCTGCGAGTCGGCGCAAAACCAGGGCGCCCGAACGCTGATCGTCGCCTTCGACCATTTCTTCCAACAGTACCGGCCGGGCCAGGATCAGGTGCGCCGCCTGATGCCCGACATGGACGCCTATATCGAGAAGATCGCCCGGATCAGCAAGTTCGCCGAGTCGTACGGGCTGGGCCTGGAACTGAGTCTGCTCACGCCGCTGGAGATCGGGCGGGCGTACCGCGAGGCCACGGGGGAAGCGGGGGTCTGGATGCAGTATCGCAAAGGCTTGCGGGATCCCGACGGCGGGGCGTACAGCGTGCAGCTGTGGCGGCAGTCCCGCTGGACCAATAACAAGGGCCCGTTCGACCTGGAAGACGCGGGCGTGCGGGTCTTCGCGTTCCGCGAGCGGCCGCTGCACGGAACGCCGTATTGCGTCGTGCCGGAGGAGTCGATTACCGAGATCACGGACACGGCCAAGGTCGAGGTGCTGGAGGGGATCCGCGCCGAGGGCTTTCCCGCCACGCGAATCCGCGTGTACGGCGCGGGCCGGATCGAAACGGCCGGCCTGAACCGCGTGCTGGTCGTGCAAATGTACCGCACACCGGAGATGGACTATTTCTCCGGTCAGGCACTGCCGTACTTGAAAGGCCTGGTCGACCGTTACGCGGCCGCCGGCGTGAAACTGAACGGCCTGTACTCCGACGAGCCGCACTTGATGGGCGACTGGAGCTACGACCGCCACCACGAGCACGGCCAGTTTGCGATGCGGTATGTGAGCCCGAAGTTCGCCGAGCAGTTTGCCCGGCGATTCGGAGCGAAATACGCCGACTTGGCCAAGTACCTGGTGTACTTCGCCTACGGACAGGAGGACTTTGCGATCGATCTGAGCGCGACTCGAGGCGTGATGCACGTCTTCGGTTCGTCGCCGCAGGAGATCCGGCAGACCGCCCTGTTTCGCGCCCATTACTACCGGCTTTTGCAGGACGGGCTGACCGACTTGCTGGTCCAGGCCAAGCAGCATGCCGAGCAGCGGATGGGGCGGCGGCTGGAAGCCCGGGCCCATGCGACGTGGGCCGAGAGCCCCACGTGCGATCACTGGCAGTCGTTTGCGGGCGTCAACTCGAACCGCCAGCGATATGAATACACGTCGGACTACCTCTGGTCGAACACGATCCAGCAGCATGCCGTGGCGTGCTCGGACTATTTCCGCTGGGGCGACTTTCTGACCGGCAACGGCAACGACCATGCCGAGGGCGGGTTCCTGGACCGCAACTACACGGGGCTGGCCCTGGCCTGTTCGACCGGCATCTTGAACGAAGTGCCTTATTCGTACGGCGCGCACTGGGGCATGCCCGGTCCGATCGCGTACCGCCGCGAGATGGTCGCCGCCGCGTTCGGCGTCGTGGGGTCGCACTTCGCCCACGTCCAGGACATGCAACATCGGGACGTGGACGTGCTGACGCTGTACCCGTTTGATCTGACCGCCGTGGAAGAGAAATACGGCAGTTGGATGACCCAATACGCGTACACGAACTACGTGACCCAGGGCAAGCTGTTGGAACGGGGGCGGGTGGTCAACGGGGCGATCGAGCTGGCTGGCCGGCGGTTCACGACGCTGGCCGCCGTCTTCGAACCCTTCCCGTCGAAAACGCTGCTGGCCATGCTGCGGGAACTGGTCGAACAGGGCGGCCGGGTCGTCTGGTCGGGACCTCCGCCGGTGCTGACCGAGGACGGAGGCGACGCGCTTGGTCCCTGGTCGGAACTGTTTGGAGTGCAGTACGAACCCGGCCGCAACGAGGGCCTGCCGGCGCCCGGGGGCCGCGTCGTGTTCTCCGGCGTCCTGAAGGAGGTCGCTCCGCAGACCATTCTGACCCACGAACTGGTCGATCGCATCTATCCTGTGTCGGTTCAAGGCGAGACACAGCCTGTCGCGACCGTCCGGGACCGCCTGGTCGGCACGCATCGCGTCTGGCCCCAGGGCGGCAGCGCCACGTTCCTGGGGTTCCGCCCGCAGGACAACCAGTCGTGCAGCCTGGGCTACGACACACGCACCTGGTTCGACGTACTGCTGGCGCTGGGCGCGTATCCTCCCAGCGGCAAGTTCCCCGGCGTCAACGACAACACTGAGTTCCTGTCGCGGACCGGCGAGTTTGTGGCTTGCCGGTTCCCCAACGGCGCGGTGACGGTCGCGCGGCACCTGCGGCTGCTGGAAGAGGACTGGCCCGGCGGCTTTGGGCGCGACGCGGCTGCGGACGCCGCATACGTGGCCGAGCATCCGATGCCCTCCGACAAATTGGAGCTGAAGGAGTTCCAGGTCAACGGCCATGCGGTGACTTACGAGGGCACCGGAGCGGTCGCGTTCCGCGTGGACTCGGAGGGCAGGCTGATCGCGTTTGCGGGCGCGAACTGCCGCGAAATCACCGTGGACGGGCGCACGACGACGTTCAGCGACAAGCCGCTGGCGCTGATCGCCTTTGCGCCCGTCAACGAGTCCCGGCGAGTCCCCGGCGGGGCGGTCGCGACCGTCTGCGTCCAAGGCGACGGCGACGTGCGGATCCCCGCCCACGGCTGGCCGGCTCAAGTCAAGCTGTTCGGGCAAGGCCCCCAACCGGGCTCCAAGGGCGCCGCGGTGGTCAGCCATCGCGCGGACCCGTTCGAAGTGGTGCACCTCACGCCCGCCGACTCCGGCAGACAGATCTGGGTCGTGCCGGCGGAGTAGCCTCCCTGGGGCAACGCCGCCCGCACCCCTCCGCGTCCACGGCCCAGCCGGCGACTCAGGCAGCCCCTCGGCGTCCGACGAGCCGCGGGGACGCGACTCGCCGGCGAGAACGACGAAGAAGGCGAAGCAGTCTGGCTGCGGCCACAGGCCGGCGTTCCGATTTATCGACTCCGCTCATGACATGGCAACAGTTCGGACGCCTGCGGACGCCTCGGCGTCCGGGCGACGGGCGTTATGTCTCCTCCGGCTGAATCCATTTCGGCAGCGGCAGGGCCTGCCAGTCCTGCATGCGCTGCCACAGTTGCCCGACGTCGGTCGCCTCCAAGACCAACTGCCGATGCTCCGGCCGGAGCAACCGCGTGGCCACCGCATGATCGAGGAACCGCAGGAAGTGGTCGTAGTAGCCGGAGACGTTCAGGATGCCCAGCGGCTTGGCGTGCAGGCCCAATTGTCCCCAGGTCAGCACTTCACTGAATTCCTCGACGGTTCCGTACCCGCCGGGTAGGGCGATGAAGCTGTCTGCCAGATCCGCCATCAGGGCTTTGCGTTCGTGCATCGAACCGACGATCCGCAAGTCGGTGATTCCGTGGTGGGCCAGTTCCTTGTCCACGAGCATCTTGGGGATCACGCCGATCACGCGTCCGCCGCCGTCCAATACGGCATCGGCGAGCACCCCCATCAGGCCGATGTTCCCGCCGCCATAGACCAGGGTGATATCCCGCTCGGCCAGGAACCGCCCCAGCGCCCGGGCCGCTTGGCTGAACGCCGGGTCGCTGCCGGCGCTCGCACCGCAGAAGACACAACTACTGTTCATGAAGATCACCCTTGCCGATGCATGATCCAGGCGTGCTCGGGACTGGGGAAGCCAAGTTCCTTATCGACCAGGTTCAACAACCCCTGCCCCGCCCGGTAACGGCGCAAATTCTCGCAGAAAAAGTCGGTGACGTCGCTTTCTCGGCGCGCCGCCTGGGCACCGACGTGCGGGGTGATGATGACGTTCGGCAACTCCCACAGGCGGCTGGTCGCCGGCAACGGCTCGACCTCGGTCACATCCACGCCCGCCCCGGCCAGGCCGCCGGACGGCTCCAACGCCGCGACCAGGTCCGCCTCGACCACCACCGGCCCGCGAGCGACGTTGATCAGGACCGCCCCCGGCTTCATCCGCGCCAATTGCTCAGCCCCGATCAGGCCCCGCGTCCACCGGTTCAGCGGTACGCACAGGATGACAATATCGGATCGAGTCAGCAGGTCGTCCAGGCGGTCGGCGGGCCACAACTCGGCGACGTGCGTCGGCTTGTGCACGGGGAACACATCGGTAGCCAGGATCCGGGTCCGGAACGGAGCCAGGATTTCCGCCAGTCGCCGCCCGTTGCCGCCGAACCCGACAATCCCGACCGTGGCATGATGCAGATCGCGAGTCGGCCGCCGAATGAACTCGCGTTTCAGCGCGGCGCGGAAGAATACCGGCAGGCCGCGGAGCAGCCCCAACAGCAAGGCCAGCGTCTGTTCCGCCACCTGGTCCGCAAACAGCCCCGAAGCGCTGGTCACCGTGATGCCCGACTGGATTACCGCCGGCGTCAAGCAGTGGTCCAGGCCCGCGGCCGAGGACTGGATCCAGCGCAGGCGGCCCCGCGCGACGACCTCGCCCCACGGCACCGGCCGCTCTTTGGCGTGGCCGCAGAAAATGTCCGCGTCGAGGATCTCCTCGGGGATCCGCTGCTGGCCGGCATCCACCACTTCGGCGTCCGGGGCCGCCGCCGCAATCTGCTGCAAATGGTGAGGCTTGACGGGATATCCGATGACGATCCGCATCCTACCGCTTTCTATGCTTCTAGAGGCTCGTTGAATCACCAGTCAGTCACAGATTACACGAAATATCCGAAAACCGGCCGGCGGGCAAGGCGCGCGGGCCAACGGACACGCGCGGCCCTCCCGGGCACCGGGCACTGCGCACTACGTATTGTTCGAACGGTGGAAGTGCACGTGTTGCCAGCGGCCGTTCTGGCGGTGCCAGACGCGCGTCTCTTCGCACTTGGCGGTCTGCGCCGCGCCCGCCCCGTCGACGTGCTGGGTCAGACGCACATAGGTGACGACCGCCGCGTCGTTGCCCAGCAGCCGGACTTGCGGCGCACAGATCGTGTTGTTGCTGGGCGTCCTCGCTCCGCCCAGGTCGAAATAGTACTTGTGAAAGGCCAAGCCCTCGACCAATTCGCCACGGGCCTCGGGCTCGAAAGCGGTCAAACTCGGATCGCACATCGTTTGGTACGTCGCCCAGTCGCGGGCGGCGATGCTCGCCAACAGACGCTCGGTCAGACTCAACAGTTCGCGCTTCACATCTTCGGACATGGTTTTCACTCGCTCGTAAACTAGGAAACTGAAAGGGTAATCGTTGTGGGCATCCGCGTCATGATCGACGCGCTCGACCTGTCGCCACTGATCCGTCGGCAACTCGGGAAAGTAGGTGTCGCCCGTGGTCCGGGTGTGGACCAGCGTCAGGTAGATGCGTTCGATCCGTGGCAAGACCTGCCGATAGATTTCGCCGCCGCCGATGAAGAACACCTCGCTGTCGCCGGCACCCCATTCGGCGGCCGCTTCGAGCGACCGCGCGACGCGGACCCCAGCCGGGGCGTAATCGGGTTGCCGGGTAACGACGACCGACTTGCGCCCCGGCAGCGGCCGGCCGATCGATTCGTAGGTCTTCCGCCCCATGACAATCGTCTGGCCCATCGTCAACTGCTTGAAACGCTGTAAATCGGCGCGCAGATGCCACGGCAGGCGGCCGTCCCGGCCGATGACGCGGTTCTCTGATATGGCGACGATCAGGGAGTGTGGCATGGGGGGCGTTATGGAGGGTCACACCGCCACGGGGGCGGCGATTCGCGGGTGTGGGTCGTAATTCTCCAAATGAAAATCTTCGTAGCGGAATTCGAACAGCGAGCGGACTTCCGGATTGAGGCTCAGCGTCGGCAGCGGACGCGGCTGGCGCTGTAACTGGGTTCGAGCCTGTTCCAGATGATTGGCATACAGGTGCGCGTCGCCAAACGTGTGGATGAACTCGCCCGGTTGCAGACCGGTGACCTGGGCCATCATCAAGGTCAACAGCGAGTACGACGCGATATTGAACGGCACGCCCAAGAACACGTCGGCACTGCGCTGGTACAACTGGCACGACAGCCGGCCTGCCGAGACGTAGAACTGGAACAGGACGTGGCACGGGGGCAGGGCCATGCGGGGCAAGTCGCCCACGTTCCAGGCGCTGACGATCAGCCGCCGCGAATCCGGATCCGTCCGGATCTGCTGCAGGACGTCCTGAATCTGGTCGATCGTGCGCCCGCCGGCAGCCGTCCAGCTGCGCCATTGGTGACCGTACACGGGGCCCAAATCACCATTTTCGTCCGCCCATTCGTCCCAAATCGAGACGCCCCGCTGTTGCAGGGATCGCACGTTCGTATCGCCCTGCAAGAACCACAACAACTCGTGAATAATCGACTTGACGTGCAATCGCTTGGTCGTGACCAGCGGGAAACCGGCGGCCAAGTCGAAACGCATCTGGTAGCCGAAGATGCTTCGCGTCCCGGTGCCCGTCCGATCCCGCTTCTCGATCCCGTTATCCAAAATATGGCGGAGAAAATCCAAGTAAGCTCGCATGGTGGTCTTGTACACCGTTGCGGTTCGTTCCGCAAGGGACGCGCAGCGTTCTCGTGTCGGGCGCACAGCGTTCTCCCGCTGGCTCGGCGATTTCGTTACCATAGGCGGTCATGAACGGTCTCCGCGTTGTCCTGATCACGCCTCGCTTCTGGCCGCTGTTCGGCGGTCCCGAAGATACCGTGGCGGAACTGGCCCTGGGCCTGAAGCGTCGCGGCGCCGCCCCGACGGTGGTCACGGCCCGCTGGGACACGCATTGGTCCGCCCAGCTGGCCTACGGCTCGGTGCCCGTCATCCGGTTGCCGCACCCGCGTTCCCGAGGCTGGGGAACCCTGCGTTATTTGATTGCATTGGCTCGGTGGCTGCGCTGCCATCGCGACCAGTTGGACTTGGTCTACTTGGTCGGCCTGGGCCACGAATCGGCGGTCGCGCATCGCGCGCTGGCCGGCTGTGGGGTTCCCGTCGTCGTGCGTCCGGATGGCAGCGACGAACGTGACGGGCGTTCGCCGTCGCCCTGGCGGCTGCGCCGCCGCTGCCAGGCCGCCGACGCCGCGATCGTCGGGGATCTGGGGACCGCGCGAGCAATGACCGAGGCCGGCGTGCCGCCCCACGCGATCCATACGATTGCTGACAGCCTCCCGGCGGCCCTGCTCGATCACGCCTGCCAGCGGACCGAGGCCCGGGCGGCGCTGGCCGACATCAATCCCATGCTGACGCTCACGGCCAACTCGCGGGTGGTGGTCTGCGTCGGCCGGTTGGCCAAAGGGCGCGGCTTGCTGCGATTGATCGAAGCCTGGCAGCCGCTGGCCCGCAAGTGGCCCGGCTCGCGGCTGTGGCTGATCGGCGACGGTCCGTATCGCGAGCCGCTGTACGCGCGGCTGGGCGACCTCGACTTGCGGCTGTCGGTCAACATGCCGGGCTCGTTCGACGATCTGGGCGACGTGCTGGCGGCGGGGGACTTGCTGGTCGATCCGCGCAGCGAATCGGCTTCGCCGCGGATCCTGCTGCAGGCCATGGCCCTGGGCCGGCCCGTGGTGGGCTGCAATCTAGAAACCCTCCAGCAGACCCCGGCGCTGGCGGGCGGGACCGCCCGGTTTGCGACGCCGTTGGAGGCCGCCGAATTGAGTCGGGTCATGGACGAAATGCTCGCCGAGCCGCCCGCCGCTGCCGCCTTGAACACGGTCCGCCAGCGCGTCGTTCGCGAACATGGCAGCGAACGCGTGATCGACGAGCACCTGCGGTTGTTCGAGCGTCTGAGCCGCAAGAATCGAGGCGTCTCGCCGGGCATCCGGCCCGTCCCGGAGGGCCAACTCCGGCCATGACTCGACCCTCGTTTCTGCGCAAGCTTCTGTTCCGCATCGCGGCGATTGCGGTGGGGTTGACGCCGCTGGTGCTGATCGAACTGGTGCTGGCCGGCCTGGGCTGGGGCGAACCGAACTGGCAGGACGATCCGTTCGTCGGCTTTCGCGGCGTCCGGCCGCTGTTTGTATTGAACCAGGCCCGGGACCGCTACGAGATCCCGCCGGCACGGCAGAACTATTTCCGGCCGCAGTCGTTTCCGGCGGCCAAGGCGGCCGACGAGTACCGCGTGTTCTGCCTGGGTGGCTCGACGGTCCAAGGCAGCCCGTTCTCCACAGAGACCGCATTCAGCAGTTGGCTCGAGCTGGCGCTGCGGGCCGCGGATTCGCAGCGGACCTGGCACGTGATCAACTGTGGCGGAGTGTCCTATGCCAGCTACCGGCTGATTCCGATCCTGCAGGAAGTCCTCGGTTACGAGCCGGATTTGATCATTGTCTGCACGGGGCACAACGAGTTCTTGGAAGATCGCACGTATCAGCGGATCAAGCAGCAGCCGGCGGTCCTGGGCGCCGTCCAGGAATGGGCGGCCGGCTGGCGGACGTATTGCCTGCTCCGGGCCGCCTACTTGAAATGCCGCGGCTCCGGCCTCCAACCGCTGGCAGCGTCGAGGCCGATGCTGGAAACGGAAGTCGACTCGCTGCTCGACTATCGGGGCGGCTTGCGCCAGTACCACCGCGACCCGCAGTGGCACCGCGACGTGATCAGGCACTATGGCGTCAATCTGGAGCGGATGGTGCACCTGACGCGGCAGGCCGGCGTGCCGCTGCTGCTGGTCACTCCCGTCAGCAACCTGCGCGACTGTCCGCCGTTCAAATCGGAGCATCGGCCGGACTTGAAGCCCCGAGACCTGCAGCGTTGGGAGCAGGCTTGGAACGAGGCCAAGCCGGCCTATCAGACCGATCTCCGCGCGGCCCTGGCGTGCCTGGAGCGGGCGGCCGCGATCGACGATCAGTACGCCGGGCTGCATTACCAGTTGGGCCAATGCTACGATGCGCTGGGCGATGTGGAGCAGGCAAGGCGGCATTACCTGCAGGCCCGCGATCTGGATATCTGCCCGCTGCGCATGCTGAGTTCGATGCAGGACGTGCTGGGCGAGGTCGCCGACCGCACGGGGACGCCGTTGCTGGACGCGGACGCCTTGATAGCCGAGCAATGCCGAGGCGGAATCCCGGACGACTCGTGGCTGGTCGATCACGTCCATCCGTCGGTTCGGGGTCACCAATTGATCGCCGACGCGATTGCCGGTTGGATGCGCGACGAGGGCCTCGTCGCGCTGGGGGCGGACTACGAGCCGCGTCGGGAAGCCGCCTATCAGGCACACCTGGCCGGCCTGGGTTCGTTCTACTTTGAAGAAGGCCGCCGCCGGCTGGAGCACCTGCACGACTGGGCCCGCGGCCGCGCGACGATCGTCCGGCCGACGAAATCCAACGGCGCGCCGGCTGGGCGGTCTGGTGCTCCGTCCAGGCCGGATGTTGGGGTGCCGGATGTTGAGGTGCCCGGGGGGCGAGTGCAATGATTCGTGCTATGCTGGGGGCGAACGGGAAGGTTGTCCGCCAGAGCCAGATCGAGGAGCAACAAGATGAAAACCTGCCTGCGAGTTCTGACGGTGGTTGTGACTGCGGCCAGCGCCGCCGGCGCCGCGGAGGACTTGCCCCGCCTTCGCGTCAGCGACCAGGGGCGGTTCCTGGTGACGGAGCAGGGGACGCCGTTCTTCTGGCTGGGCGATACGGCCTGGCACATGTTCGGCAAGTCGGTCCGCACAGCGGCGGCGAACCAGCCGGCGGTCAGCCGGTACTTTGCCACGCGGGCAGCCCAAGGGTTCACGGTCATCCAGTCGGTGATTGTCCGTTCGCCAGAAGGCGGTACGCTGGCCAACGCAGCGGGTTTCGAGCCGTTCGAGGACGGCGATTGGACGCGGCCACGGCTGCGGCCCGGCCCGAATGACGACTATTGGGACCACGTGGACTGGTGCCTGGCCGAGGCGCGGCGGCACGGCGTGTACATGGCCGCGCTACCCATCTGGCTGAGCGCCATCGAGGACGAAGACCCGCTGGTCCGCGACCCCAGCGTGGCTTATCGCTACGGCCAGTTCCTCGGCCGTCGCTACCGGGACGAGCCGCATGTCATCTGGGTGCTGGGCGGCGACGCTTACGGGAAAGGCCGCAACGTCGACACGCCCTCGCGGCTGGCGCTCGTGCGGGCGATGGCCGAAGGACTCGCCGACGGCGTCAATGACAGCGACCAGTTCGACGGTCAGGCCGACTGGCAGACCACGCTGATGACCTTTCATCCGCCCGGCGGCAACCACTCCTCCGCCGAATGGCTGCACGACGAACGGTGGCTGGATTTCAATATGATCCAGACCACAACGCGGTTCCAGTTTGAGAATTGGCGGACGGTGGCCCGGGACTACGAGCGGCAACCGCCCAAGCCCACCCTGGACGCCGAAGTCGCGTACGAAGACTCGCTGTCCCTGCGCAAGACCGAACCGCAGGATCGGCGGATTCGCCCCTGGGACGTGCGGCGGGCGGCCTACTGGAACCTGTTTGCGGGCGGCTGCGGGCACACCTACGGCCACCGCAGCTTCATCGGCTGGATTCGCCAAGGTGAAACCTACCGCTACGGCGCGCATATCCCGTGGTATGAATCGCTGGAAACTCCCGGCGCCAAGCAGATGGGATACGTGCGGCAGTTGCTGGAATCGCGGCCGCTGTTGACCCGCGTTCCGGACCAGTCGCTGCTTGCCGGCGACACGCTGAGCGGGGACGAACACCTGCAGGCCACCCGGGATGCCGACGGAAGCTACGCGCTGGTCTATACCCCGTCAGGCCGCAGTTTCCGCGTCCGCCTGGACAAGCTGGCGGGACCGCGGGTGGCGGCCAGTTGGTTCGATCCGCGCTCGGGCGAGACGCGGGCCGGCGAGGTCATGGACAATGCCGGGGAGCGCGAATTCACCCCGCCCACTTGCGGCGAGAACAACGATTGGGTGTTGGTGCTGGAATCCCGTCCGAATTGACTCCGGGGCCGCTAGCGCCGCGTCTTCCGCTGGTCGTCGCGTGATATCCAGGGCGTGTTGTCCACCGTGAAGCCTTGATTGTCTTCGACGCGAGCTTGGGCTTGATTACGGACGTCTGGGTCGGGCCGACCGCGTCATTGCCGCGGATAACGTTGTTGCCGGCGGGCGTGCCGCTGAGCAGAATCCCGCGGCCGGACACGGTGTTGTTCAGGATCCGCGCGTTGGGGCAAGGGAACGGCGAGTTGACCCGGGTGGCGGTCATCCCTCGCAGTGATCGCCAATGCCACGTTCGCTGTCAGCTGGGATCTGTGGATGATGTGCGAGCCAGTGGCCAGCGTGCCACCTCCGTTCCCGGAGCGGGCGTCGCAGGGGCACTCGTCGTTCGAATCTGCCTCGATTGCGGCCGCGGCCAGGTCGCGCTGCCCGGACCACGGGCTCCTCCGGCGTCGCCTGCTGCTGCGAGCCGCTCTTCAATTTCGCGTGGTTCCACGCCCCTCGCAATTTCCTGATCGCATGTATTCCCCGTAGCCAGACCCTTCGGACCGGCCCCTTTTCAACGGTCATATCGTACTGGGCTCGGGGCCGGGACGCTCCGGGAACGGGACCACGCCATGCCGGACGGCGTACTTGACCAGCTCGGCAGGGCTGTCGACGCCGACCTTGGCCATGATCTGGCTGCGGAAGGCGTGCACGGTCTTGTGGCTGATGTTCAGGTCCTGACCGATCTCCTTGGCGGAACGTCCGGCGCCCAGCCGCTGCAGGATTTGCCGCTCGCGCGGGGTGAACAGCATCAGCGGATCGGGCGGGGCGGGGACGGGGTTGCGGACATAAGCGTCCACGACAGTCTGGGCCACCCCGGGACTGAGATAGATCTGGCCCTCGGCGACAATCTGCAGCGCGAGCGTCAATTCCTGGAAGGCCGACGACTTGAGCAGATAGCCGACGGCCCCCGCCCGAAAAGCCTCGCCGATGCAGGCCGGGTCGGCATGCATCGACAGGCAGACGATCTTGGCCCGGGGCTGAACAGCGGCGAGAATCTCGCGGGCCGCCTCGATGCCGTTCAAGCCCCCCATTTCGATGTCCATCACGATGGCATCCGGCTCGAGTTCGCGGGCCAGGCGAACCGCCTCGGCACCATCGGAGGCTTCGCCAATCACCACGTATCCCGCGTTCTTTTCCAGATAGACCCGCAGGCCATCGCGGACGATCTGGTGGTCATCAACCAAGAGGATCTTCATCCGTGTCTCGCTCCTGAGTTGCCTGTTGCGTAGCAGGCTGGTGTCTTCGAGGGGGCGGTGCTCGGGTTGGGGCGGACCACCTGCCGCGCGTTCACTCCCGCGGCGGGACATAACGTGCGACCATCTGGAGCAGATCCCGCCGCGACACCGGTTTGACCAGCAGGTCGCTGCAGCCGGCGTCCAGGCAGCGCCGTCGCTCGTCGGCCTGGGCCAAGCCGGTCAGGGCGACGATCGGCCCCTGCCAGCCCTCCGTGCGGAGCCGCGCGGTCGCTTGCCGTCCATCCAGTTCGGGCATCTGCATGTCCATCAGGATCAAGTCGTAGGGTTGGCCCCGGGCCGCCGAGTCCAACGCCAGGCGGCAGGCCTGCTGGCCGTCGCCGGCCACGTCGACCGCGAAACCGGCGCGGGTCAGCAGCGTGTGGACCAGCCGCTGGATGTCCGGCGCGTCCTCGGCCAGCAGCAACCGCGCTGCCGGAGTCTCGTCGCATCTCACGGGCGCCGCCACAGGGGCCGCGGCAGGGGCCGGCGCCTGCGGTGGCGGGCCGGAAGCCGCTTCCGGCGGCGACAGCGCCCGTTCCACGGCCGCGTAGTCAAAGTCCGTGACCCGGCGGCGGAGCAGTTCGGCGAGCGAGGCGTCGAGCACCTGGAGCTGATCGACCAAGGCCAGCAGGCGGCGATAGTCGGCCGCACGCGCGGCGTCCCGCAGCTGCTCGACCAACGGCCTCGGCAGCCGGCTCAGGGTGTCGCGCGACGGCAGGGCGGCTTCCCCCGCTGGCGCGGCGTCCGCCGGCGGCTCGCCGTACCGATAGCCGACGCCCGTCAGGGTCTGAATCTGGTCCAGCAAGTCGGCGGCCCGGAACGGCTTGGCCAGGAAGGCATCAGCGCCCGCAGTGCGGGCGCGCTGCTGTTCTTCGGCCAGGACGTTGGCGCTCAGGGCGATGATCTTCACGGCCGGCCCGTGCGCCGCGCGGATCCGGCAGGCCGCCTCAAAACCGTCCATCACCGGCATGCGCAGGTCCATCAGGACGACCTGCGGCAACCAGTCCGCACAGACTGCCACCGCCTGGGCCCCGTCTTCGGCCAGCCGGACCTCGAAGCCGAGCGGGGCCAGCAAGTGCGCGGCCAAACCGCGGTTATCGGGATGATCGTCGACCACCAGCACCCGGCAACTCGTGCCCGGCTGCAACCCGAGCACGGGGGACGGCGGAAGGGTTCGTGCGGGAGCGGCTCCCGAGCCTAGGGGCAGCGGGACGTGAAACCGAAAAGTGCTGCCACGGCCCAACTGGCTGCGGGCCGTCACATCTCCCCCCATCAGCCGCGCGACGCCGCGGCTGATGCACAGCCCCAGGCCCGTGCCCCCACCAACCCGTTCGCCGGCCTGGGTTTGAAAGTACGGCTCAAACAGGCGTGACAAGTCCTCCGGGGCGATCCCCGGGCCGCTGTCCTCGACTTCCGCGTCCAACCGCAGCGTGCCCTGGGGCTCCGCCGTCGCTCGGACTCGCAGCACAACCGTGCCGCCGTGCGGAGTGAACTTGAAGGCGTTGCCCAACAGGTTGATGATCACTTGCCGCAGCTTGGTCTCGTCCCCCACGACCGACGGCGGCAGGCCGCCCGGCAAATCCACCTGGAACCCCAGCCCCAGCTCCCGGGCGCGCAGGCTGAACATCCGCTGGACGTCGTCCAGCGTCCCATACAGATTGAACGGGCCGGGGTTGAGCTGTGCGCGGCCGGACTCGACGCGCGCCAACTCCAGGACATCGTTGATGATCTCCAGCAGGTGGTTGCCGCTGCGCTGGATGGTGGTCAAGTGCTGGCGCTGCTCGGGCGCAAGAGCGAGTTCGCCCAGCAGGAGATCCGCGAAGCCCAGGATGGCGTTCAGCGGGGTGCGGATCTCGTGGGACATATTGGCCAGGAACGTGCTCTTGGCCCGGTCGGCGGCTTCGGCGGCCTCTTTGGCCCGCTCCAATTGGGCTTCGTGCTCCTTGCGGCGGGAAATGTCGCGAATGACGGCCTGGATGATCCGCTCCCCGCGATACTCCGCCAGGCTCAGGGACACTTCCGTCGGAAACGGCGTCCCGTCCGCGCGCCGGCTCAGCCACTCGAAGAACAGGCTGCCGCGCTGGGCCAGTTGTGCGGCGTCCTGCACGAACGCCACCTGCGTGGGACGGCCATCCGCCTGGACTTCCGGAGACCAATCCACGGGGGTCTGGCCCAGCAATGTCTGTTTGTCGGGGACACCAAACATGGCGACCGCGGCCGGATTGCAGTCGATGCACCGGGCGTTCGCGTCGCAGGTGACGATGGCGTCCCGCGACGACTCGAACAGCAGCCGGAGCCGCTCCTCGTTGACCTGTAAGGACTCTTCCAGGCGTTTCCGTTCCGTGATGTTGATCACGGTGGCCCGGTTCCTGAGGAACCGGCCGTCGGCATCCCAGAGACCCTCGGCGTTGACCAGAAAGGCCAAGCTCGAACCGTCCCTGCATCGCATCTCCCATTCCACGGTCCACGGCTTGCGGGAGGCGACCAGTTGGGGAAAGAGCGCGTTGAACCTGGCGGCCCCTTGAGGCGTCATCAGGTCTGCCAGCCGCAAGCGCCCAACAACTTCCTCCCGCGCGTAGCCCAGCCATTTCAACTCGGTGTCGTTCATCTGGAGCACCAAGCCGTGCTCGTCCAGCGAGTGATAGCCGCAGGGGGCGTTCTCGTACAGGTCCAATACCTCGGCGGTGCGTTCCCGGACGCGTTGTTCGAGTTGCTCGTTCAGTTCCCGCAACTGCTGTTCGGCCCGCCCGCGGTCGGCGATCTCCTGCTGTAACTGCTGCAGGGCCGCGCTCAACTCGGCCGTATGGCGGCGTCGTTCTTCCTCGGCCTGCTTCCGCTGCGAGATGTCGCGCAGGATCACATGGAGTGCGTATTCGCCGCCGAGCGGAAAGGACACGGCGACGACCTCGACGTCAACCACGCTCCCATCCAAGCGGATGATCTTCTCCTCGATTGGCGGCACCGTCTCGCCCAACTCGCGCAGGCGGCGAATGCGCTCACGGATCACGTCGTGAAAGTCCGGGTGAAAGAGGTCGAAGGCCGACTTGTGCAGCAGTTGCTCCGCCGACTCCGCTCCGAATAGCCGGAGGCAGGCGCGATTGACCAACGTGACGCGATCTTGCTGATTCACGAAGACGGCATCCGGCGAGTTCGTGAACAGGTTGCGATACCGGGTCTCGCTTTCCCGGAGCGTGGCTTCCGCCTTTTGCCGTTCGGAAATATCCTGGGCCGTGGCCACCCGATAGATCAGCTTGCCGCCCGCATCGCGCACGCTCACGACGTCCATCTGCACCGGGAACACCGAACCGTCGGCGCGGACCATGCGGGCTTCGTAACGCGTCTGCCCGCGGCGGTCAGCCTCGGCGATGCAACTTTGCACGTGCGGGTGATCCTGGGGGGCGTACAGGCTCAGGATCGGCGCACCGCTGATGTCTGCGACGCTGCTGCCCAGCATCTTCGCCAGCGCCGGATTGCAGACCAGGACCAGGTTCGAGTCCGGCAAGCCCAGGGCGATTCCATGCGCGCAATGCGTAAACGCGTCCGCCCATTGACGCGGTGCAGCTTCCGGGGGTGGGTATGGCGATTGCGCAGCGTTCGGGTCCATTTCCAGTCGCGGCCGGACAGACTCCGGCGTCCAGTCGTTTTGTTACGCGTCGGCCGACGTCACGGGACTTGGCAACCGGCGGCCACCACCAGTGATGTGGAATTCGGCCCGCCCCGCAATTGCCAATCTCTCCCCACGAGACAGCGATCTTCCATATCGGACCATACCCCGGAGACGGAAGCAAGGGTAGCAACGCTCACGAAATAACTTCCCCATTTCGGCGCAGTTCGTTTAACGCCGAGCCGGCAGGCGACGGCGGATCAGCCGGATGCGGCCACCCAGGCCGTCGCCTGCCGGCTTGGCGTTAAAC
>CAIYOB010001543.1 GCA_903927685.1 uncultured Planctomycetaceae bacterium
GGCAGCGACGGCCGAAGGCTTACGGCGCAAAGAACGTGTAGTAGGGGGCGCCTCGCGCGATTCGCTGGACGTACAGCCCGGCCTCCCGCAGGTGATAGTCGCCCCACAGACAAGCTTCGCCGCAGGGGATCTTGCGCCCGGCTGGAATGTGATCCCAGCCCCGCGGCCGGTGGTAGATCGTGTGCAGTAGCAGGCCCTGATGCTCCGCCTGCACCGACAAATACGGCTCGGCCAACAGGGTTTTCAGGACCGTCAAACCCGCTTGCCAGTACCGCCGCCCAGCGGCATCTCCGGACTGCTGCAGGTATTGGCCGAACCGCAATAGCCCCTGAGCGGCGATGGCGGCCGCCGAGCTGTCCACTGGCTCGAAATCGTTGAACGGTTCCGCCGGGCGATTCTGGTAATCTCCCAGGTGAATCAGGCCCGGCGCCCCGGTGTCCCAGTAGGGCACGCCGTCCGTCGGCGTACTCTCGAGGTAAAAGTCGCACGTGGCCGCCGCGGCCTCCCGCAGCAGCGGCTCGACAGTCTGCCGGCCGCCCATCGCCGCCAGGGCCGCGTCGCCCAGGACCGCCAAGTACTCCAGTTGCTCGGCGTACCCGCACATAATCCACGCCAAGCCACGCGTCCAAGTGCTGAAGGGGCTGTAGCCCTGCTGCGTGCTGGGACAGCGATATCGTCCGTCGTTCGTGTTGAAGATGCTCTCGTGCACCACGCGGCCGCGGACATCGTACGCATCCCGGCCGGCGCCGTAATAGACGTTGTACTTGGCGGTCGTCCGAGCATGCTGCACCAGCCGGTCCAGCAGCGAGACCGCCGCATCGTTCTCTCCCATCAACGCGTGCCCCAGCTGGTGAGCCAGGGCCAGCGCCCGCAAGGACCGAATCGTGTCGGAAAACAGCGAGTGCGGCCCGTTGAACGAGTAGATGTATCCGTCGCCGTCGCGGGTGGTGCTCCAGCGAGCGGCCTGCACGGCTCCGCTGGCCTTCAGCGCCAGCTCATAGAAATCCCGTTCCCGGGCGTCGTAGGGAATGCGGCCTTCGAGCATCAGCCGCCGCAAGTTGCCGTAGGTGCTGACATTGTTGAACCCGTGGTCGTGCACGCCGACGTGGGTCACGTGCGACGCCATCCGCGCGATCGTGTTCGACCGTCCCAGTTCCAAGAACCGCTCATCACCCGTCGCGTCGAACTGCAGGATGGCCGAGCCGAACTGAAACCCCTGGGTCCATTCGGTCCAGCCTTGCGACGTGTAGCGTCCGGCCACGGTGAACACGGGCGTTCCCTGCGTCGGCTGCCACGTCTGTTCCAGCGAATTCAGTTTGGCTGCGGACAGTTCCCACATCCGCTGCAGAGCGGGAAGCAAGTCGGCGGGCTGGAGACGATCGTCGATGGTAATCATGGGCCTACTTCCGCTCGGACGAAGCCGCGGACGGGCTCAGCGACCAGGCGGTCACCCAGTCGGTGCCCGTTTCCCGCATGCCGAAATCCTGTTCCAGCCGGCGCTTCATGTCGGGCAGGTGCCCCGCGCCGTAGAACACGGCAATCTTCTTGCGGCCTTTGGCAATCTCGCGGCTCAGAACTTCAAACGCCTTCTTGTTGCGTTCGGTGATGATCGTCGAGCCCTCGGGACCGTCGAACATGCTGACCTCGCCCTCCAAGTCGGTGAACTGCTTGGCCATGACCAGCTTCAGCCGCTGGGCGCGGTCCTTGGCAAACAGGGCGGCCAGCAGCTGAAAGTCGCTCGTGCCCACGGGATCATTGGCCTGTTCCGCCATCGCTCGCCCCAGCATCCGGAAGAACATCCCGGCAAAACTCTCGTTGCGACTCTTCATCGTCGCCTCAAACTCTTCCGGACTCATGTCCGCATGGACGAGATTCTTCCGGGCATAGTCGATCCCGTCCAACTGGTACTCGAGGCCCAGCAGCGACTTCATGCCCACCTGCATCCCGCCGACCACCGATCCGGTCCCCTGTCCGGGCTGCGGCACGTTCGCGTCTTCGCGGGCAACCAGTTCGTACAAGACCGCTTCGTACTTGCGGAACCGCCGATTCAGTTCGTCGTAATACGCCTTGTCGCCAATGTGGATCGCCCCGATCAGATCCACCTGGACGCCCTGATTCTGCTCGCCAGCCGCCGCAAAGCGGACAATCGCCGTCTGCAACGCAGTCGGCTTCTTGTCGTCGTCTTCGGCCAAGCGGACATACTTCGGGGCGTCCTTGTTGGCCTGTTTCTCGGCGCCGGCATCCTGCTTGGTGTCCGGCTCTGACGACGCAGCATGCACCCAACCGCCGGATATCAAGGCCAGCAGGGCAGTGATCAAGGGCATTCGAATTCTGTTTAACATTCGTGTCTCCACCACGGTGGGTTGTTGTTCGCACACGGTCGAGTCGTCGAATTATAGACGGAGCCAGCGGGCAAACGCAATTCGTTTGCACCCCATGATTTTGTCAGGCGACCGGCCGTACGGAGGACTGGAGGGGCTCGTTCCCAAGCGGCCGTCCATGGCTCGAGCGACAGGGAATGGGTCGACGCCGAACGAGGTCGACCGCCAGGCCCTGCCGCCACGAGCGGTGTCCGCCGAGCGGCTCAGCTGCGGCGGCGTTTGGCCGTTCGCTTCGCCGCTTGGCGCTGCAGGTCCGCTTTCTTCTTAATCCGGCCCTTTGGCCGCGGCTTGGGCGCGGTCAGGGACTTGCGGCCGGACGGCTGATCCAGTCGCCGCACCAGGCGGAAATCGAGTTCGCGGCGGCCGATGTCCACGTGGGCGATCTCGACTTGCACCAGATCGCCCAACCGATAGCTGTGCCCGTGCCGGTACCCGGTCAGCGAGTGGGTCTGCTTGTCGTAGCGGTAGAAGTCGTCGGCCAGCGCGTCGATGCGGATCATGCCCTCGGCCGGTAGTTCGATGCCCTGCGCGAACAGCCCGAATTCTTCGACGCCCGTAATTACGGCCTCCAGCGGTTCGCCGATGCGGTGACTCAGGAACGTCAGCAGCTTGACCTTGATCAGTTCGCGTTCCGCCGCCTCCGCCCGCTGTTCGCGTTCCGAGCAGTGCTGGCCCAGCACGGCCAGATAGTCGAAATCGTCCGGCGGCCGCGTGCCCCGCGCCAAGGCGTCCAGCATGCGGTGGATGACCAGGTCGGGATAGCGGCGGATCGGCGAGGTGAAGTGGCAATAGTGCTTGCTGTGCAGCGCGTAATGGCCTTCTTCGTGCGGCGCGTAGACGGCTTTCTGCATGCTCCGCAGCACGGCGTAATGGACGGCCTGTTCGCGCGGCTCGCCCCGAACCAGTTCGACCACCCGCTTGATCTCGAACCGGTTCTGCAGGCTCTCACAGTCGATGCCCAGTTCGCGGACGAAGTCGGTCAGCGCGTGCAGCTTGCGGGGATCCGGCGGCTCGTGGACGCGGCGGAGGAAGTTCAGGTCCTTGTCGTTCAGGTGCTGGGCCACCGCCTCGTTGGCCGCCAGCATGAACTCTTCGATGATTTGGTGGCTGACCGTGTGCTGGACCGTGTGGGCCCCCGAGACACGGCCCTTCTTGTCCAGGTCGATCTTGATCTCCGGCAGCGTCAGCTCGATCGCGCCGTTGCTCAGCCGGCGGCGACGGAGGAGCATGGCCAGTTCGTGCATCCGGCCGAGCAGGGCGAACACGCCGGTGGTGAGCTTCGACTTCCAGCGGTGCGGCTCGGCCAGGAACTCGTCGACCTCTTCATAGCTGAAGCGGCGTTTGCTGCGGATCGCCGAGTTGTGGAAATCCGCCCCCACGCGGGCTCCGTCCGCGGTGAATTCTATGAACACCGACTTGGCATACCGCACCTTGTCGGGCTGCAAGCTGGCCAGGCCGTTGCAGATCAGTTCCGGCAGCATGGGCAGCACGCGGTCCGGCAAGTAGACGCTGGTGCCCCGTTCGCGGGCATCCTGGTCCAGCGGCGAGCCGGCCGGCACGAAATGGGCCACATCGGCGATGTGGACGCCCAGCCGCCAGTGGCCGTTGTCCAATTGCTGGAGCGAGATGGCGTCGTCGAAATCCCGGGCGTCCTTGGGGTCGATCGTGACAATCGTCTCCTCGGTCAGGTCCAGGCGGTCGCCGATCGATTCGTCGAACCGCTCGGCCTGGACGCGGGCCGTGTCCATGACGTGCAGCGGGAAGCGGTCCGGCAGATTGAACTCGCGGATGATGGACAGCGTGTCGACGCCCGGCGCGCCGCGGGCACCCAGGACTTCGACGATCACGCCTTCGCCGGCATGGAAATGCGTGGGAAAGCGGATCATCTCGATCACGACCTTGTCGCCTTCCAGCGCGTTCTTGGCCCCCGGATCACCGACGGGAACCGGCTCGGCGACCACGTTGCCGTCGATCTGGACGTACGCCTGGCCGCCGCGTTCCTGGTAGGTGCCGACGAACTGGTTCGTCTCCCGTTCGACGATTTCGACGATCGCTCCGGTGGTCTTGGTCTCGCCGCGGTGCCGCGGTTTGAGCCGGACCTTGACGACGTCGCCGGTAGACGCGTCGGCCGTTTTGCGGAGCGGAATGAAAATATCGCAGTCGCGGCCTGCGGACGGCGGCGTGCCGACGGGCCGCACAAAACCGTACCCCTTGGCCGCTCGCCGGAACTCGCCGGTCACCAGCGCCCGGTCGGCTTTGCCCGGCGCCCGGGCGGTCTTGGGCTCTTGCGCCTCGGTCAATGCGGCCGGCTCGAATGCCTCCGGCTCGGCCATCTCCGCCTGTTCCGGCGCGGGCTTGGGCCGCTTGACCAGATGCTTGTCGCCGTAGGCAATCTTGCCTTCCCGGGCGAGACGTTTCACGGCCTTGCGCAGCTCACGGGCCCGCTCTTTGGGCAGTCCCAGCTGCTTGGCGATGACTTTTGGCTTGACCGGCTGGTAACCCGGCGAATGGACGAGGCGGAGGATCAATTCCTGCAAATCGGTGGGAGCGGTATCGTTCATGCGTGACATTGTAGTCCTGTGCGGCGGAAAGTCGATGCTGGGGGGGTGAGCCGGCATCGCCAGAATATGCTAGAATTCGGAGGATCTTCGAAAACACGAACGACGGTGTAGCCTTGAATCGCGCCCTGGGACTGCTGGAAACAACCGGTTTTTCGCCTGCCTTGGCGGCATTGGACGCCATGGACAAGGCGGCCGGGATCGTCGTCGTGCAGGCTGAATTGAACGACATGCTGGGCGTGTGCATCAAGATCCAGGGGGAATTGGCGGCGGTGCAAGCAGCAATCCAGGTTGGACAAGCGGTCGCCGAGCAGATGGGCGGCCGTCCGGTGGGGGGCGTCGTCCCCCGTCCCGCCGATACCGCTTGGCCCGCGGTGCTCAGTCCGCCGGAATTCAATCCGCTGATTCAGCAGGACGTCGTCGTTTTCCCCGTTTACGAGCGTGCGCCGCAACAGAGGCAGGACAAGGAGCAGACTGTGGACCATCCCGCATCGTACGCGCTGGGCCTGATCGAGACCCAAGGCTTTACGGCCGTCTTCGAGGCGATCGACAGCGCCTGCAAGGCGGCAAATGTCCAAGTCGTGGGCAAGGAGAAATTGGGCGGCGGCTACGTCACCGTCATCATCCGCGGGGATGTCGCGGCCGTGAAAGCGGCCGTGGAAGCGGGAAAAACAAAGGTCGAAGGACTCGGCAAGCTGATCGCAGCTCACGTGATTCCGCGTCCCAGCGAAGGCGTTCTGGGCCTGCTGCCGAAATAACCGTTTGCCTCCGCGAGCCTCACGCCAGACAGCGGTTCGTCTTTCCCCGTTGACAGGATCCGATGCTGCATTGAGCATCGCCACGTATGTCGAAGATGCGCTGCCACGCGAGGCTCGCCCCGGGTCCGATACACATGGGTTGCCAGGAGTCGGCACACCTCCTTTCCGAGAGAGAAGAATCACGGCATCTCAGCTGGGCGACTAACCCAGCCTGCCATGAGGACCGCCGTTCCACAATTCTGTCAGGTCACGTGCATTGAGGACGGCCCTCCCAGAACTTCCGCGGCGACCAGAAGCAGCGCCAGGGCCACGACGACCAGCACGACGATCAAGCCCGTCCACCGATCGTGCCGCAACTGCGGATCCCGGCGTTCCCGGCCTTCGATCATTGTGCCTCGCGCCGCGTACCCCATGCGCCACCTCCCGTGCGCCCAAACGGCAATCCGACCAAGGTTTCGTCTTCCACGATCAAGTTGCCGCAAACCTGGTGCCAGTCAGCGTTCCGTCCCCCAGCAGTTGCAGGCCTTTGTTGTTAATCCTTGCGAATTAAGGGATTATGGCGACTCGGGATGGCCGGCGATGGCCTATGAGGCTGTAACCGATGGGGATTGTCGTGCAGCAAAGCGCACTTTTGTGCCGCTCCGCACACTGTGACGCTGGGTCATTTCTTGGTATCTATATGGACTGCAATCGTTCGCAACCGTTGTTCTTCCACAGAAAGGGTCACCATGAGACACAGCAAGTTCATTCCGGGCTTGGCGGCGCTGATCGGCATCTCGCTGTTGGGGGCCGCGGCGTCGGCAGCTGATAGCGCGGGCGAGGGATTCGTCTGTTTGTTCGACGGCAAGACGCTGGACGGTTGGGAAGGCAAGTCGCAGTTCTGGTCGGTCCGGGACGGTGCGATCACGGGTCAGACCACCGCCGAGAATCCCACCAAGGGCAACACGTTTCTGATTTGGCGCGGCGGGAAAGTGGGCGACTTTGAACTGCGGCTCCAGTTCCGCATGGTCGGCGGCAACTCGGGCATCCAGTATCGCAGCGTCGAGATGGACGATTTCGTGGTCGGCGGCTATCAGGCCGACTTCGACGCTACGCACAACTTCATCGGAATCCTGTACGAGGAGCGGGGACGCGGGATCATCGGGGTCCGCGGCAAGAAGACGGTCATCGGCGAAGATGGCAAGAAAGCGGTCGGTGACAGCACCTGCGACGAGCAACAGTTCCTGGCGTCGCTCAAGAAAGAGGGCTGGAACGAGTACGTCGTGATCGCCAAGGGGAATCACTTGATTCAGAAGATCAACGGGTTCACCACGATGGAACTCGTCGACAACCAGGCCGACAAGAGCCGCGCGGAGGGCATCTTGGCGCTGCAGTTGCACGCCGGCCCGCCGATGCTGGTGCAGTTCAAGGA
>CAIYOB010001544.1 GCA_903927685.1 uncultured Planctomycetaceae bacterium
GCAGGCTCCGTGGCCGCAGTTCCGGTTCGCGGGCTCCAAGACTGCCGGGCCGGGACCGCCGCCTGGAACGGCAGCGTCGTCGCCTGCAAGTGAACGGCGGGAACAAGGCTACCGGACGCTGCCGTCCGGGAGGTTGGCACGGCGGCTGTGCGGGGCGGCTTGGCAGCGCTCGGTTTCGGCGCCGTCGCCCCTCTGGCCGGCGGGGCAATCCGCGGCGCCGGCGCGGCCAACTTGGGAGCGGCCGCGGCGACTTTCGGAGCAGCCGCAGCCAGTCGAGCTTCCAGCCGCTCTTTTCGCCGGGCGGCTTCCGCCGCGGAGGTCGTCCGCGGGTACCGGTTGAGGACTTGTTGCCAAGCCAGGGCCGCGTTCTGGTCGTCCTGCTGCAGTTCGTGGCACTTGCCCGCCTGGACCAGCGCGGCGGCCTGCCACTGCGGGTAGTTGTACAGGCTCTCGACGCGATAATACGCCTTCAACGCCTGCTCGAAATCGCACTGGGCCGCGTAGGCTTCGCCGATCATCCATTGGGCCTTGGCTGCCGTCTCGGTGCGGCCGCCTGCGGGCGAACGGATCACGCTTTCGTAGTACGGCAACGCTTCCGCCGTCCGGCCTTGCTTGGACAGGCACAAACCCAGGACATAATCCGCTTCGTATTTCTTGCCGAATTCGGGGAACTGCTCGGCAAAGTCCGTGGCTAACTCGAAGGCTGCATCCCAGTGCTGCTGCTCCGCCAGGATTTGCGCCCGGCGCAGGGGGATCATCGCGATCCACGTTTCGTCTTCCAGCCGCGGCTCTTGTGCCAGCTGGGCGAATCGTGTGGCGGCCGACGCCCAGTCTTGCTGTTGATAGCAGGCTTCCGCCAGCCAGCACTCGGCGGTCACACGCAACGGCGAATCGGGGAACTGTTCCAGGAGTGCGGTCAGGGAACTGGCCACGTCCCGCCAACGCTGGGTCGAGGCAGCCACCTGCCCGCGCAGGTACAGGGTGTGCATCAACACATCCGGCGGGCATTGGGCTGCGAGCAGACGTTCCGCATACTGCCGAGCCCGATCGTACTGGCCAGCCCGCGACGCTCGCTCGGCCAGACGATAGGTCGTGTCGGCCCAGTACGAACTGTTCGGGTATTGCTCGGAGATGCGCTCGAACAGCCGGCCGGTTTCGGCCGACGGCTCTTGCTCGTCCAGCAGCCAGGCCAATTGGTACAGGGCCGCATCCAGTTGCTCAAAGTCGGGGTGTTCCTGGAGCAGACGCCGCAGCAGGGCGACCGCCTCCGTCTTCTGCCCCAGCGTCTCGTGCAGGCGGGCGGCTTCCAGCATGGCGGCGGCTCCGTGCTCGCTGCTGGCATACGTTGTCGCCACCAGCAGATAGGCTGGCAGGGCCTCCGCGCTGCGGTCCAATTGCTCCAGCGTCTTGGCCTTCATCATCGCGGCCTGGGCGGCCAAGGGAATGTCAGGATACAAGTCCAGCAGGCGGTCGAAAGCGAGTAACGCCTCCGCCGGCTTTCCGGCCCGGAACCGAGTCCAGCCCAATCCCGACCAACCCTGGGAAGCCCACTCCGGCGGCTGTCCGTCCTCGGCCAAGCGGCCGAACAGCTCGCTCGCGTCTTCGTACTTGCCCGCCTCCAAGGCCGCCTCTGCCAACTGCAGCGTCGCCGCCTCGAAGCCCGACGGCGGGGGCTGCAGATCGGCAACCGCCTGGTAAATCGGCAAGGCTTCGTCCACACGTCCGCTTTGCACCAGGGCTTGGATCAGATGCATGCGACAGGCGGTGGCCTCGGGGCCAGTCGGCTGGGCTGCCAGGTACTGCTGCAACGGCTCGATGGCCTCGGCGGGCCGGTTCAGCCGTGCATAGGCGAGCGCTCGAGCGAGGCGAATGCCGCCGGACAGTTCCGGGTTGTCCTTGGTGTCTCCCACCTTGTCGAACGCCTGCAAGGCCGCGGGGTACTGTTCGTCACCCAGGTAGGCCAACCCCAGGTAGTACGGCGTCGTTGGCACGACGGACTCCGGACCGGCGGCCGCAGCGTCACCACCGCCCGAGGGACCGGCCGTGGATTCGGCCAAGGGTTTCAGAATGCCGATCGCCTTGGCATACTGCTTCTGCTTCAAGTACGCGCGCCCCAGTCGCTGCTCGACGGCAGGCTTCAGCGGACTGGTCGGATACTGGGTGCGGAATTGCTCGCCAAGCGTCACGACGCGCTCGAACTGGGCTTCGGTCAAGGCGAATTGCGTGAGCATCTCCAGGCTGTCGTCGGCCCATTCGCATTGAGGCCATTCGCGCAGAACGGCGGCGTAGCCTTCGCGAGCGGCCTGCAAACCGCCCGCCTGACGCTTGGCATCCGCCAGCCAGAACGTCATTGCCGGCGCCAGCGCGTGCTGGGGGTGCTGGTCGAGCGCGGTCTGCAAAATCCGAGCCGCCTGGTCCCAATCGCGTTGAGCCACGTAGCACATGCCCAGCCAGTAGCGGGCCTGATCGGTCAAGTCGCTGTCGGGAAACCGTTCCAAGGCCGCCTGAAAGGCCTTCGCCGCCTGGGCATAGTTCCCGTGGTTGTACAGGCAGATGCCCGTCTGAACCTGGGCGTCATCCGCCAAGGGGCCGTTGGCGGCAGCCATGGTCTGATAAGCGATTCGAGCCGCTTCGATGTCGCCCTGCAGTTCCAGCGCGCGCCCCAGCCCGAACCGGCACTCCTCCACCTGCGGGCCGTCGGGATAACGTTCCAGGATCGCTTTGAACAAGGTAGCGGCCCGCGGTCCGTCTCGCGCCGCCAACGCCAATTCGGCCAGGTACTTTTGGGCGAACACGTTCAATTCGCTGCCCGGATAATCCGCGACGAACTTCTCGAGTTCCGCCCGGGCGGTTTGGGCATCGCCGGCCAAATAGACCGCCTCGGCAGCCCGAAACCGAGCCTGAGGCGCAAAACGATGCTCCGGTTCCCGTTTGGCAAACGCGAGATACCCCGTCCGCGCATCGGCATGCCGACCCTGCTGGACCTGGGCTTCGGCCCGGAAAAACAACGCCGAAGCGGCTTGTGCATGCTCCGGATACTGCTGCAGAAAACGCGTGAACTCGTCCGCCGCCGACTGCCAGCGACCGTCCGAATAATGCTTGACAGCCGCCGCGTAGACGTCGTCCGCCGTTTCAGCGGTCGCCGCCGTCGCCGTTTCGTCCGCCGCCCATGCGGCGGCCGGGGCCGCCAAACACAACAAGGCCACGAGACCACGCAAGAAGGTGCTAGCGTACATCCTTGTACTCGCCCGTGAAAAGAAAAGAACCCGACCGCATCCCTGCGCCCGGCATCTTACCCGGCTGGGGGTTCGCGTGACAAGGGCAACTAGCCGCCGGCCACCGGAGCGATCAGGGTGACTTCATCGCCGTCGCGAAGGATCGCCGGCTCGTGACTGGCAACCGTTCCCAGATGCCGGCCGGAGACCGCTAGCAGACACGTCGCCGACCAACCCGGACCGTCGCCGTAACGTTCCCGCAACAGACGCAGGACATCGTCCACCGTCGCCTGGTCCGGCAACTCGCACTGGTCCGGTAGACTTGCGGCCGCATGATACCCGCGTCCGGTAACGACGAGACGAATCTTCACGGAGCATCCTTTCATGATTTTGTCTTTCGTGCGCGCCGGTTTTCTCGGAAAGACAAAATCATGGGGGGTAGAATCATGGTCAGTGAATGCACAGGGCCAACAGAACCACGTTTTCGAAACAGCGGGTGAGGGGCTTCGCCTGGGTTCCCCAGAGCCCAAGGACTGGGGGCTAAGATCTGGGGGCTCGCCACTCGTGGCTCGCCCCCAACCACCCGACATCAGTTCACTGCCCTACTGCTGCTGAGCGCCCTTGACGGCTCCGCCGATGGCTTTCAGCACACCTTCCTCGAACTCCAGTCGCATGGCGAAACCGTTCTTGATCGGGAGGGCCGTCAAGGAGATCGCGTCGCTGCCGGGATACTGCTTCGCGGCTTCCAGTGCCACCTTGACCTGCGGGTTCGAATCCGTCGCGGCAACGAACTCGAGGATCGGCGCCAGGGAGATCCGCAACTGGGACGGCGGCAAAACCTTATCGCTGGTCGCAGCCGAACCATCCAAGACGCTCTTCAGCAGACCGACCGGATCCTTGCCGAACGCCACATAAGCGCTGGTCTTGCCCGTGCCGATGACCAGTTCCATCGGATCGCCCAGGATCTGGCGGACTTGATAGTCCGCGTCGCGCAAGGGGATCTTGGCGGTATGGAAGGTCACGCCCTGATACTTCTCAGCATCAAAGTTGATCCCGGGGAAGCTGGGCTCTTTCTTGGCGGCCAAGCCGGCCAGTTTCTTCACGGCGTCCGCCAGCTTCTCGCCGTCGGCGACAAAACCGCCGGCGACAAAGCCGAGCGTCCCCGGCTTGAGCACCAGCGACGCGCCGCAGTCCATGTTGGCCGCCTTGAGGGTCGCGTCCGCGACGTCCAGCAATTGATTGACAACGTCCTTGGCGATCGCCCGCTCTTCGTCATTCGCCAGCTTGCCGTCCTCGTCGATGCCCTTCATCGCCTGCCCGCGGAACTGCGCCAGCATGGCGGTGACCTGTTCGACCTCGGCCGCGCTGCTCTCGCCGTGCCCGTGAAACGTCAAGGCCGCGCCGGGCAGCAGGAAGCCCGCATACGAGGACTTGCCTTCCTTGACCAACGCCATTTCCTTGGCCAATTCGGTGCCTTCCAGGGCCGTGAAGTTCACGTCCAGGTAGGTCTTCTTGCCGTCCTTGTCGACTTCCCAGCCCAGCGTCAGGTTGTCGCTGTCCTGGATCAGCCGCGTGATCGATTCGACGGCCAAGCCGCCCAGCTTTCCCATCGCTTCGGCCTGTTCGCCGTTCAACTCCTGAGCCACCCGCTCTTCGAGTCCCTTCTGCAACTGGGTCACCGCCATCTCGCGCAGACTCGCCGGAATGGCGCTGATGTTCACGCGCACCGCCAACGTGTACTTCTTGTCCAGGCCATCCAGCAAGGCGACCGGATCCTTCGGCAGGTCCTTCAGATGCTCTTGGCGATTGGCCAAGAAGGCCCAGCCGCCGGCTTCCTTGATGAACACGGGTGCGGGGCGGTCGCCCGCGACCTTCAGCACGCCGCCGCCCACTTCTTCCGGCTTGCCGATCTGCTCCTCGAGCGTCATCAGGAGCATCTTCAGGTCCTTGACGGGCAGAAAGCTCAAGACGCGGACGTCGCTTTCACTTTCCAGCATCATGCACACACCGGTCGGACGCGATTTGTCCATCGGCGCGGTGTACGGGCTGGCCATCAGGGCCGCAAAACGGCCGAAGTCGCCGACCCCGGCGGATTCGGTCAGGTACAGGATGTCCGACAGCACCTCGTCGGTGCCGGCCAGCGAAGCCACAATGACCGGCTTGTCGGATTGACCGTACGCCGGAGCGGTCATGCCCGCCAGAGCGGTCACGGCCAAGGTAATCGATGCCAGCACTGCGCAAGTCCGCTTCCACATTCTTCTCACGATCGCGTTCTCCTTTGGTTAACGAATTCGCCCCGCCCTTGGCTTCCGCCACTTGTGAAGGGTTACCAGGGGAAGTGGGGCAAAGTTTCGGAAAAATGACGAGAAATGCAGAGACCGCCAACAAAACGGGGCTCAGACGAGTCTTGGGAGCGAAGACGAGATGCCTTGTCTTTCGAAGGCGGCCGAGCGCGAGCCCGCTAGCTGCCCAGTTTGCCAATGGCCATGTTCGGAGCCATCCCGCGCAGAAACGCGACGCGAATGGACTAGCGGTCGCGATAGATGATCCGGCCTTTGGTCAGGTCATACGGCGAAAGCTCCACCCGTACGCGGTCGCCTGGCACGATCCGGATGAAGTTCTTGCGAATCTTGCCCGCCACGTGGGCGAGCACTTCGTTGCCCGTGTCCAGTTGGACACGAAATCGAGTGTTGGCAAGGGCTTGCGTCACCGTGCCCTCGACTTCAAAGGCTTCTTCTTTTTTTGCCATAAATCGCTCCTGACCGATGGAAATGCCACACACGTCTCCACCGTCATCGCTGGAGCGCTGGGACCGCCGACAATAATATAATGCAGGCAGGCGAACTTTGGGAAGTGCGGTTGCCTACGGAGGAGTCGCCTGGCTGGAAATTCCCTGGAAACGAGCGGTCAGCAGAACCAACAGCGACTCGGCATCGCCTGCCGACCCCCGCGGACCAGCCAGAATCATGGTCTGGCCCGATTGCAGCTCCAGTTGGGCTTTGACCTCCTGCGTACGATCCACGGGTCCGGAGTCCGTGTTGGGGACTTTGTCTGCGGCAGTGGATTGAACGCGACAAGCGACGTCCAACCGCAAACGCTCGCCCGCGAGCAATTGCGGGGTGCACTGGATTCGAAGCTTGGTGCGGGAGCCCGCCGGCAGCGTCTGGGGATCCTGGCTGATTTCCGCGGACGCGGACTGACCATCGAGCGTCACCAGCCGGGGACGCGACAGCACTTGGGCCAGTTCCTCCTTGCACAACAGCTCGACGAACTCCGCGATCTGCCCCTGCTCGTCCAGGATGGCTGTGCTCTCGGGTGACTCGACCAGGCTTCGCAGGCTTACCAGCCCCAGTCCCGACTGCCGCAGCTTGGCCCACGACAGGGCGACCAGTTGCACCTCGATGACAACCGGACCGGCAGACGGAGCCGCAGTCACCGACGCGTCCTGAAGTCGTGCGATCTCCAATTCCAGCTGGCGGATCCGCTCACGCCGTGCTTCGACCAGCCGCTGACGATCCGTTTGCGGCTCGGCGTTCAATTGGGCGTAGATCCCAGCCGCCAAGTCCAATTGGCCCGCCCGTTCCAGGTGCAGCGCCGCCTGCAGCAGATGCTCCGACCTGGCGGCGACACGTTTCGTCTCCTCCGCCGAGCCGGCACTGGCTACCGTCAGACCGATGAAGAGCAACGCGAATCCCTCACGGCCCGCTCGCCTTCCGTTCACGCTCGTCCTCCGTGCTGAAGAAATGCCTGTCCAGCCGGCGCTGCCTTCCGACCAACGCCGTCCTGCCGGTGCCGAGTTATACCCGAACTCGCCACTTGGCGACAATTCTGAATGCAACCGCGTTTGGAACGCGGCGTTCAGGTAGCTGGCGTCCGCTACAAGAATTCGGAGAACCAGGGTTCCTTAGCCCGCTTGACGGAGTTATGGTAAGCTAGTGCTCCATCAAGGCTAAATGTCGGGATGCCTGGAGTCGAGTGCAGCGCGCCCCAGTGGCGAGAACCGGGGGCTCGCCACTCGTCCCTCGCGGCTCGGCCCCAGGCACTCGACCCCCACACCCAGAACGAGCGGATTGCCATGCTGAGCGTCGTCATCCCGGTTTTCAACGAAGCGGAGAGCTTGGCCGAGCTGCACGGCGAACTGGCCGACGTTGCTCGCCAGCAGCAGTACGATCTGGAACTGATTTTCGTGGACGACGGCTCAACCGACGGGTCTTGGTCCGAAGTCGAGCGTTTGGCGGGCCAGGATCCGCGGGTCCAGGGGATTCGCTTTCGCCGCA
>CAIYOB010001545.1 GCA_903927685.1 uncultured Planctomycetaceae bacterium
AGCCGGTCGCCGGGCAGCAGCACTTCCTGGCCCAAGGGGCAGCGGGTCAGGACGTGCAGCAGCACCGAGTCGGCGGCGAGGCACGCGCGGACGTGCCGGTCGGCGGCGGCCAGGACGCGCAGGCCCGCGCCGTCCGCGGCCTTTAACGAAGCGTCGTAGCAGTGGTATTTTACCGAACGGAAGTCGGCGGTGCCCAGTTCCGTCTGATCCTGACTCCATGGCCATGTCGGCCGCACGCCTTCCGGGTCCGCGCCGCGCTTGCCGGCGCGCAGGGCTTTCGCCCGGCCGGTGGTACGGAGCAGCGAATCCTCCGGGAAACCGTCCCATTCGCTCCATCGATTCCAGGACAGCTCGTCGCAGGCGGAACTTAGGACGAAGCGAATGCCGGCCTCGCGCGAGTCCAGTTCCGGGCCGGAGTAAACATAGTCGCAGGTCACCTTGGCTCGCCCGTCGCGATCGAGCAACAGGGTCGTCGAGCCGGTCAGCAACGAGTAGCGATCGCGCACGACGATTTCGACGCCCTCCGGCCGGTCGCGGACCACGACCTGCTCGCACCGCCGCGTCTGGACGTCCGGATAGACCGCGTACGGCTTGCCGCGGGCGCCGGCCAGATCGCCAAAATCGTATTGCGTCAGGTGCGGCACGGGGAACCGCAGCAATGCGGACCGGTGCCTGGGGTCGGCGGCGTCGAAGTCGCCCCGGGCTTCGTCCAGGACCAAGGAGAAGCCGCTGCCTTGCAGCACGATCTTTGCGCCGTCGCGGCGCAGCTGCGGCGGCCCCGCTTGGGGTTGCGGAACCGTCTGCGGGGTTGGCCGTCCGAGCTGGATTGCCGCGATCTGGATCAGTTCGCCACGGGCATCCCGCACCGTGAGCGTCAGCTTGTCGCCCTCGTGCGTGCCGGCGGGAAGGGGCACGACCAGTTCGCCCCGGGAGCGCGGCGGCACCGCGGCCCGCACGTCTCCCCGGCTCGTCCCCAGCTGCCACGCGATGGTCAACTCGCTGAGGTCGGTGAACGAAAACCGGTTTTCGACCGGAACGCGGATCTCGGACTGGCCGGGCGTGTAATCGACGCGGCGCACGGGCAGCCAGACGGGCGAGAAGATCAGCTTGGTCAGCCACCATTCCGGCTTGGGCCGGCGCCACGAGTCGATGATTCCCCAGAAACCGTGCTGCCAAGCGTAGCCGGCGTGCGTGCCATCGGGAAAGTAGAAGGCGTCGTCCAGCGCGGCCCAAATCGCCCCGCCGGTCACGCGTTTCGATTGGGCGATGTGGCTCCACGCGCCCGGCACAGCGCCCGGCTTGAGGAAGGGCTTGGAAAAGCTCGCGGCGCACTGGCGGCCCCAGTCCGAATCCGGCTCGCTGTGCCCGAACCCGAACAGCTCGCGCAGCCCGGGGTTGATGGCGACGTCGGTCTGCTCGTGGCAGACGGGGAAGAAGTACTCGCCCAGGAGGATCGGCCGCGGATCGCCCGGCAGCTGGTCGTCGTACGGCATGGGCGGGTAGTGCAGGTTGGCGAGTTCGCAGACCTGCTTGGGATCGGGGTTGTTGAACGTCGTCGGGCGCGTCGGGTCGAGTTGCCGCACCAACTCGTGAGCGATTTCGAAGCTGCGATTGAAGTGCGACTCGTTGGCCAGCGACCAGAAGATGACGCTCGGATGCGTGTGGTACAGGTCGATCATCGCCGAGGTGGGCACGAGGACCTCGCGCAGCTGGTCCAGACTGTCGGTCAGCGGGACCCAACAGAACGGGGCCTCGACCTCCAGGTACATGCCGAGTTGGTCCGCGGCCTCGACCAATTCCAGCGTGGGCGGATAGTGGGCGGTGCGAATGTAGTTCAGGTTCGCGGCTTTCAGCAGCCGGACGTCCGCGGCGCCGTGCCGCATGGTGTCGGCCCGACCCGTGAGCGGGTCCGTCTCGTGGCGGCATGCGCCGGCCAGTTTGACGGGCACGCCGTTGACCAGCAGCTCGCTGCCGCGGACCTCGACCTGGCGGAAGCCGACGCTGCGTTCGATCCGCTCGACGACGTTGCCGTCGCGCGCCAATGTGACGGCCATCCGGTACAGGTGCGGCTTCTCGGCCGACCATTTCCCGGGATTCGCGATCCGCGTGACCAGTGTGGCTGCCTGTCCGCCGCAGGGGACGGGCGGCAGGTCGGCGCGGGCCGGCGTGAGGGAAACGGGACTTCCGTCGGGCCCTTGCAGCTCGAGGGCGACGGACAAGCCGGCGGCCGGGTCGCGCCGCGGATTGTCCACGTCGAGTGTCAGCTCGAGTTCGGCATCGCGACAGTCGGCATCGAGTCGCGTGTTGATGCGCAGCGCGCTGACGTGAAGCGGCGGCAGAGCGAAGAGACTCACGCGGCGATCGATCCCGCCCAGGCTGTGGAACGCATAGCCCGACGAGTGGGACAGCTGCTCGGACGGCGTGTCGACCGTCATTTCCAGGTCGAGGCGGTTCGTCGCACCGGCGCGGACTTGCGACGTGATTTCCCACTCGACCGGCGTGAACAGATTCTCGCTCCGGCCGAGCCGCTGGCCGTTGAGCCAATAGTCAGTGCCGGCGTGGATGGCGTCGAAGCGCAGGAAGACCCGCCGGTCCGACCATTCTGCCGGCACGGAGAATTCGGTCGCCACGGCCACGGTTTGCGCGGTCGGGATATCGAAGCCCTGTTGCCGCCACTGGCCGGGAACCTGGAAGTTGTTCCACGTGGCTGCAGCGAGCGGCCGGTCCCGCGTCCCTGCCGCCGGCTGCGGATCGAGCTTCCAGACACCGTCCAGGGACACGCGTTGGACGCCGGGGCGATCGACCTGTTCGGGGATGGGCCGGTAGCGGACCGGCTGGAAGCGCAGCTCCGCCGCGGGGATCGCCTGGATGGCCGTCGCCCGGCCGCGGCGAGCGACCATCCGCAGGCCCACGCCGCTGGATTGTCCCCAGGCTTGGCGAGGCAGCCGGAACCAGCCGTTCTGATCGGTGGCGGCCGTAGCCAGCGGCGCGGACGCCTGGTCGGCGAACAACTCGATCGCAGCTCCGGCCGCCGGCTCGTAGGTCAGGTCGAGAACTCGGCCGGTCAAGTCTCCGACCAGCCCCGAGACGGTGGCCACCCGCAACGTATCCTGTGCCGGCGGAGCATTGGCCCACAACTCGACGATCGACACCGTGGCGTTAACCTCGCCGTGGATCCGCAGCTGGAGGGCCATGCTTCCGTCCTGCGTCACACGCGCGGGCACGCAGACGACGACTCGTGTGGCCTGCGCCTTGGGCAGCGCGCGCGGTCCATGCAACTCGATATCGTCCGCCCACAGGCTCTGCACCCGATGGTAGACATGGTCGCTGGCGTACGTCAGCGCCAGGACGTATTCGAGCCGCGGATCGAGGTCCGTGTACCGCAGATTGACGGCTTTGTAACTGAACACGGCGGAACGCGACTTCTCGTCCGCCTCCGTATCGCTGGTCTGAAAGGTCCAGCAATAGCTGTCCTGCATCAGCACGTGCGGCTGCCGGGCGGCAATGCCGCAGTCGTCATAAGCGTGCCGAAAGAAGCCTGAGGGGACGGCCTCGAGGACGCCGGACCCTCCGGCTTGGGTCTCCGCTTGGCCCGCGTCCGCAGAGACTGTCGCGTTCGCCTCCGGCGGAGGACTCTCCGCGCCAAAGCCGGACAGCGCCCAGCCGCCGCAGAGCAGCATGCCAACGGTCACCAATCGCCAACTGCCGGAGAGCTTCATGGGTGGGGCTTCCCTTCTTCCCGTGGATTGAAGACAAGGTTGTGTCGGCAAGCTGAAAGCTCACCCCACGCGCCGACACCAGCTAGATCGACAGCCCGCTAAATGTTGGGGTGCCTGGGGTCGAGTGCAGCGAGCCCCCAGAGGCAAGAACTGGGGGCTCGCCACTCGTACCTCGTGGCTCGACCCCAGCCACCCAAGCCCAATTCTAAGCCTGGACAACGCACTAGATCGACGGCCCGCTCGCGTCGGTGGGGCAGCCTTGGGGGGCGTCACTGCGTCTGCAGTTCGTGCTGGGCGGCAGCGGCGGCCTCGGCGTCGGCCTGGATTTGGGCAGCCGTCCGGCGGCGGCGGCGTTTGGCCTGCGCCCGGCTCCACTCTTTGGTCAACGTCTCGAAGACTTCCGGCGACTCGTAGCGGGCCACGCCCTTGCCGTCGGGGATCGGACCGATCAGGCCGCGAAAGACGGGCTTGCCGCGGAGCGTCAGGTCGGTGCTGCAGTCATCGATGCCGATCTTGACATGCATCCGGAGCAACGGCTCCTCGGAATCGAAGTCGCGGATGCGCAGCGACCCATCGCTGGCACGCGTCACGACACGATAGGTGTGCTTCGCCATCCTCTCCTCCTTCTACGCCCCGTGCGCGCCACGCTGCCGAAGCCAGAGGCTGCAGAATGCCGGTGGCCGGGAGCCTGGTTCTGCGGGTACGCCTACCAACTTTCCCCGGGCGTACTCGCTCGCACCAGACTCCCGACCCCCGCGCCTCAACCACCCCGATCACCCGGCGGGCGGAGGTTCAACCCCACGCTCGACCGAGCCACTCTACTGATTCGCGCGCCGACCACAGTTGAATTCCCAATGGGTGCATGTATCGTCATCGCTGTCCCGGGGAACGTACGGAAAGTGGCTGCCGTCCTACGCGGCGCGAATCCGCGCGAATCGGCACGATCAGCGCCAGCGTTGGCAACCTCACCGGCGGCGCGCGGGGATCGAGGCGCGTGCCTTGTCCAGGCGAAGAACTGAGGGCGGGTGCCTGGGGTCGAGCCACGAGGTACGAGTGGCGAGCCCCCAGGTCTTGTCACTGGGGGCTCGCTGCGCTCGACCCCAGGCACCCGGAACGAGCCTGCGGCGCGGCGGCCTACTGGGACGCGCTTCGCGAGCCGTCGGGCGAGCCGCCGATGGGATGCCCTTCCGGCATGGGGCGGCCCGCGGTCAAGAAGCCCGCCTTGAACAATTCGGCTTTGACCAGGCGGAATTGGCTGAAGCTGTCCGGATAAACCCAGACGGTGACGGTCGTGCGGTCCGGATCCAGGCGTTGGAGTGCGGCGCGGAATTCCGAACCTTCCGACAATGCCTGTTCCAACGGTTCTCCCAGATCGTCGCGGACGGGAACCAGGACAAACCGATCCAGCTCGACCCGCTGTTGGACCGCCATGCCGCCGGCGACCGGGGCGACTTGCTGCACGCGGCGGAGCGTGTACTTCATGAGAAAGCCGCCGAACGGGCCGAGCGTTTCGGTGACCTGGGTGGACTCTTTCAATTTCCACACGTTCCGCGGCGCATCTTCCTTGAGCTTGGCGATCAGATCGTCCCAGGGGATGTAGGTCAGCCGGCCGTTGAGCAGGCGGAAATGCAGTTCGGTTCCAAACACCGTCTTGGCCAGCGGCGTGGGCAGGTGTTCGATCACGTTCGGCGCCGGAGCTGCGTTTTCCAAGGCGGTGCGGCTGGCCTTCAGGTCCTCCAACTCCGCACGGGCCGTCAACACCTCGCGGGTTGCCTCCATCTGCCGCTGCTGCTGTTCGTCCAGCAAGGCGCGCTGCTGCTGGAACTGTTGTTCGATCGTCGTCGTCACTGCCAGCATCTTGTCCCGCTCTTTGCGGCGATACGCGATCTCAACCTGTTGCCGATTGAGCTTGCCGTCGATGGTGTGGATATCGCTTTCGACTTCGGCGACCGCATCGCGGGCGGCCGTGACGGTCAGGGTCGGCGGCGTGGAGGCTGTGGCCTGCGGCGGCTTGGCGTCGAGCGCCGCGTGCTGGGTCCGGGTGCCGATGACCATGATCAGGATGATCATGATGCCGACGAGGTTGCAAACCACGTCCAGGAACGAATCCTGGCCCGGCGCGAGATCGTAGGCTTGATTGGACTTGCGCATGCTATCGCCGTTCTACGTCGAATCCGCTGTCGGCCAGGAGCGCTTGAAGCTCCCAGAAACGGGTTTCTGCCCCGGGGAACACGGTCACCTTCAGCTTGGGTTTCCAGTACCCGCCGGCGACGGCCATCCCCCAGCGTTCCGTGTGACTCCAGATTGCTGATACAAAGGCTTCCATCGAGTCGCGCGTCGCGCCGTCCATGGAAACGGTTTGAGGATCGCGCTCATCGCGGCGGTCGGGCATCACGACCAGTCGGTCGGGGTAGCAGTGAACGGTGATGGGACGCGTGATGCCGGTCGCATCGGCGGTGCGGTCGCGGAGCGCCCAATTGGCCCCTTTGGCCGCCGCCAGCGATGGCAGCGCCGCGCCCCGGGCTTGACCGGGCGATCCCGCCGGGGCCTGTGCGCCAGCGCCGGCACCGCGCTGCGAATCGGCTTGCTGGGCCGCTGCGTCCGGCCTGGACGCCGGGGCTTGTCCAGCCGCCGTGCCGGGTTTCCCCGGTGGTGGGTAGGAAGCCAATTCCGCGGTTTTCGCTGCGTTGGCTGGCGGGCCCGAGGCGCCTCCACCGCCGTATCCGGTCGCGGATCCTGTGGCTCTGCCAGAGCCCACCGCGGAAGCGCCCCGGGGCCGGCCCCCGTCCGCTCCGGCGCGCGGAGCGCCGTCCATCCCACCCCAAGCCTCGCCCTGGGGCACCGAGAAACTCGCAGGGGAGGGGGCATCAAAGCGACTGGGCATGGCCGCTGCCAGCAGGGCCTGCCGTTCCCGCGCGCTCTGGATCGTCTCCTGCAGCACCCGCTTCAATTTCGGATCACTCGCCGGGTAAGTCAGCTCGATCTCGCCGTCCACCAGTTCGTACCCGAACTCGTCGTCCCAACCAGCCATCGCCGCGCGAGCCATCGAGTAGGCCACGGCCCCGTCGGGGCGGACGATCAGCAGCGGGTAGGCCGCCCCCTGCGCGGCATCGCCCTCCAGACGCGTCCAGTGCTCGCGAATTGCCCGCAGGGTCGCGTCAAGGGGATTCCCCGGCCCCAGCGGGCCGCTCAAGTCCTGAGGGCCAAACACGATCCCCTCAGGCTGAATGACAATGCCGGATTCACTGCATTCGACGTAAATGGGACGGCGACGGGTGCCCTGGGGGCCTTGGTAAGGGATGATGGCAAACGAACGGCTCTTCTTGGCCGCCTGCTCGCGCAACTGCTCGAGTTGCTGCCGCTGGGCCGCGATCGCCGCCTGGAGCCGGGCCAGTTCCTCCTGAGCGGAGGAAACCTGTTGCTGGTCGCCCTGCTGGGCCTTCTTCCATTCAGCCGCTTCGGCCTGCAGACGCCGCCATTTCTCCTCCAGACGCCGAATGTGATCCTCCAGATGGCTCAGCTCGGAGTTTCCGTCGGACAATTTCTCGGTCAGCTGTTTGCGTTGCTGTTCCAGCACGTCGCGTTCCCACTGCAGATCCTCGACCTCCTGCAGCGTCCGCTGCTGCTGGGCCGACGGAGCGGCGTCCTGTTCCTGGCGAGCCCGGTCGGCCAACGTCTCCGCATTCAAGCGGGCTTGTTGCACGACCAGGATCAACAAGACGATCAGCGCCCCCATCGTGCAGATCAGCACGGCGAGAAACGGAAACAGCGCGATGCCCAGCAGAGTCTTTCGTGACGCTGACCGTCTCATGCGGCGCGGCCCCTGGACACGTTCTTCCTCAAGTCAATCTGCGGCACGTCGTCGGGCGACTTGCTCAGGCGCGTGTTGAGCAGGTGAATCGCCGCCGACAAGCTCATGACGGTTTCCTCGAAGTTCGTGGCGCCGGACAGCGAGCGGAGATTCTCGTTCAAGGCCTTTTCCAGGCCGATGACCTCGCCCGTGGCTTTCACAACCTGGGCCATGAGTTCGGCCTGCCGGGTCATCTCTTGCTGCTGGGCGTGCATGATCCGCGCATTGTCAGATAGGGCCGTCTGGAGTTGTTCCCAGCGATGGGCCGCCCGATCTCCGGCGTCCCGTTCGACCTTGGCCAGTTCCGCTGCGTGTTTCTGCAGAGAGCCGTCCAGCGCTCCCTGCAACGCGGCTTGGATCTCGCTGTGCGCGGACTGCACCAACTCGCTCCAGCGCTGGTTCGTAATTTGCATCGACGAAGCCCAGATCTCCGCCTGCTGCCGAACGAGTTCTTCCGTGGACTGGAGGACGCGGCCGCCCATTCGCTCCACCGAGGCTAGATAGGGATCGTGGGTGGCGCCGACTTCCTGGAAACGCCCCATCAACAATTCGTTGGCACGGGTGTCCACCAGGGACAGCGCCTGGCTCTCCATGCGGTCCAGCAGGAACTGGATGAACATCAGAATCATCGACAAGGACAGGGCGAGGGCCGTCGTATCAAACGCTACGTACAGCCCGCCCAGCAGGCCTTCCATCGCTTTCTGGATGTCCGTCGCCAGTTGCTGCGGGTCCAGGTCTCCCAGGGCTTGCGTAATCCCGACGACCGTTCCCAGGAAGCCCAGCATCGGCGTCGCCCAGATGACGATCCGGACCAGCCCGTAGCTGTCCTGCTGGCGGGCCGAGTCCATGTCCGACAGGTATTTCAGTTCGTCGCCCACGCCATCCGCAGAACCTTTGCGCCGGACAGCCTGCAGAACGTCCCGAATGCGGACTCCCAGGTAGGATTGCCGCGCCGCAGAAGACAATTGATTTATTTGCTGCAGCAGCCTGTCGGCATCCGCGATCTTCTGGCCTGCGGGCGGAATCTCCTCCAGATGCACGACATTCAGCGCCCAGTATTGCCCCAGGATGTCGTAGGTCTTGAGCGCCAAGGCGGCCAAGCCGACGAAGAACAACCCCGTCTCGATCATGAGGACCGGATGCGAGGCAAAGTAGCGGTGGATCGAGGGCTGATTGAGCGGCCCCCGAAAGACCAGAACATAGAAGACACTGCAGGCCGCGGCGCCCAACAGCAAGGGCCAGCCGAGATGGGCGAGGATCGTGAAAAAAGCGTGCCTCTGGCCACCTTTCGACACGGCAGCGGCGGGGGATTCGGCGGAAGCCGTTCGCATGCTAGCACTCCACTTCGAACGATCCGAACACGACGGAGAACGTCCTAGAAATCGGTGCTTTGCGACGGCTTGTTGAGTCTCTTTCGTTAAAACCAGCAGAATCGGCAGGGCCGCCGCGACCCGCAAACTTAACCAAAGTCGCACGGGCTTCGCAGCCGATAATCCATCCTACGGTAACGTTCCCAGGGGGGGAGCTCGAAGCCCGGCCCCGCTTCACGCGGTCCGCCGGGCTTTTCTTTTGCGCCGCTGGGCACCTCGGGGAAGAAAAACGGCACTTCCCCGCGAATCCGCATAAATGGGAAAACCCTTCAAAAGATCCAGGCAGCATGCCTAATTCGCTTGTCCCTGCGCAAATGGCAAGCGATACTAACTTATGCGGTTAGGTAGTTTTCGAAAACCGGATCGATAAACCCACTTATTTCGGTCTTTCGGATTGTTGCCAAAGATTGTCAAAATAGACGCAAATCGCCCAGTTTCCCAGTTTCTACGGATATTAATGAGTAGCTATGGCCGCCAAATACATTGAACTTCAGCAAGCTGCCAAGATGCTTGGGGTTTCGAGCGACGAGTTGAACAACATGCGGCTCAGCGGCGAGATCCACGGCGTCCGCGATGGCTCGTCCTGGAAATTCAAGTCCGATGAACTCGATCGGGTTGCGGACGAGCGGGGCGTCTCGCGGGGTGGCGAGGCGGACGAGGCCACTGAGTTCGACCTGGAACTGGGGGGCGGCGATCCCACGGCGTCGTCGAACGTACACCTGGACTTGGAAGCCGAGGACGACGACAACTCGCCCACGGCGATTGGGACAGCGGCCGACGCTGGCGCGCGGGGCGGCTTCAAAGCCGCGGCGAAAGGCGGCGGCGACGCCGACGCTGACTCCGAGGCCGACATTCGCCTGATCGCGGACGACACCGGCAGTGAAGTCAATTTGGTGGCCGGGGGTTCGGACGACGTGCTGGGTGGCACCGATCTGGGACTCGACAAGAGTGGCGGTGGCACTGGCGAACTGGACTTCGACGGCGGCGATCTCACCCTGGGGTCGGACGTGATGTTCGATGGCGATTCCAAGCCGGCGGCCGGAAAGGCGAGTGCTGCAAAAGCCGCCCCCGGAAAAGCAGGCGCAGGAAAGGCGGCGGCGAGCGGCGACAGCGATCTGACGGTCGGCGATTCCGAGGAAGAAATCGCGTTGGGCGAGGACGACGAGCTGCTTCTTGACGGCGGCAGTGGCGCCGGCGGCCCGGGAGACACCGGGATCGGCTTGGCCAGCCCCAGTGACAGCGGCTTGAATCTGGAGGAGGAGCCGCTGGACTTGGCCGGCTCGTCCGTCTCGTCGTTGGAACTGCCGGAAGACGAAGACCTTCTGGACCTGGAAGACTTGGAATCCGAGCCGGCAGCCGCCGCGGCGCCGGCGGACGAAGATTTCCAACTCGCGCCGTCCGCGGCGCTGCAAGAGGACGAGGAGGACAGCGGGTCGCAGGTGATCGCGTTGGAGGATTCAAGCGCGTTCGGCGTACCGCTCGAAGGCGGCCTCGAGGGTGGCCTCGAAGGCGCGGAAGCGGTCCTCGGCGAAGAGGCACCCGCGGACGAAATCTCCGGTGCACTCGGCGAAGAGACCGCACCGGTGACGATGCCGACCGTCCAGTTGGGCGCCGTCCAGGATCTGCCTTACTCGATCTGGAATGTGCTCAGTCTGCTCGCCATCGTCGTCGTCCTGTCCGTCACCGGGATGTTGATGACCGACTTGGTGCGGAACATGTGGACGTGGGACGAGACCTTCACCGCGTCGACACCCATCATGGATGTCATGGTCCGCATGTTTGGCTTGAATCCATAGGCCCCCGCACGGCTGTAGTGCGTCGTGGACTCTTGATGCTTGCGTGCCTGGGGTCGAGTGCAACGAGCCCCCAGTTCCGTGCTTGCGTGCCTGGGGTCGAGTGCAGCGAGCCCCCAGTTCTTCGTGCGCCTCACCGTCTCAACCCTCCGGGCAAGCCCTGTACCCGCAGTGGCCATCTTCCTATAATCCCGTGTCCGCGAAGTGAATTCGCGACCCGCCCGGCCACATTTCTCTCCTTCTGCCCGCGTGGGACGAGAACGTTTCGGTTCTGGTGCGACTGTGGGCAAATCCGTCTCGAATGGACATAGGCTGTTTATGCGCAAGTTTCTTGTCGTCATCGCGATCCTGGCTGGCTGGGCCGTTGCCGGATGCGATCAGACCGAGGAGATACGCCATTATCGGGTGCCAAAAACCGTGGCGATCGAGTCGCCGCAGCTCCCGCCGGCCGATATGCCGAAGCCCGCGGCCAGCACGCCCGCGGCCAGCAAGCCCGGCCAACCTGCAGGCCCGCAGCGGATGCTCGCCGCGCTTGTCTTGCAGGCGGATCGGGCCTGGTTCTTCAAGACGATGGCGCCTCCGGCGTCGCTGGACGCGCATGCCGAGGCGTTTCGGAAGCTCGTCAAGTCCTTGCGGTTTGCCGACGGCAAACCGCAGTGGGACCTGCCCGCCGACTGGACCCAAAAGGGTGAGTCCGGGATGCGCTTCGCCACCCTTGTCTTTGGCGAGTCGGACAAGCCTCTCGAATTGACCGTCATTCCTCTGCCCATTCCACCGGGTGACCGGGCGGCGTACGTCCTGTCCAACGTGAATCGTTGGCGGCAACAGGTGAACTTGCCACCGATTGCCGCATCCGAGCTGGACGGGCAATCGGAGCAGCTCGAACTGGATGGAGGCTCCGCGATCCTGGTGGACTTACACGGGAAGTAATACCGATGACATCCGATACCCTCTCTCACGACGCTGGCAGGCCGTTCGCTGGAGCGGCTCATTCCACAGAACGCAACGCCTTGCTGAACGCGGTCCGCTTTCTGCTTCGACCGTGGGCCTCCCTAAGACTGTCGGTCGTCCTGTTCGCGCTGGCCATCCTGCTGATCTTCATCGGGACCCTGGCCCAGGTCACGATGGATATGTGGGAGGTGATCTCGCTGTACTTCCGCGCCTGGCTGGCATGGGTGGACGTCACGGTGCTGTTCCCCGCTTCGTGGTTTCCGCAGCTACCGGAACAGGCCATGCGGACGATCGTCGGGATGGGGTTCTTGGTGGGCGGACTGGCCCTGGCGGCTCGCGGTGCGATGTCGCGCAGCAGCGATTGGGGCTCGCGCGCCGTGCTGGTGGTGACCGCGCTGCTGTTCCTGCTCGAGGCAGGGCTGGTGGTTCGCCACGGCGCGTTTTGGTTTCCGGGCGGGGCGACGATTGGCACGCTGTTGGCCGTGAACCTGTTGGCCGCGCACTTGGTGCGATTCACGGTCCAGGCGCGAAACGTTCGCTTGCTGTTCGGTTTGCTGGGGATCGCGGTCGGCGCCGTGACGACGTGGGTCGTCATCGCCAGCGGGCACAATCCGGACGGCGTGCAGGCGGTCCCGATCTTCTCCTGGACGGCCCTGTGGCTGTGGTGCAAACTGGCGCTGACGGGCTTGACCCTGCTGAACCTGGGCATGCTGGCCGTAATCTGGGCCCGGGCCTCGCACCGGATCATCGAGCTGGTGCTGCTGGGCCTATCGGGGGTGCTGTTGACCGTCTTGTGTGTCTGGCTGTGGCTGGCCGGCGATGGCGCGTATCTGGGCGACGCCGGCATGCGGATCCTGTGGCAACTGATCCAGGGTGGCCTGGCGGCCGCCGTCATGCTGACCGCGTGCATCCTGTTGTTCAAACGCCGGGGCGGCATCGTCCTGATTCACATCGGCTTGGCGCTGTTGATGCTCGGCGAGTGGTTTGTCAGTTGGTACGCCGTCGAAGAGCGGCTGGTGATTAGCGAAGGCGAGTCCACCAGCGCGGCGATCGACATTCGGGAAACCGAGTTGGCCGTAATCCAAACCGATTTTTCGCCGCAGGAAGAGGACGTTCTGGCCATCCCCCGCTCGCTGCTGTTGCACAGCGTGGCGGGCGGCGAGCCCGTTCGTCATCCGGATCTGCCGTTCGACGTCCAGGTCACTCAATACCTGAAGAACTCGGACTTGCAACGCGTCCAAGCCGCGGACAAGAACCCGGCCACCGCCGGAGTTGGGCTCAGTTGGCTGGCCACCGAAACGCGGCCCGGCAGCGGTGCCGACAGCCGTAGCGAAGTCGATATGGCCTCGGCCTACGTCACGCTGCTGGAGAAAGGCGGCGGCAAGCCGCTCGGTACGTACCTGGTCTCGCAGTTGTTGCCGTCGGCCCAATTCGCCGAGCGCGTCTCGGTGGGTGGCAAGACGTATGAATTGGCGCTGCGGTTCAAGCACACCTACAAGCCGTACACGATGCACCTGATCGACGTTCGGAAAGACGACTACATCGGCACGTCGACGCCGAAGAACTATTCCTCGGATGTGCGTCTGGTCGATACTTCGCGGAACGTCGATCGCCAGGTTCGCATCTGGATGAACAACCCGCTGCGGTACGCGGGCGAGACGTTCTATCAGAGCGGATACAATCAGGACCCGCGGACCGGCGCGGAAACGACGACGTTGCAGGTGGTCACCAACACGGGATGGATGATCCCGTACGTCGCCTGCATGTTCGTGTGGTTCGGAATGCAGTCCCATTTCTCCGTCATGCTGTTGCGGTTCCTGACTCGCCGCGACGAAGCGCTGCTGGCCGAGCACAGCCAGGACGTTGTGCCATCGTCGCTGGTCAGTCCGGCCAAGCCGCCGGAGAGCCGCCGCAGCAAGCGCCGCCGCCAGCGGGCTGAGCAGCAGGAGCCGCACGCCAGGTCCCGTTCGGGCGGCGTGATCTTCCCGGCGGTCGTCGTGCTGATCTTTGGAGGCTGGTTGGCCGGCCAGGCCCGCCCGCCCCGGGTCGCGGCGGATGGCTTCGATCTGGCCGCCTTCGCCCAGCTGCCGGTTGTGGACCTGGGGCGAGTCAAGCCGATCGATACATTGGCCCGCATGACGTTGGGCAAGGTGTCCGATCGCGACTCGTTCCGCGACAAGCATGACGACAAGCAACTGGCCGTGCGCTGGTTTTTGGACATCGTCGCCAACCCGGCGGCGGCTGAGCAGCACGAGGTCTTTCGCATTCAGAACATGGAAGTCCTGCAGATGCTCGGGCTGGAACGTCGCCAGGGCTTCCGCTATTCGCTCGCCGAACTCCGCCGTGATCCGACGAAGCTCGCCGAATTCGACAAGGAGTTGCGGGCGACCCGGCAACTGGACGTGGCCAAGCTGGACGTCTACCAACGGAAGCTGATCGACTTGAACAACCGTTTCCAGGCCTACATGCGGCTGGTGAACGCGTTCCAACCCTGGGAGTTGCCGCCCTTCCCCGAGGAGAAAGACCTGGCGGCCGACCGCGACGCCGCGCTCCGGGGCTGGATCTCCCGCGTGATGTCGGGCGGCGATCAAGCCGAGCGGGAAATGGCGTCCATGCAAGCGCCCCTGGCCGTTCCGTACCTGCCCGAACCCGGCCAGAAGGCGGAGGCTCAGGCGGTCAAGCCCTGGCAGCCGTATTCGACGGCTTACAACCGCGCGTACCTGCAGAACATGTTGGGCCAGCCGGCCGATCCGGCCGCGCTGGCTTGGCATGCGATCTTCGACGCCTACGGCAAGGGAGACGCCGCGGCGTTCAATCGCGAAGTCGCCGCGTATCGCCAACGGCTGGCCGCCAGTCCGCCTACCGAATACGTGCCGCGGAAAGTGGGCCTGGAAGCGTACCTGAATGGCGTCGCCCCGTTCACGTTTTGCATCGGCCTGTATTGGACGGCCTTCGTCTTGGCCGCCTGCGCCTGGCTGGGATGGAGCCGGCCGCTGAACCGAGCCGCGTTCGGGCTGGTGTTCCTCGCGTTTCTCGTGCATTCTGCGGCCCTCATCGGGCGGATGTACATCTCCGGCCGCCCGCCGGTGACGAACTTGTATTCGTCGGCCGTGTTCATCGGCTGGTCGTTCGCCCTGTCTGGCCTGGTCCTGGAAGCCATTTTCCGCTTGGGCGTCTGCAACGTGGTGGCGGCCGTCGGCGGCGCGTTGACGCTGATGATCGCCCAGGCGTTGGGCCAGGGCGCGGATACGTATACCGTGATGCAAGCCGTGCTGGACACCCAGTTCTGGCTGGCCACGCACGTGGTCATCATCGCCCTGGGATACGCCGCGACGTTCATGGCCGGGCTGTTCGGGATCATCTACATCGCGATGGGCGTGTTTACGACGTCCTTGTCCGCCCCCGAGACGCGCAAGCTCCTGTCACGAATGATCTACGGGGTCGTCTGCTTTGCCGCCTTGTTCAGCTTTGTGGGCACGGTGCTGGGCGGTCTGTGGGCCGACGATTCGTGGGGCCGGTTCTGGGGCTGGGACCCGAAAGAGAACGGGGCCTTGATCATCGTGTTGTGGAATGCGCTGATCCTGCACGCCTTGTGGGGCAAGCTGGTCCGCGACCGCGGTCTGGCGGTGTTGGCCGTCGCCGGCAACATCGTCACCGCCTGGTCGTGGTTCGGCGTGAACGAGCTGGGGGTCGGCCTGCACTCGTACGGCTTCACCGAGGGCGTGCTGCTGACCCTGGGAGCGTTCATCGCGAGCCAACTGGCGATCATCATCGCCGGCAGCCTGCCGCTGAAGTGGTGGGGCAGTTTCCGGGACTCCAGCCACGTCGTCTTGGCCGAGGCGGTCCGTGGGCCAGTGTAAATCCGCCCTTGGCCCGAATGGTACGAGGTTAAGAGAAGAATTCAGGGAAGGGTGGCTGGGGTCGAGTGCAGCGAGCCCCCGGAATCCCGGCGGACTGTGGGCACGCCTCGTTTAACGGCAAGCCGGGGGCGACTGCGCATTCTCTCCGCCGACGCCTTCGGCTTGCCGTTAAACGAGACAGTTATTCCCTTGTGGGTTCTTGGGCTGGGAAAGCGGGCCGGACTGGCCAAGTGACGCCATAGCGCCCTCCGCGGACACGCGGATGGCGCTGTGGGCCAGGGCCTGTTCCTGGACGACGTTCCGGGTGTGGCAGCGATACTCGCAGATGCCGCAGCCGACGCAAGCTTCGGCGTTCACGACCGGAGCCAGGATGCGGGACATTTCGCTCAGCTCCAGGTCCGAGAACATGCCTTCGGGCGGCGGCGGGTCCAGCGCAATCCGGATCTCCCGCATTTCGATCGCCTCGTACCCGGCTTGCCGGCATTCGACGTAGCACAGGTCGCAGTCCCGGCGGTCTTGGCCGCGAAAGGGCAAACAGGTCTCCGTATCGACCCGCGCCAAACCCATGTGGAAACGCCGTTTGGCGGCCAGGTCCAAGGGCTGGATGGCTCCCGTCGGACAAACCTGGGTGCAGAAGTTGCAGTCCTGGTGACACCCCGCATGCTCGGGTCGCGCGACGGGCGTCCACAGACTCTCCCAGCCGTACTCCAGTCCCGCCGCGTGCAGCACGGGTCCGGGACAGACCTTGAAACACTGGCCGCACCGGATGCACAGATCCAGGAACAGTTCCTCGTCCACGCTGCCGGGCGGCCGAAGTGGCTTGGCGGTTGCAGCATCTGCCGCCCGGGACGACAGGCGGACCAGGGCCGCCGTCCCGGCCGCGGCCGCGGCGCTCGCGATCAGGGCCCGCCGTGACAGCGGCCGAGGCGACGTGAGCGGCTCGTCCTCCGATTTGAACGGGTCGCGGTGAAACCGCGTGACGAACTGAATCGCGCCTGGCGGGCAGACGCCGCCGCAGGTCTGACAGAACGTACAGTCGGCCGTGCGCGTCGTGTAATCTTCCTGGATGGCGTCAAAGGGACAGATCTCGACGCATCGCCCACAGTCGATGCACGTCTCGGACACCTTTCGCTGGCCGATCCGCAGCAGGTTGCCGAGCGAAAACAGCGCGCCGCTCGGGCAGACATAACGGCACCAGAAACGGGGCCCGAGCAGACTGAGCAGGAAAACCGCCAGGAACAAGCCGATCGACAGATGGAACGTGCCGTCGACCGGCGCCAAATGCCCGGGGCCTTTCAGGATCAGCAGCTGCAGCCGCGCGCCGGTGAACATCATGCCGCGCGTCAGCACGGGAATCGCCGCGACGAATCCAGACAACAGCACGCCGCCCAACGCGGCGACCAGCACCGCCGCCAGCAGATAGTACTTCAGGTTCACCCAGCCGCCGCGAGGCGACCTGTCACGCGGACGAAACCGCCGCACGCGGCGGCCGACCAGCCAGTCGAAGCCATCGATCAACGTGCCCAGCGGGCACAGGTACCCGCAGAAACCACGGGGTACCAGCCAGCACGCGGCCAGGATCGCCGCCGTCCACCCCAGCGTCGCCGCGTTGACCCATCGTCCGGCCAGCGCCGTGGACAGGCCCGCCAACGGATCGAGCAGCAGGAACACTTCGACCGGATACGACTCCTTGTGGCTGAACGTGGCCGCGTCGAAAGTCGCCGCATAGGGCCAGCAGACATAGAAGAAAGCGTACAGAAAGAGCAGCAGGCACAGCACCTGGATCCCGCGGCGGAGCGGCGACGAGCGGGTCACCGGGCCGATCCGTTCCAACAGCGCGTACCCGCGGCCGCTCCAGCCGCGGCGCTCCGACCGCTTGCGAAAGCGCAGGAAGAAATTGGCTCCGCGGTTGCGGCGGGCCGGGCCAGTCATTTCAGCCCGGCCTTCTTCAGGCATTGATAGACGCCATCCACGATGGCCTCCTTGGTCACGGTGGCGCCGCTGACGCCGTCCACCTGCAGGCTCTGGGCAGCGATGATCCGCTGGGGAATCAGCACGCACGCGTTTTGGTCGATCTTCTCCTCGTGCTTCAGGCGGATGTCCGCAAGCTTGCCTTGCCGGATCGTCACAGCCACGTCCATGTCGCCGGCGTAGCCGACCGTCTGCGCCTGGTACTGGCCATCCCGCAAGGTGGCCGACTCGAGCGAGCGGAAGGTCAACAGGTCGAGTTTCGACTGGACGCGGACCGCCCGGCGAGGCAGTAGATGGCCGCCATACGGCGGCTTGGCAGTCGGGTACAGCGCCGCCGACTGGGCGTAGCACTGCTTGGCCTCGTCCAGATTGCCCCAAGCCGCGTACACGTCGCCCAGACCGTCCAGGACGTCGGCCTGGCGCATGATCTGCCAAGGCGGTCCCGGGATGTCTTTCATCGCGACGTCCAGCGTCGCCTTGGCTTTCTCGAACTCGCCGAATTGCGTGTACAGC
>CAIYOB010001546.1 GCA_903927685.1 uncultured Planctomycetaceae bacterium
ATTCCGTTGGCCGGGATCCCGATCCAGATCCAGCGCACGTACGACACCTTGAACGCCCAGCGGAGTGGCGATTTCGGTTTCGGCTGGCAGCTGTCCGTGTCCCAGGCCAATGTCCGCGAGAGCGTGCGGACCAGCGACGCCGAGCGGTCCGGCATCGCCGCCATGTTCGCCGCCCACCCGTTCCGCGACGGCACGCGCGTTTACTTGACGAATCCCGCCGGCCGCCGCGTCGGCTTCACGTTCCAGCCCGAGCCCGCCGGCGGCGTGCTGGGCACGCTCTGGCACCCCCGCTTCGTCCCCGATCCGGGCGTCTACGACCAACTGACCGTCGAAGACACGCCGCTCAGCCAGCACGACGACGGCACCTATACCCATTACCTGGTCAACCTGCCGTACAACCCCAGCCAGTACCAGCTGACCACCAAGGACGGCGTGACCTACCGCTACGACCAATTCAGCGGCCTGCAGGACATCACCGATCGGAACCAAAACGTCTTGACCTACAGTGCCGACGCCATCACCAGTTCCACCGGCGTCGCCATCCAGTTCGAGCGCGACGCCCAAGGCCGCATCACCCACATCACCGACCCCGCCGGCAACACGATCCGCTACGCCTACGACGCAGCCGGCGATCTGGTGGCGGTGGAAGACCAGATCGGGAACCGCAGCACGTACGGCTACCTGGCTTCGCCGGCTCACTACCTGACCCGCAACTCGTGCCCGTCCGGCGTGTGCATCGCCGGCACCGAGTACGACGCAGCCGGACGCCTGACCTCGCTTACGGACTCGCTGGGCCAGTCCGCCACGCGGCAGTTCGATGTCCTGAACAACCGGGAAATCGTCAGCGACCTGCTCGGCAACGAGACAACGCTCGTGTTCGATGCGCGAGGCAATGTGCTGGCGACAACCGACCCGCGGGGCAACACGACACAAGCCGAGTACGACGCGGATGACAACGTGGTGGTTCAAGTCGATGCCCGCGGCTACACCACGCGGGCCAGCTACGACGAGCGCGGCAACCAAACGAGCCTGACCGACGCGCTGGAAAACACCTGGCGGCGGACCTACGACGCCCGGGATAATCTGCTCGCCGAGCTGGATCCGCAAGGCAACCGGACCCAGTTCGCCTACGACGCGAGCGGGAATCTGCTCAGCGTCACGGACGCTCGCGGTTATACGCTGCAGTACGAACGGGATCCCGCCGGACGCGTGGTCGAGGCCATCGACTCTAACCAGCACGCGACGTCCTTCTCCTACGACCGTCCAGCCGATTCCCAGCCCACAGCCGTCACGTTCGCCGATGGCTCGACGCTGTTGACCGAGTACGACGCGTGGGGCCAGCCGACGCGGACGGTAAACGGGCGCGGCGACGAGTTCGTGTTCCGCTACGATGCCGCGGGCAAGCTGGTCGAGACCCGCGATCCGCTGGGCGGCACGGTCCGCATGGAGTACGACGGCGAGCGACTGGTTCGGCTGGTGGATCCGCTGGGCCACGAGACGCGCTACGAGTACGATGCCGCGGGCCGCTTGGCGAGGCTGACCAACGCCCTTGGCGACAGCACGCGATACGCCTACGACGCCAACGGACGCGTGACCGAACAGACAGACGCCGCGGGTCGAGTCACGCGATACGCTTATCGGGCCGACGGGCGGCTGGCGTCCGAAACCGATCCGCTGGGCACGGTGACGAGCTACGAGTACGATGCCGTGGGCAACGTGACGGCGATCGTCCAAGCGGCAGGCGCGCCGAGTCCGCTGGTGGCGGCAGCGTCCGGTTCCGGCGTCGGAAGTTTGGCGAGCGAGGACGCCGCGTCTGCGGCTCGAACGACCCGCTTTCGCTATGACGAGCTGAACCGGATCATCGAACAAGTGGGCCCGTTGGGGGCCACCCAGCTGTACGCCTGGAACGCGTTGGGCCAACTCACCGGCTGGACGGACGAAAACGGCTTCACCACCGCCTTTGCCTACGACCAGGCGGGGCGGCTCTTGGAGACCATCGACGCCCTGGACGGCGTCGAGACCCGCACGTACGACGGGCAGGGAAACCTGTTGTCGATCACCGATCGCAACGGCGGCGTGACGCGGTTTGCCTACGACGGGCGAGATCGATTGATTCAGCGTCGGGACGCGCTCGGCGGCGTGTTCCGCTGGGAGTATGACGAAGTCGGCAACGTGCTGGCGGAGATCGACGAGAACGGCCACGTCTGGCGGTTTGCCTACGATGCCTTGAACCGGCTGGTCCAGCAGACCGATGCCCTGGGCGGCAGCGACCGCTACTCGTACGACGCGGCGGGCAACCTGTTGGTCTGGACGGACGCCCGCGGCAACGACACGTCCTACGCCTATGACGAACTCCAGCGGCTGCTCTCAATCACCGACCCGCTGGGCGGCATGCAGCAGTTCGCCTACGACGCCGCCGGCAACGCCGTGACGGTCAGCGACGCCAACAACCACGTCACGCAGTTCGTGTACGACGCGGTCAACCGCCTCGTGCAGAGTGTCGACGCGGCGGGCGGCGTCGAGTCCTTCGCGTACGATCCGTTCGGCAACCTGAAAACGTGGACCGACGCCTTAGAAAACACGACCAGCTACACGTACGATGTGCTGGACCGGTTGATCGCGACGACCGACGAGTTGGGCGGCGTGGGTAGCTGGGCTTACGACGCGGCAGGGAACTTGACCGCCGTGACGGACGCCAACGGGCACGCCACCAGCTATGCCTACGACGGCTTGAATCGGCTCGTCTCCGTGACCGATCCAAACCACGCCGTCAGCGCGTACACCTACGACGCCGTCGGCAACCGGCTGTCGGTGTCCGATCCTACCGGCCAGACCACGCGGTACGCGTACGATGCCTTGAATCGCGTCCGCAGCGAGACCGATCCCCTGGGTCGCAGCCGCCAGTATGCCTACGACCCGGTGGGCAACCTGACGCAGGCGACGGACCGCAACGGCCGGATTCGCACGTTCGGGTACGACGCCTTGGACCGGCGGATCGTGGAAGACTGGTGGGACGACGAGGAACGGGTTCGCCGCCTGCAATTCGCTTACGACGCCGTCGGCAATCTGACCGGCGCGTCGGACCCCGACAGCGAGTACGCGCTGGCCTACGATGCCCTGGACCGGCTGACGCAAATCGACAACAGCGGCACGGCCCGGGCTCCGCACGTAGTCCTGGATTACGCCTACGACGCGGTCGGGAATGTCGTGTCCGTCCGGGACAGCGCGGGGGTCCGTGTCACCGCGACATACGACGCACGCGACGGGTTGTCCAGTCAGGTCTGGCAGGGCGGCCAGCTCGCTCCGGTTCGCGTGGAATTTGCTTACACCGAGCGCGGCGAACTGACGGAAGTGCGCCGCTTTGCGGATCCCGAGGGCACTCGATCCGTGAGCCGCTCGACATTCAGCTACGACCCGCGTGGGCGTCTGACGCACTTGACACACCAAGACGCCGTCGACGCGGTGCTGGCCGAGTACGATTACACGTTCGATCTGGCGGACCAACTGGTTCGCGAGGTGGATCACGGCCTGGTGTCCGAGTACACCTACGATTCGGCGGGGCAGTTGACGGCGGTCGAGCACGAGGGCCAGGGCGACGAGACGTATGCCTACGATGCCAACGGCAACCGGATCGGCGGCCAGTACACGGTCGGGCCGAACAACCAGGTTCTGGCCGATGCGGCGTACAACTACGAGTATGATGCCGAGGGCAACCTGATCGGCAAGACCGAGCGGGCCAGCGGCATGGTCAGCCGATACGCGTACGACCACCGCAACCGGCTGGTCCGGTTCGAGCAATCTTCCGCGGGCGGGATTCTGCTGGCCGCCGCCGACTATGTGTACGACGTCTTCGATCGGCGGATCGTCAAGTCGGTCGACCGCGACGGATCCGGTCCGTTGCCGCCGCAAGAGACGCGCTTCGTCTACGACGGCTTGAACGCCTGGGCCGACTTCGACGGCGGGAACCGGGTGCTGGCCCGCTATCTGCATGGCACTGGCCTGGACAACCTGCTGGCACGCTGGCGTCCGGACGGCGGCTCCGCTTGGTACCTGGGCGACCACCTGGGCAGCGTGCGAGACATGGTTGACGCCGCCGGGGCGATCGTCAACCGGCGGGCCTACGACAGCTTCGGCCAGTTGGTCAGCCAGACGAATCCCGCCGCGGGTGACCGTTTCGGTTTCACGGGCCGCGAGTCCGATCCGGAGTTGGGGCTGTACTACTACCGGGCCCGCTACTTCGACCCGCAATTGGGCCGGTTCGTCAGCCAGGACCCGCTGGGTTTTGCGGCTGGCGACAGCAACCTGTACCGTTACGTCGGCAACGCTCCGCTGACGGCCCGCGACCCGCTGGGCCTGTCCGCCGTCGGCTTGTTCTACGGCCTGATGGCCCGCCGCTCGTCGATGGCCGCGGGGGCCGTGGTGGGCGGCGTGCTGGGGTTTGCGTGCGGTTGGGTGGAAGGTTTCACCGAGGCTTCGTCGGCGGGCTCAGGGAACAGCGAATCCGCAGCAAGCGCCGCCTTCCAGCGAGCCAGCAGCTACGCCGCGGTTGGTGTGGCGCTCGGCGGCACGCTGGCCGGCCTGCCGTCCGCCGTCCAATTCTACGGCGGCGGCATCCTGTTGGGCGCCGCGGCCGGCATGATCATCCGCCAAGCTCCGCAAGATCCCTGGCAAGTCACCGCGGTCCGCGTCGGCTGCGTCGTCCTCAGCGCCGCCGTCGCCCCCGCCGCCCACCGCTGGCTGACCCCGCGAGTCGAGCGTCTGCCTTTTATGGGGCCAACAAGTCCGCACGCGCCTGCCAGCCCGACGCCCCTCGTTCCTCGCGGCCAGGCCGACGGGGCTGTCGAGCCTGCTCCCGCCCCTGCCCAGGGGCCCTTGCGGCAGCGGCTGTTTCGGTTTATGGAGGAGGCTGACGCACCGCAGGCCACATTGCCAACGCCAACTGCGCAGCGTACGCTTGGTCTACGCGGACCGACAAATGATGAACTCATTGCAGCTCGTTACCAACGGTACTATACCGAAGCTTGGCAACAGGTTGTCCGACGCTTCAATCAGGGGAAGATCACAGTACCGGCGGGAATGAACTGGCGGACGATTCTCGGACAGGAGGTCGATGCCATTGCGCGCACTCGACTCAGGCTGTACTTGGCTCGAGAAGGAATCGCGGAGGGCCCTGGCACCCAGGTATTGGTGAACCGTCGGCTCTACGACCCCAGCGGTTCCGGCAGTTATCGAATTCCCGACGTTCGGCTCGAGGACAGTCGAGTGATTATGGATGGCACAATTGGCGGCAAGACCATGAATTCGCCCCAAGTCAGAGATTTTCAAGCCTTTTCAGGTGGATACCGAATCCGAATAATCCGTCCGTGAAAGGATGCCTGACCCATGAAGACCGATCCCAATGCCAACGCTACCAAGGACTTCTTTTCGTACTTCGTTGCGTATTTTCCCGATTTTCCCCCTGAAGACCAAATGGACGGTAGCCAAGCCTTGGACATCCTGGTGTCCGGCGTCGAAAGTGCTCGAAGGTCGGCCGCGGACCAAGCGACATTGCATTGGGGTGAACTTTGCAGAAACGAGCTTGCCAAGGCGGCGGACGCCTTGGGACGCGGTGAAAACGATCGCGTTGAGAGAGCTGTCGGCTCAGCTCGCGAGTTCTTTGAGTATCTCCTCGATCGACGTAAGCCGAAGAGCGAGTTTGTCGCCGATGAAAGCGGACGTGTGACGCATCGCTGATCGCGCCAACGCAGAAAACGAGTCTAACTGGAGAAAAAGACTAGCGTTCTCGGTTTCATCAGCCCCGCTGTTCGGTGGCCACCGAGTGCGTTTCCGCCTGGATGCCACTACACGGAACAGCCCACCACGGGCGAGGCTGGGAGGCGGTGCGGAGGAGCGTCCTCGGGAGTCGTCCATCTTTCGCTGCCAGCGAGGGGAGTTATCCGTCACCCCGGCCGGTCACGGTACTCGTCAAAGAACTCCTCGTCGACATCGTACGTCGTGCGCGGTTTCAGGCCCAGTTCCAGGGACGTGAACAACTCGACGAGATCGTCGCCATTAACCAGTTCGATGGGTTTGGCGCCGTCACGTCGAGCCTCCTTTCGTGCCTCCACCGTAAATGTGCCCGTCGTGATGATGATCCCCTTGTCCGCGCGGCCCTCCATCGCGCCTCGGA
>CAIYOB010001547.1 GCA_903927685.1 uncultured Planctomycetaceae bacterium
CTTCCAGCAGTTGCGCCAGGGCCTTCTCGACGACCAGGTGGTTGGACGTCAATTCGCGAATCGCGTCTTTCTTCGGGAACCCCACGCTCAGCGGGGCGGCATCGTGCATCCGGTTCAACCGGTCGAGTATTTCGCCGCGGGCCGCGGCCAGGACGTCGGGGTGGGCGTATCGGTTGCCCGCGAATTCGACGACCGCGCCGGCCCTGACCAGTTCGGACAGGTGCGACCGCGCGGTCTCTTCGTTGAGAACCGCGAGACGGGCGAGGTCGGCCAGCGTCAGCGGATCGTTGCCCGCCTTCTTGAGCGCATAGACAAGCGTCGTGGACGGATCGTTGAACGATTCCTCACGCTCCTTGATCTTTTCCACCCAGTCCCCCTTGCGCCGCCGCAGCTTCACGGTTTCGCCGGAGATGACGTTTCCGCCTCCGATGGTCTTCAGGGGGCTGAGCAGGCGGGCCACAAAGAAATCGCCGGGCGCGGCGACCACGGGATCGTTCAACTGGAACTGGACGTAGGCTTCCTGGCCCGGCGCGAGAGGGGCCAACTCCGGCAACACGAGATGCCCGGTCACCTCCGCGGTCCCGATGTGGAAGCGGATGGCGGTCCTCGGCTTCAGCGGCCGTTCGAGGCTGGGCACCAGATGAAACTTCGCGTTCACCAGTTTGCTCGGCGTGAAATACCCCGGCGAGGCCAGAACCATGCCGCGCCGGACGTCGTCAATGGAAACATCGCTGAGTCGCAGGGCAAGGCATTCCCCCGCGCAACCCTTGTCGGAGTTCTGGCCAAAAACCTGAATGCCCTTCACCCTCTTGGTCTCGCCGGCGGGAAGCAAGTCGAGAGAGTCGCCGACCCGGATGGAACCGGAACACGGAATGCCTGACACAATGGCGCCAAGCCCTTTCAGGACAAAGGACCGCTCCACATGCATCCGGAAAGGACCGCTGGCGTCCCGTTGCGCTGTCTTATCCACGAGCGCGCAGAAGGCCTCGTAGAAGGCGTCGAACCCCTGGCCGGTCTTGGAGGAGACCGGCAGGATGGGTGCGCCTTCCAGGAAACTCCCGGCTACGAGCGTTCGTATCTGCCCGGCGACTTCGGCCACGCGCCCCGCCTCGACCATGTCGATCTTGGTCAGCGCCACCATGCCGGCTGAGACTCCCAGAAGGCGAACGATGTGGAAATGCTCGACCGTCTGGGGCATCACGCCATCGTCAGCCGCCACTACCAGCAAGACGACATCGATGCCCGTCGCGCCGGCGACCATGTTGTGGATAAACCGCTCGTGCCCGGGAACGTCGACGATTCCGATGCGGCGGTTGTCGGGCAGGATGCACGTGGCAAACCCGAGGTCAATGGTCATGCCCCGCGCCTTTTCCTCGGGCAGGGTATCCGTGTCGCATCCGGTCAGGCATTTGACGAGGGAGGTCTTGCCATGGTCGATGTGGCCGGCAGTTCCGACCGTCAGGGTCACCGTCTCCTTCGCGGTTCCCGTCTTGGGAGCCCAACTGACATCGCCCGTTGCCATTAGATGGATGCCGCTCCTGCCAGAATATCCGCGTGATCCGGGGGGAAGACCGTACGCATGTCCAGAATAACCGAGTCTTCGTGGATTCGCGCCACAACCGGAACGGGAGCCATCCTGAATCTGTGAGCAAGAGCGCCGGCTTTCGATCCCGGCGCCCCGATCTGAACCGCGAACGAGGGCATGCCTTCCTCCGGCAAGGCTCCGCCGCCCAGGTAGGAGACCTGGCGCCCGACGGTCACGTTCCAACCGGGGCGGGACTGAC
>CAIYOB010001548.1 GCA_903927685.1 uncultured Planctomycetaceae bacterium
CAGATCCACCCTACGGGCTGTCGAGCGCTGTGGTCCATGGGCGTCCACGACTATTGGCGCGAGGTATGGGACGCGGTGGACCTGTTCGTGCCCGAAATCTACCTGAACTACAGCGGCAATCACCTGGGCAAGATCGACGCCTATGTCCAGCGGGCTCGGCAGGTGGGCTGCTTGGATCGGATGATCCCGGGGCTGGGAATCAACGTCATCGAAGGCCGGGATGGGAAACCCAGCGTGGTTCCGACCCGCGAGGACGTGCTGCGCCAGATCCGGCACCTCAAGACCATCGCCCCCGAGTTGTCAGGCGTGGGGTTCTTCACCGCCAGCGCTGCGCCCGGCGTGGCGGAGTATGCCGACGAGTTGTGCGGCCAGTATTACGTCAACCCGGTCCTTGCGCTCGCCCCGGGTTCGCTGCAGTCGCGAGTCCAGGGCGATGTCTTGGAGTTGAGCGCTACGCTGTGCAACCACGGCGGCATGACGGCCCGAGGGATTGCGGTACAGTTCGGCCAAGGCTGGGGACCGGACTTCCAGGCGGCGGCACAGCAGACGGTGGCGGCGTTGGCGCCGGAAGGCGAGGCCGTGCTGAGAGCCGTGGTACCCCTGCAGTTCGGCGTGCACGTCTACGGCCTGCGTCTCGTTCCCCCGCAGGGCCTGGCGGTGCTCAATGACCAGTTGTGGACCATGACCGCCCGGGGGCTGCCGCCGGAAGCGTGCGTCGTCTGCCAGCCGCCAACGGATGCGTCTGGCGACGGCCTGCCGTTATTTGCGGAGGCCCCGGCGGGCGTTGCGATTTCCGCGGCCCGCGTCCTGGCTCCGGATGGGCATGCCGCAGAAGCCGTCGCGGCCACGTTGCTGCCTGGCCTGCCCGGCGACTCGGCCGGTGTGGTGACGTGGACGCCCTCGACGCTGCCGCCGGGCCAGCCCGTCGCCTTTCAATTGGACGACAGCCCCGCGCCGGACTCGCCCGGTTTGACGACGGCCCGCAGCGGAGACTCGCTGACCGTGAGCGGCTCCGGCTACAGCGCCATCCTGGATCTGGCGGAGGATCAGATCCGTTCGCTCAAGGTCCAGGCCGAAGGACCGGAACTCCTCGGCTCGCCCTGGGCTTTTTCCAGCACCGGCTGCAGCGGAACACAGCCGGCCCAGGTGCAGGAATTGCCCGGCGGACTGCTGGTCACGATCCCCTTCGACAGCCCTCAGGCCGAAGGCTTCAGCCGTTATTTCTGCTATGCGGCGGCTCCGGTAATTCGTATCGAGCGGTATTTCCGTCCGCGAGCCGAGCTGACCGTCACGGTCTCGTCCGAGGGCTGCCGGATGCCGCAGCGTGGTGGCGTGTACGCCCTGCAGCCAGGCGTCGGCGGACTCGTCCTGCGCGGCGTCTTGCGGGACGGTTCCGAGTATTCGGACCTCCTGTTCGGCTACCTGGGTTCGGGTCCCAGTCCCGACAATGCGCGGCTGGCCGGATGGTTCGACTGTGCTTTCACGCAGGACGGCGGCGGCGGGTTGGGCGTCGTCATTCAGCGCCGCTGGGAAGCGGCACACTCCGACGTCGGCTATGACGTGACCCGCTATTACGACGGCGGCGACTGGCTATCCGTGCTCAATCTGTGGGGCCAGAAACTCGCCGTCAGCACTCCGCAGACTCAGATCGTCTACCTGCTGCCCCACGGGCCATTGGCCCTGGACCGGGCGGCCGTGGTCAGCCCCGCTCAGCGGCTGTGGAATCACCTGCACTCCCAGTCCAGGGTTCATCGTTAGTCCTTTCTAAGGTGGAGAAACTGGAGGCTGCGTTGCCCTCCTTCGGAGATCGGCCGTGTCAACGTCAAGCGGGCGTGTTATTGGCGGTGCCCTGCCGGAGGCCCGTTTCCCGTGTGGGGCTGGCAGGCGGGGCTTAATCGAACCCCATGCTCTGGTATTCCCGCAAGCTCACGGCTTCGTCGGCAGCGACGACGACGTGGTCCAAGACCTGGATGTCGAGCAGCTTGCCGGCTTCCTCCAGCCGCCGCGTCAGCGCCAAGTCCTTGTCGCTGGGCGTCGCATCGCCCGAGGGGTGATTGTGCACCAGGATCACGGACTTGGCAGCATCCTTGATCGCCGGCCGAAAGACCTCGCGCGGGTGCACCACCGTCTGGTCCAGCAAGCCGCGGCTGACCAGGTGGTCGTTCAGGATGTGATTCTTGGTGTCCAGCGTGACGACATAGAACTCCTCCTGCCGGCTGTCGACGGCCAGCCGGGCAAAGCGGCGGCGGCAGTAGGACAGCGCGTCGTGCGAGCCGCGGATGTTGACGACGCGCTCCGCTTTTTCCGCCATCGCCGCTCCGATCCTCCGCCCCAGTTCGATGCCGGCCATGATCTGGCAGAACGCCGTGTCCTGGATCACCGGGCTCAGCCGGGCCAACTCGCCGCGCCCCGCGTCCTTCAACTGGTCCAACTTATCGGCGTACTCGGTGGCGATGGTTTCGCCCGCCTGCAGGGCCGTCACGCCTTTGCGGCCGGTCCGAATCAGGATGGCCAGCAGTTCCGCGGTCCGCAGTTTCGCCGCGCCCAGCCGCAACAGCCGCTCACGCGGCCGCTCGTCGACCGGCGAGCGAGTCATCCGGTTGGTAAAGATCTGGGACCGCGCCCACTGTTCCAACACCAGCTGGTCGCGATCGGCCGCCCACCGATACTGCTTAGCCTCGGCATCGACGGAGTGCACGAGTCGATCGTTTTCCAAGTCCGAGACCACGCGCGTGACGTAAGCGGGGTGTTCGTCGGCGCAGGCCGCCTTGACGTCCGCCAGAGAAAAAATGTCCTGAGCTGCCGCCGCCGTCACGATGCGATAGTACCGGTCGTACCGTTCCTGGTCGTCAGTCACTTCCGGCATGAAGGCATCTCCTACGAGTGTTTCAAACGTCTCAGCAGTGGCGGCCGCAAGGGCCGGCTTGTTGGTCACGCGGAGGCGGGTTGTAGCCGCAGCCCGATCCCAAATCTCAGATTTGCCGTTCGAATCTCAGATCCGAGATCGTCGATTTCAGATTACAAATCTGGGATTTCAAGTCCGAGATCGCCGACTTCAGATTCCCAATCTCCGATTTCAGATCCCAGGTTTTCGACTGCAAATCTCAAAGCTGGAATCTCCAATTTCGGATCTCATCTCCAAATCAGACTCCACATGCGCGACGCGAATGCTCCCAATCCTCCCAAACGTCGCTGCCGTGGCTGCGACAGCTCGTGACTCCCGCTCCCCGGCCGGACACGCAGCTACGGCGGCGACTTTTCGCCCGGCGGTGCCCTGACGGCTTCGGGCTCGATCAACTCCTCGCCCGGCGGCGGCGGGGGCGGCACCGGCGGCTTCTGGGCTTCCGGCTTCTTCTTGCCGCCGCCGAACAGGTTGTTGAAGAACGGTAGTTCGATCTTGGGCTCCGTGGGCTTGCGCTGCATGTCCAGCGTGGCGTGGAGCACGACTCGGCTGTCGTACATGGTCAGATCGGCGTCCAGTCCGCGGAACCACGCCAACAACGGCGCACGGTACTCGTCCTCGGCCGCAGCGGCGCCGGCGTCCGGCCACCGATCTGACTTCCACAGGGCCACTTGCCCCGCGGTCTCGGTCAACTGGTACTCGCCGCCCAGCGAGCACAGCAACCTGGCGTCCAGCAAGTCCTCAGCCGCTGCGAGCGCACGGTCCCTGGGTACGCCCAACTGCTGGGACAGGGCGTGCAGCAGCTTGACGTTGCCCGCGGACGCCTGCCGAGCGCGCGAGTAGGCTGCCGAATTAACCCAACTCTTCAATCGGGCCTGCGACACGTCGCCGACGTGAACGCGGACCTGAGCATCGTTCTCTGCCTGGTCGGCCGCCAGCTGCGGTGTGACGCGGGCGAGCAAGTTGGGGTCCAGGGCCAGTGCCGAGAAGGAATCCCACTGTCGCCGGAAGACGCCCAGCGGCAGCGCGGAGTAGCCAGCGGCATCCGGCGGCCCGCCGCCCAGGCCCAGCGGTAACAGGTCCAGAAACCCGGGCTTGGGCCAAGCGCCCAAGTAGCCCGGCGTCGAACGGAACGCCATTAGCGACTGCAGCAGGCCGCCAGCTTGCCGGTCCGCCAACGGCTCCATGTCCTGCACGCCCAGGAACAGGTGATGCGGCGGAATCGTGGGCACCAGCAACCCGCCTTTCACCGCGGCCTGGACGGTGATGATATCCCCCTCCGCCCGCCGAATCTGCGTGGGCGTGGGCACTCCGATCAGGGACGTGACCCAACCGTATTTCCGATCCGCAAATGGCGACAAGTGAGCGTCGATCACCAGCCGCTCCCGGCCCTGTTGATCGAGCGCAAACCGCTGGATGCCGACCATCAAGGGATCCATCTGCCGCCACCCCGCGCCGACGAACTGGGCCAATTCCGCCAGCCGCGCAGCCTCGTCCCGCGTCACGCCCTGCACGGGCATGTCGGGAATGGGGACCATGCTACCGCGCGGCCCGCGCAGCGAATCCACCCACCGTCCATCGACCACGGTGGGGCCGCTGCCATCGGGCCGCGTTCCAAACCCGGGCGGCAGCAGTTGACCGGCAACCAAGTCCGCCAGAGTCTGGGCGGGCTGGCCTTCGGCCCGCGCCGCCCACTGCGCCAATTGCACTAATTCCAGATCGGTGGCAGCCTGCAGTCGCCGCCGCAGTTCGACCTGGTAGTGGGGGCTGAGCAGGCCCTGTTGAAAGGCCGACGAGAAGAACACGAACACGGTGTCCTGACGGCTGATGGGCATGACGGTCCGGGCATGTCGAAACTCGGCATTGGCGCCCAGCACGCCCTGGCCGTCGCGGACCGCCAGGAAGCGTTCGACGATCGCCCGCGAGGTGGTCACCAGGTGGTAATCCCCGTCGACCACGTAATACGATCGCAGGCGGTTGTCCGGAGTCGACAGGAACGACACGTCGCGGCCGCCGACCTGCACCGTCTGCAGCGTGGCCCCGTTGGCCCGCTCGGCCTCCAACGCCGTTCTCTGCTGCTTGGCGATGTCGTTTCCCAGCAGTGCGTTGCGGGCCTGAAACAGCATCCCGACGGCGGCGCCTTCCCGCAGGAACAAGTCGCGGCCGATCAGGGCCACGTCGGCGATCACTGCCGGGCCCAGCAAGTCCCCCAAGGGGGACGACTCCAGGGCCAGTTGCCGCTGCATGCGCTCGCCCGCCCGGTCGTCGAAGCCGCGCAGCGTGAGCATGCGTTCGAGATCGCCGCCGTTCTCCTGCTGCAGCTTGTCGAACCACAGGTAGTTCTGGAAACTCCCGAACCGGATGTAGAAGCAATCCTCCGGCACATGCATCGCAAGCGGTTCGATCTCGACGGTCGCGCCCGCCGTGGGCGGCGCCAACGGTTGCCAGGGAATCTCCGGCGGAACCGGCAGATCCGCCGCCTCACCGGGCCGATAGCCCACGGTATTCGTCTGCCGGAGCGTGTCCAGCCTCAAGCGTTCAGCGCCCATGACCAGTTCCAGCGTCTGCAGCGGCAAGGCCGGCTGCCGCTCGCCCGCACGGCTCAGCAACGGCGGCTGCAAGCCCAGCCGGCGTGTAAACATGGACGTCAGGTAGGTCTGCACGATCGGCGGGTAGTCGCCGTCGTCGGCTTGCTGGCGAGCCAGGGCGTTGTACTCGCGCCACCAGCGCTGGAACAGACGCTGCTGGCCGCGCGGATTCGTCCCCCGCTGCGGCACGACGCGAAACTGCCGCGGAGCGGGAGCGTACACGGTCAGCTCGAGCGGCTGATCGCCCTGGAACAAGAACAAGACGTTCAGCACATTCGGGGGCGAAACGGGCAGCGTGTCGCCCAGGATCTCGCCCAGCAGACGCAGGACGCGGCCTTGCGAGAAGGCCGGGTAGACAGCACGTCCGTTCGCCTCGGCCAAGGCGAACCCATCGAGCCGCGCCGTGGCTTCCGCCTGGGCGTCCGTCAGCGTCAAGGTCGCCAAGCCGACGCCAAACGGCTCGCCGACATAGGCCTCGCCCTGCGCCCAAGCAGGGGCGGCCGCCAGGAATGTCAGTAACAAGGCAAGACGGCCGGGCAGACGACGTCTGCCCGGCAACTGGGGAACGTATCGCATCATCCTTCTCTGCTCCTTCCTCCGTGTAGTTTTGCGCCCCAGCTCACGCGTACGGCGAATACTCGCCGGGCATTGGAATGGGGTAGTTGCCGTCGGCGTCTTTCTGGACGGGGGCCGAGGCGTCCCAGGCCAGATCCTGAGGGAATTCGCTCCCGCCCTTGGCGACCAGGTCGTCCCACTTGACGACCTTGCCCGAATAGTTGGCGATGCGGCCCAGGACCGCGGTCATGCTGCTGTTGGCCCCGTAGTAGCCTTCGTTGTAGCGTTTGCCCGCGCGGAGCGCGGCGACCAGATCGATCTGTTCCTGCAGGTGCCCGTTGACTTTCGGGCCGTCGAACTGCCAGGCGTTGGCTCCTTCGATCTGCCCAGCGCAGTTCGACGTGCCTTTGGTGCCGTGGGCCGCTTCGGCGACGTTGTTGAAGCAGCCTTTCATGTGCCGGCACTGGCTGAACATCTTCGTGCCGTCGGCGTAGGTGAACTCGACGAAATGGTGGTCGAAAATCTGCCCCGTGCCCTTGTTCTGGCCCAGGTAGCGGGCGGTGCAGCCGCCCATGCCATTGGCCTCGACGGGATGCTGGTCGCCCTTGACCCAGTTGCCGATGTCGATGTTGTGGATGTGCTGCTCGCCAATGTTGTCGCCGCTGAGCCAGCAGAAGTGGTACCAGTTGTGCACCTGGTACTGCATCTCGGACATGCCTTCTTCGCGAGCCCGATTCCAGATCCCACCGCCGTTCCAGTAGACCCGCAACGTGACGATATCGCCCAACGCTCCGTCATGGATCCGCTGGATCGTCTCGATGTAATTCGGCTGGTGCCGCCGCTGCAAGCCTACGCCGACCAGCAGGTTCTTTTCGTCGGCCAGCTTGTTCGTTTCCATCAGGATCTGATAGCCGGGCGCATCGACGCAGCAGGGCTTTTCCATGAACACGTGCTTGCCGGCTGCAATGGCCGCCTTGTACTGCAGGGGCCGAAATCCCGGCGGGGTGGCCAGCACGACCAGGTCCGCGCCGCTGGCAATCGCCTGGTCGTACGCCTTCAAACCCGTGTACACCTGTTCCGCCGTCGCCGTCACCTGGTCGCCGAACTGCTTCTTCAGCCGCTGCAGCGCATCGTTGGCCCGCTTGTCAAACGCGTCGGCGATGGCAATCAGCTGCAGGTTCTTGTCCGCGGTCATCAACTGCGACGCCGCGCCGACGCCGCGGCCGCCGGAGCCGATCAGCGCCAGCTTGATCACATCGCTGCCGGCCGCATGGGCGCTGCGGGCAACGGACAAGCCGCCGGCCAGCGAGGCACCGGCGACGAGGACCGACGACGACTTGAGAAACTCCCGGCGCGACGCGGTGTCTGGGGAACGCATGATTCATTTCTCCTTGCTGTGGCAGGAACAAGAGGTACGGAGGGGATCGCCAACGGATCGCCCGGCAGCCCCCACGGAACATCAGACTGCGCATTGCTCGGAGCGTCAACACCGGTGCCTGCGGTTTCGCGGAAGCAAAGCTGCCTCGAGGGGCGGCGTTGTGAATCGAAGGATGGTGGCCCACCCGTGTTAGCGTCGCTCTCCTGAGGTACTGCGGTGACCAGCCTAATAGGTCGCTGGAAGTTCACCCCGCTGGCGGCACGCGTGGAACGACTTCGCGAGTCCCTCGGGACGTGAATTGCCTCCGGGCGGTCGGGAACGCGATAGATCGGGAAGATCGTCCGGAAATCCCATCCATTGCATGTACAACTCGGGCTCGTGTTCCCGAAGCACCCGCATTGCAGCGATTAGCAGTCGCCGCCGCTGGCGCAGGGTGTGGAAGTTCAGGTGCATCAGTTCCAACATCTTCGCCGCCTCACGCGTCATGCCCACCAAGGTGCCATCGTCATCAATCCGTACGGACGTGGACAGGAGCACTTGTGTCGGATCCCCGACTTCCTGCTCCCCCTTGACCGCGTTGCAGCTTGTGCACACGTAGAGCAGGTTCCCGTATTCGACTCTCCATTCGGGAAACAACGATTGCGGGCGGAGGTGATCGATCGCAAATCATCCGACTCGTTTCTCCCATCGCTCGCGCACAAGACAGAACACACACCGGAACATGAACTCGTCTCGCAGCCACGGGCGAAAGCTCTCCGTGTCGTTGTAGCCTTGCGGGCCATGGCGGCGGATATGGGGTAGGGCGGGGTATGCGAACGGACTCATGCTTCAGGCCGACTCTGCGCATTCCGCATGCGCTGCAACTCCGAATCCAGGGCGTGCAGGGTACCAGCAGCCAGGGGGCCAAAGTGCTCGCGAAACTGACCGACTTGTTCCTGAAGCTGATCCAGCTCAGCCATCTCGGCCGGGGTTAGGCCATCGGCGAACTTCTTGCGGATCAGGGCGCAACGTCGGGCGTTCTTTTCCTCCGACCAGTCCTCGACGCCCTCGTGATTGGCCTCGATCCAGTTGCTCGCGACGTCCCAATCCACGATCGCGTAGGCTTTGTGCGTGCGGGGATCTTCGACGCGCAGGACCTGTCCTCCGCTTTGATCCAAGGCGCGCTGCAATTCGCTGCTGAGCGTAGGTGTCATACCGTAATTATAGGGGCGAGAATCCCGTTGACGCAAGCCGGTCTTAGCGGACCACGGGCGATTGTCGGGCGTCCCTTGCCCGAGACCGCGGCTCTACCACACTTTCCACTCTTCGCGGTAGGGTCGAGTCAGCATCCGGGCCGCTTCGGCGTCGCCGACAATTTCTTCCTTTTCCGGATCCCAGTTGATCACCCGTCCCGTCTGCGCGGCGACGTTCGCCAATTGGCAGATCGCGTCGCAGCGGATCGCCATTTCCACTGGGCAGATGGTCTCCTGGCGAGACTTGACGCAATCGATGAAGTTGCGATTGTGCTCGGGCGAGACGGGCAGCTGCTCGTCGTCGGGCTTGAAGGCGACTCGCCACAGCGACTTGTCGCTGGCACAGAAGCCTTCGGCGTCGCTGATCCAGCCTTCGCTTCCGTGGAACACGACACCGTCGCCGTCGTGCCAGCTGGGCAGGTACGCCCCGGCGACCGTCTTGGCCGTCCGGTGGTCCATGACACGCAGTTTCACGCCGTTGGCATACTCGCACGTCACATCCCAGCGGGCGAGCGTGCGGAACACGCCTTCGCTGGGCACCTCGCCGGTTCCGGCATAGCGGATCGGGCTGGTGTGATCCGCCTTGTTGCCCCACTGGGCGAGGCCGAGTTCGTGGATGCCGCAGCCGGCGATGAAGCCCAGCGAAGTCTCGGGGCAGTGATAGCCGCCCCAGCAGGTCGCGCGATCAACGGTATAGGGCACCATCTGGGACGGCCCCATCCAGGCGTCGAAGTTCAGGTCCTCGGGCACCGGCACGATCTCGGCCGACCCGTAGGGCTTGACTTGATACTGGTCCACGTTGAACGACACGTCGCGGCACCACAAGTCGATTCGCTGCAGTTGGCCGATGTAGCCGTTGCGAACCAACTGGACCATCTGCCGATAGCGGGCCATTGACCGGTATTGGGTTCCGAACTGAAAGACCCGTTGCCGCTCGTGGATGACCGTCCGCAGCAGCTTGGTCAAGCCGAAATCGAGGCCCAGCGGCTTCTGGCAGTAGACATCCTTGCCCGCCTTGGCGGCCGCGATGGACATCGGCATGTGCCAGTTGTCGTGCGCGGCCACGACGACGGCGTCCACGTCAGGCCGAGCCAGGATCTCGCGAAAGTCGGCGTAGGCTTTGACCAGGCCGCTGTCCCCGTACTTGGTATTCAACCGGGCCGCGGCGGCTTCGCGGCGACTCCGATAGGCATCGGCCACGGCCACGATCCGCACGTCCGGCATCTCGCCCAGAAAGCCCATGTGATAGTTGGCGATGTTGCCGCTGCCCAGCAGACCGACGTTGACGCGCTCGTTCGGCGCGGCGGCGCCGAACAGCGGCCCGGTCGCGATGTGGGGAACAGCAAAGACGGCGCTCGCCGCGGCGGCCCGCTGCAGGAATTCGCGGCGGGTCGGCGCGGCGGCTGCGGTGGTTCGAGAACGCTGGTTGCGGGGCGAGCGATTCATGGTCTTCCTCGGCTGGATTGTTGTGGGAGACATCGTTGGGGACGGGAACGCATTCTAGTCCGGCTTGACAAGGGGCCGCAACAGCACCAAACGGGAAACTGGCCTCCGATCGTGCCGTTGATGTCGTCACGCTCTTGCGCGGATCGGGCCGAACCGAGTTGCCCGAACCGAGTTGCCCGCAGTTGCCTTGCTCGACAGACCTGCTTACGATGGTGGCCTGTGACGTCTCAGCGAACAGTACTCTCGAAAGCGAGGTGGCTCATGTCGTGGCGGCGAACGAGTGCCGGTCTGGCGGCGGTGGCGATCCTGAATCTATCTGGCCTGGCAGCGTCCGCCGCCGAGGCGACACCCGCCGTGGAAACCGGGAAAGGCGAACAAGCCGTGCTGCCCATCACATTGCAGAAGTTCGACAAGGCCGAAGTCCAAGAATATCCCTGGGGCTGGCTCCGTTGGCTGGTCAATGATCAGGTGGACCCCGCGGCCGAGATGACGTTCGGGATGGTGTACATCAAGCCCCACCAGACCAACCCGCTGCACGTGCATCCCAACAGCGCCGAGTACCTGCACGTCCTGGAAGGCTCGTGCGAGCACCGCGTCGGTGACCGCTGGGTGACCGTCAAAGCGGGCGATACACTTCGGATCCCGCGGGGCGTGAAGCACAACGCGCGGACCAGGGACGAGCCGTGCCGCGCGGTGCTCGTGTACGACACCGGCAAACGCGTGATGGTTCCCGTGCAGGAATAGGAGCCGATTCCATGAAACTATCGTACCTTCTTGATGCCATGTTAATCATGTCGTTGTTTGCTACCGTACTTGCCGCCGCCGATTCGCCGGCGGAGGACGCCAAGCTGGAAGCTTTCTTCCGGCAGTACTTGGACCAGACCTTTGCCCTCCGTCCGCTGGACGCGACGCGGTTGGGCGAGCATCGCTTTGACGACCGGCTGGACGACCTGTCCGCCGGGGCTCGCCAGCGCTGGCACGCGCACGTTCGCAAGACGCTCGAACAGTTGCCCCAGGCGGTGGCTAAGGAACGCCTGTCCCCGGCAGGCCAAGTTGACTTCGAGATCCTGCAACACGAACTGACCCGCGCGCTGTGGCTGCTCGACAACACGACGCCGTTTGAGGACGATCCGCGCGTCTACAACGAGTACATCTCCGACAGCATCTACCTGCTGCTGACGCAATCGACGTTGCCTAAGGAGCAGAACCTGGCCAACGCGATCGCCCGCATGGCGCAGATTCCCCAGGTCGTGGCCGCCGCCCGCGAGAACTTGCGGAATCCCTCGCCGGTGGCCACCGAGACCGCGATCCGCCAGAACCGCGGCTCGATCGCGTTCTACCAGCAGGAGTTGTTCGAGTTCGTCGGCGAGACGCCCCAGCGGGCGGCGCTGGAAGCAGCCGCCGCTCCCGTTGTGGCCTGCCTGCAGGAGTATCAAACCTTTCTCGAACAGGATCTGCTGCCGCGGGCCCACGGGAGTTGGCAACTGGGCCGCGACAAGTTCGCCCAGAAACTGGAGTTGGAATTGGACGCCGGCCTCACGGCCGACCAGGTGCTGGCCGAGGCGGAAACCGAATTCGCACGGGTCGAGCGGGACATGTACGTGATCGCCCGCCAGCTGTGGGCCCGCTACTGTGCCGGCCAACCGCTGCCGCCGGACGACGAAGCCGGTCGGCGGGAGACTGTCGCCCGCGTGCTGCGTGCGGTCGGCCAGGAGCACGGGCCGCCGGAAACGCTGACCCAGGACGCCCGGGCGACCGTCGATCGCATCCGCCAGTTCATCCGCCAGCAGCAGATCCTGCAACTGCCGGATCCGGACCGCTGCCAGGTGATCGAGATGCCCGAGTTCCAGCGCGGCAACTCGACGGCCTACTTGAACCCCGCCCCGCCGCTGGACGTCACCGCGCCCAGCGCCTATGCCGTCAGCCCGCCGCCCAAGGACTGGGATCCGCAGCGGGTCAAGAGCTTGCTGGAGGAATACAACCGCCACATGCTGCAGATCTTGACGATCCACGAAGCGTATCCGGGGCACTATGTCCAGCTGGAGTATTCCAATCGCGTGCCGTCGCTGATCCGCCGCGTGCTGGGCTCGGGGGTCTACATCGAGGGCTGGGCGGTCTACACCGAACAGATGATGCTGGACCAAGGCTACGGCGAGGGCGACTTGGCCTTGCGGCTGACGCAACTGAAGTTCTACCTGCGGGCGGTGGCCAACGCGATCCTCGACCATCGCCTGCACTGCAGCGGGATGACCGACGACGAGGCGCTGAAGTTCCTGACCGAGGGAGCTTTTCAAGCGGAAGGCGAGGCGCGGCTGAAGGTCATCCGGGCCAAGCAGTCCTCGTGTCAGCTGTCGACCTACTTCGTGGGCCGCATGGCCCTGTACCGGCTGCGGCAGCAGATCCAGCGCGAGCTGGGCGACGAGTTCCGCCTGGACCGGTATCACGAAGCGGTCTTGAACCTGGGCGCGGTCCCGGTCAAGTACCTGCCGCGGTTGGTCCGCGAGTCGCTGCAGGCGGAAGGCCGGTGAATGCTCACCGCGAAGGCGTGTGGCACTGCTTACTCGCCCGCCGTTCGACGGCCGGAATTCGGCGAAACGGCCGTGCCGGCGGGTGAGTCAGCAGTGCTGATGCGCTGCGGGTTCTACGACGGGTCGTCGGGCTCTGCCCGCACGGCTAACTCGCACACCGAACGCGTCTGTTTCCAAGGGTGGGCTTCTCGGCGGTGTGCGAGTGAGCCGTGCCACACCGGGACGGGCGTGGTTGACTGCCGCTGGAAATGTCCATTGCCCACTCTTGACGCGGCCATTTCGACATCCCAGACTGAACAGCCCCGGCGACATGCCGTTGACGATATCATCCCTCCAGCAGCAGAAAGGGCAGCCATGACCCAGCAACACCGAACGTCGCAGGCCGGCTCGACCACCCCCTCACGCCGCGAGTTCTTGCAGTGGAGCGGCAAACTGGCGGCCGGCTCGGCGCTGGCCGCCGTGACGCTGCCGCACGTTCATGCGGCTGAGGACAACACGATTCGCCTGGCCCTGATCGGCTGCGGCGGCCGCGGCAGCGGGGCGGCGGCGGACGCGTTCCGCGCGACGGGCGGCCCGGTCAAGCTGGTGGCGATGGCCGACATTTTCGAGAACCGCCTGAACGGTTCTCACAAGGCGCTCAGCACGCAGTTCCCCGACCACGTCGACGCGCCGCCGGAACGTCGCTTCCTGGGGTTCGACGGCTACAAGAAAGCGATCGACTGTCTGCGGCCCGGCGACGTGGCCATGTTGTGCGGGTACGCCGCCTGGCGGCCCGTGCAACTGGAGTATGCCGTCGCCAAGGGCGTGAATGCATTCATGGAAAAATCCTTCGGGACCGATCCCCCGGCCTTGCGGCGGATCATCGCGGCGGGCGAGGAGGCGGAAAAGAAGAACCTGAAGATCGCTGCCGGCCTGATGTGCCGCCACTCGGTGAACCGTCACGAGCTGATCAAACGCATCCGTGACGGGGCGCTCGGCGACATCCAGCTGATCCGAGCCTACCGGATGGAGCCGGTCGGACCGCTGGGGCCCAAGCCGGAGGCGGAAAAGGAACTGTTCTGGCAAATCCGCAACTTCATCCGCTTCCTGTGGGTCGCCGGCGGTTTGTGGGCCGAGATGGACATCCACCAGATCGACGAACTGTGCTGGCTCAAGGACGCCTGGCCCGTCTCGGCCCACGGGGTCGGCGGGCGCGCGGCCAACAGCACCGACCGCAGCCAGAACTGGGACTCGTTCTCCGTCGAATGGACCTTTCCCGATGGCACCAAGGCCTATCACGTCGTCCGGTACTTGTCGAACTGCTACAACGAGTTCTCGACCTTTGTCCACGGAACCAAGTGCGCGGCCCAGTTCTCCGGGAGTATCCACGCGGGAACCGTGCATACCTATCGCGACCAGCGCTGCACCCGGGACAATATCGATTGGAAAGCGCCCGACGAGAAGGAGACGCCCTGGCAGGCCGAGTGGAATGCCATGCTGGACGCGATCCGCAACGATCGGCCACACAACGAGGCCAAGCGGGCCGCCATGTCCAACGCGGCGGACATGATGGGTCGAGCCGCGATGCACACCGGTCAAGTCGTGACGTGGGACCAGGTCATGGCGTCGAACTTCCAGTGGTGCCCGTACATCGACACGATGGACGAGAACAGCGAACCGCCCGCCAAAGTGGACGAACGCGGATTCTATCCCGTCCCCGTGCCCGGCGCCTGGACGGAACTGTAACGGCAAGCGAAGGATTTTCTGATGAGTCTGACACCGAGGAAAAGCCTCCGCTGGGGCCTGATCGGCTTGGGCTGGTTTGGCGAAGTCCACGCCGAGGCTCTGGCGACGATGCCCGGGATCGAACTGGCTGCCGTGTGCACGCGGCGACCGCAGCGGTTGGCCGAAGTGGCCGACCGCTTTCAGGTGCCCAAGCGGTACACGGATTACCGCGGACTGTTGGCGGATCCAGAGATCGACGTGGTCGGCGTGATTACGCACATCAACGACCACCGGGACATTGCCATCGACGCGCTGCGGAGCGGCAAGCACGTGTTCCTGGAAAAGCCGATGGCACCGACGGTGGCCGACTGCGACCGGATCCTGGCCGCGGCCGACCAGGCAACCGGCTATTTCATGGTCGGGCACATCTGCCGCTTCGATCCCCGCGTAGCCTTGGCCAAACAGGCGATCGACGAAGGCCGGATCGGCAAGATCGTATCGATGCACGCCCGCCGCAACCTGTCGGTCAAGATCGGCCGACTGGTGCTGGATGCCATCTCGGCGTTGATGGGCGACGGCATTCACGACGGCGATCTGATGCTCTGGTTCAGCGGCGCCAAACCGGTCAGCGTCTATGCCCAGGAGATCCATCCGGGCCGGAACAAGTATCCCGACGGCGGCTGGGCTATGGCGAGGCTGGACAGCGGGGCCATCGCCGTGATCGAATCCATCTGGCACCTGCCGGAGACCAGCCCGTACCAGATCGATGCGCGGATGGAGATCATCGGGACCGAGGGTGCGTTGTACATCAACTGTGGCGAAGCCGGTCTGGAGATCCACGACGGGTCAGGCAACCATTTGCCGGATACGCTGTACTGGCCGAATGTCTTTGGCCAGCGGTTTGGAATCCTGCGGGCGGAACTCCGCTATTTCGCCGATTGCATCGTCGCCGGCCGCCGCCCCGAGCGGATCACACCCGAGGAATCCCGGGCCGCGGTCGCCCTGCTGGCCGCCGCCGTCGAATCTTCGCAGACCGGACAGGTGGTCCGGTTCTGAGAAGCGGCTAGAATGGCGTGGGTGTGCGGTCCATAGACGGCCTTGAGCGGAATGTGGCGCACTGTAACCCGAAGCGCCAGCGAGAGGGCCCCACTCGCTTGCGCTTCGGGTTTGTGTGGCCCGTACTCGGCCAAATTTCAATTCTGTACGTCTGAGCCTTGCGCCCAAGGCGTGACTTCGGAGACGGCGTAGAACGTCAAGCCGTGCACGTTTCGTAACAGCCGGCGGGAACCCTTGCAGATGAAGCGACTCGCGACCACCTCGATCTGGATTGCCTTCTGGGCGGCTCTCGCCGCCACCTCTCCCGCCGCCGTCCCCGACCGCGTGGACTATAACTTTCACGTCCGGCCGATCCTCTCGGACCGCTGCTATCAGTGCCACGGTCCGGACCAGGGAAACCGGCAAGCGGACCTGCGACTGGACAGCAAGGACGGGCTGTTCGCGACGGTCACCTCGGGCGTTGCCACCCACGTCGTCAAGCCGGGCGATCCGGCGCACAGCGAACTGGCCTTGCGGATCTCGGCCGCGGACGACGACCTCCGCATGCCGCCGCCGGATTCCAAGCTGTCTCTGACCGCCGACGAAATTGCGACGATCCGCCGCTGGATCGAGCAGGGCGCGCAGTGGAAGCCGCACTGGTCGTTCATTCCCTTGCAGGCTGTGGCGATGCCCGCAGTCCGACGGCAGGACTGGCCGCGAAACGAAATCGATCACTTCGTGCTGGCTCGACTGGAAGCCGAGGGGCTTGCGCCCGCCGCCGAAGCCGACCGCCAGCGTCTGATTCGGCGCCTCAGTTTCGACCTGACCGGCGTCGGGCCCACGCCGGCCGAGATCGACGAATTCCTGGCGGATCGTTCCGCGGACGCTTGCGAACGCCTGGTCGACCGGTTGCTCGCCTCGGAGCGTTTCGGAGAACGCCTGGCCGTGGACTGGCTGGACGCGGCCCGATATGCCGACACCTACGGCTATCAAGCCGACGTGTATCGCGCTGTCTGGCCGTATCGCGACTGGGTGATCCGCGCGTTCAATGCGAACCTGCCGTACGACCAGTTCCTCACTTGGCAACTGGCGGGCGACCTGCTGCCCGAGCCGACGCGCGACCAGTTGATTGCCACGGCTTTCAACCGGATGCATCGTCAGACGAACGAAGGCGGCAGCATCGAAGAGGAATTCCGCGTCGATTACGTGTGCGACCGCACGAACACGCTGGGCGCGGCGGTGCTGGGCCTGACCATGGAATGCGCCCGCTGCCACGACCACAAGTACGATCCGCTCAGCCAGCGGAACTACTACCAGCTGTTCAGTTTCTTCAACAACATCGACGAATGCGGGTTGTACTCGCACTTCACCGATGCCATGCCCAACCCGACGCTGTTGCTGACGAGCGACGACCAGCAGCAGCGGCTGGACGGTCTGAACCAGCAGATCGCGCAGGCCGAGCGGCAACTGCCGGCCTTGGCGGACAGCCGCCGGCCGGGGTTCGAGCAATGGCTGGCCGGCGACCGCGGCAGCCCCGAACTGGCCGGCCTGATCGCCGACTATCCGTTCGAGGCCATCGAGTCCGGGAAGCTGGCCAACCGAGCGGCCGCCGACAAGCCGGCCACGATCTTTGAGGATCCCCAAGTCGTCGCCGGCCGGATCGGCAACGGGCTGAAACTGAGCGGCGAGAACAACGTCACGACGCCCTTGGGCGGCGACTTCGGCCGCAACCAGCCGTTCTCGATTGCCTTGTGGATCAACACGCCCGATGTCAAGGACCGAGCGGTGGTCTTTCATCGCTCGCGGGCCTGGACCGACGCCGGCAGCCGCGGTTACGAACTGCTGTTAGAAGACGGCCGGTTGAGCGCCGCCCTGATCCACTTCTGGCCGGGAAATGCCATTCGCATCCGCACCAAACAGCCCATCGTCACAGACCAGTGGGTGCACGTTGTCATGGCCTACGACGGTTCGAGCCGGGCCGCGGGACTGAGGTTGTTCGTCAACGGCCAACCCGCGGACTGCGAGATCGTGCGGGATCAGCTGTTCAAGGAGATCACCGGCGGGGGAGCCAACGAGCTGACGCTCGGCCAGCGGTTCCGCGATCGCGGTTTCAAGAACGGGCTGGTCGACGAGCTACAAGTCTTCGATCGCTGCCTGACCACGATCGAGGCCGCGCACGCGTGCGACGTCAAGTCTTTGGCCGAAGCGCTGGCCGTCCCGGCCGACTCGCTGACGGCCGATCAGAAACAGGCACTGTTCGACTACTACTTGGCCCGCTTTGACCAGCCCTATCGCGAGGCCGTCGCCGCCTTGACCGAATTGCGCCAGCAGCGCAGTGCCGTGATTGATGCAGTGCCGGAGCTGATGGTCATGCGCGAAATGGACCAACCGCGGCCGGCATTTGTCTTGCAGCGAGGAGCCTACGACGCGCCGGGCGAGCAAGTCCAACCCGGCGTGCCGGACGCGATCCTGCCGTGGGAGGATGCTTGGCCGAAGAACCGTTTGGGCCTGGCCCACTGGCTGACCGATCCCCGGCATCCGTTGACCGCTCGCGTGGCCGTGAATCGGTTCTGGCAACTCCTGTTCGGCCGGGGCATCGTCACCACGCCGGAGGATCTGGGCAGCCAAGGCCAGTTGCCTTCCCATCCCGAACTGCTCGATTGGCTGGCCCGCTCGTTCGTCGATTCCGGCTGGGACGTCAAGGCGTTGCTGCGACGCATGGTCCTGTCGGCCACGTACCGGCAGGATTCGGTCTGTTCCGCCGAACTGCTGGCGCGCGATCCCGACAACGTGCTGCTGGCCCGCGGTCCGCGTTACCGCCTGCCGGCCGAGATGATCCGCGACAACGCCCTGTTCGCCAGCGGCCTGCTAGTGTCGCGCGTGGGCGGTCCGCCGGTCAAGCCCTATCAACCAGCCGGGTTGTGGGAAGAGAAGTCAGGCGCCAAGTACGACCGCGACGTCGGCGAGGGCAGCCACCGGCGCAGCCTGTACACATTCTGGAAACGCACCTCGCCGCCGCCAGCCATGGTCACACTGGACGCCGCCAAACGCGAGGTTTGCGTGGTCAAGCGGGCGACGACCTCGACGCCGCTGCAGGCCTTGGTATTGCTGAACGATCCGCAGTATGTCGAAGCCGCCCGCGGGCTGGCCCAGCGGGCACTGGTCGAGTGCGGGCCGCAAGTTGCCGATCGTCTGGCTTGGACGTTCCGCATGCTGACCAGCCGCCCGCCGGCGGACGCCGAACTGCGCGTCCTGCAGCAACTGTGGGACGAACAGCGTCAGGAATTTGCCGCGCGCCCGGAGGCAGCCCTGCAGTTCCTGGCCGTCGGCGATCACCGGCGAGACGAGAAGCTGGACGCCGCCGACTTGGCCGCCTTGACGGTCGTGGCCGAAGCGATCATGAACTTTGACGAGACCGTGACGAAAAGGTAAGGGGAGAAGCATTGAGTATGCGCGACGAGCTGGTCCTGCAGATGACTCGCCGGCACTTCTTCGGCCGGACCGCGGTGGGGTTGGGCAGTGCGGCCTTGGCGCACTTGCTGGCGGCGGATACCGCCCAAGGCTCTTCGCTGCCGGGCGGGGTGATGGCGGATTACCATCATCCGCCCAAGGCCAAGCGTGTGATCTACCTGTTCATGAGCGGCGGGCCGTCCCAGATCGACCTGTTCGACTACAAACCGCTGCTGAATGAAATGCAGGGCCAGGAGTTGCCGGACTCGGTCCGCAAAGGCCAGCGGCTGACCGGCATGTCGGGCAACCAGGCCACGCTGCCGCTGGCCGGGTCCGTCTTCAAGTTCCAGCAGCACGGCCAGGCGGGCGCGTGGCTCAGCGAACTGCTGCCGCACACGGCCGCCGTCGCGGACGACTTGTGCTTCGTCAAGTCGATGCACACCCAGGCGATCAACCACGACCCGGCGATCACCTTTTTTCAGACCGGATCGCAGATTGCCGGTCGGCCGTCGATCGGGGCGTGGCTAAGTTACGGCCTGGGATCGGCCAACGAAAACTTGCCTGCGTTCTGCGTGCTGGTCACCAAGGACAAGGGCGGCCAGCCGCTGTACGAACGCTTGTGGGGCAGCGGCTTCCTGCCCGCTACGCATCAGGGCGTCCAGTTCCGGCCGGGCAAAGACGCGGTGTTGTATCTGGCGAATCCCGACGGGATCAGCTCGGACAGCCGCCGGAAGATGCTCGATCGCTTGCGGGAACTGCACCAGCTGCAGTTCGAGCGGACGGTGGACCCCGCCGTGGCCGCGCGGATCGAGCAGTACGAGATGGCCTTTCGCATGCAGAGTTCGATGCCGGAGGTCACCGATTTCGCGGACGAGCCCGCGCACGTCTTGGACATGTACGGCCCGGACGTCCGCACCCCCGGCACGTTTGCCTCCAACTGCCTGTTGGCCCGCCGGCTGGTGGAACGTAACGTGCGGTTCGTTCAGTTGTTTCACAAGGACTGGGACCATCACGGCGGTCTGCCCGGCGGCATCCGGGCGCAGAGCAAGGAGACCGACCAGGCGTGCGGCGCCCTGATTCGCGATCTCAAACAGCGCGGGATGCTGGACGACACGCTGGTCGTGTGGGGCGGAGAATTCGGGCGGACCAGCTACAGTCAAGGCAAGCTGACCAAGACCGACTACGGCCGGGATCATCATCCGCGCTGCTTCACCATGTGGCTGGCCGGCGGCGGCATCCGGCCCGGCCTGACGTACGGTGAGACCGATGCGTTCAGCTACAACATCGCCGAGGACCCGGTCCACGTGCACGACCTGCACGCCACCCTACTGCACCTGCTGGGCATCGACCACCTGCGGCTGACCTACAAGCACCAAGGCCGCCGGTACCGCCTGACCGACGTGCATGGGACCGTGGTCGAGAAGCTGTTGGCGTGAAGACGTCAGAGGCAGAGTTGATCATGAGCAATTCGTCCCATGCGACCGAGCCTAGGCTTGGACTGTTTGAGCGGTTCTTGCACTCGGAAGTCGCCGGCAGTGTCGTCCTGCTGACATGTACTCTGGTCGCGTTGGTGTGGGCCAACTCGCCGTGGGCGGAGGCGTATTCCCACATCCTGCACACGAAGATCGGCATCTCGTGGGGCGGTGCCGCCTATGCTCTGTCCGTTCACCACTGGATCAACGATGGTCTGATGGTCATCTTCTTCTTCGTCGTGGGGCTGGAGATCAAGCGGGAAGTGCTGGTTGGTCGCTTGTCGTCGCTGAAGAGGGCGATCCTTCCTGTCATGGCCGCATTGGGTGGCATGGTCTGTCCGGCCATCCTCTACGCAGTCCTGAACGCAGGCAGCGAAGGAGCACGCGGCTGGGGCGTACCAATGGCAACCGATATCGCGTTCGCCCTCGGAGTGCTGGCCATCCTCGGCCGACGCGTGCCAACGGCGATCAAGATCTTCCTGACGGCGGCCGCCATCGCCGACGATCTGGGCGCCGTGGTGGTGATTGCGTTGTTCTACACGGAACAGGTCCGCCTGGGCGCGGTCTTCGCGGCGCTGCTTCTGTTGGGGCTCCTGTATTTTGCCTCGCGAGTCTTGAGGATTCGGCGACTCGGCATCCTCTTGCCGCTGATTGCCGGCATTTGGCTTGCCGTGTTTGCGTCGGGGATTCACGCCACGGTGGCCGGCATTCTGGTCGCGCTCTTGGTGCCCATCAAGCCGATCGCGGAGCCCCGCAGCCTGTTAGCCCTGATCGAGGACAAGGTGCATTGGCTTCGCGGCGCCAAGGTGACCGCGCAGAGCGTGGTCTTCGACGAGGAGCAGCTCGAAGCCATCGTCGAGGTGGAGGAATCCGCACGCCAGATGCAGCCCGCTGGACTGCGGCTGGAGCGGTACTGGCATCCGGTGCAAGCGTTCTTCATCCTGCCGCTGTTCGCGTTGGCCAACGCCGGCGTCCGCCTGGATCAGGGGATCTTTCAGGCCGTTGCGAGCCCCATCGGACTGGGCGTCATCCTGGGCCTGTTCATCGGCAAGCAGGTGGGGTTCCTGCTCTTCAGCTGGCTGGCCATTCGCAGCGGCCAGGCGGAATTGCCCGACGGCGTGGCGTGGAGACAAATCTGGGGCGTGAGCTGCCTCGCGGGGATCGGCTTCACCATGTCGTTGTTCGTCGCTGAACTGGCCTTTCAATCGGAAGCAGCAATGGCCACCGCCAAGGTGGGGATTCTTGTGGCGTCGCTCATCTCCGCGGTCGTCGGATACGTCGTGCTGTATGTAGCGCTGCCCAAGGATCAAGGCGCAGTACCGCCGCACTCGGCGCGAGCTGTGTCCAGTGCTCAGCCGTATCCAGAGCATCGGGTATGATCTGGGCGAGAACGGACGCACGGCGGAGTGCTACAGGCCTAACCACGGGCCCCGTGGGTGCCGCGGCAGGTGGACGCCGGACAAACCGGGTTGCAGCCGGTTGCCGTGGCCGTCTGGCTCCAGCGTCTGGTTGTTAGTGTCCTCGCCAGGAATCGAACCTGCAAAATCACGAGGTTCTCGACCTCGTCGCTTTGCCTGTTTGCGTACTCGGCCACAATGCAGTCGCGGGTCCGGGGGTCGCACCCGGCTGTCCAGGCTTATGAGGCCCGGATGAGCTCTGGCCCACCCGCAGTAAGTGTCCAGTTGCAGGTCCCGGTAACGATCCGGGCACGCCGGCCTCATGAGAGCTGGCTGGGCGCCTGCCCACCTGCAATCGCAGTGACCAAGGGGAGATTCGAACTCCCATCGCCGGATATGGCACGACGTTCTGGGCGTCGCGTGTCTACCAGTTGCACCACTTGGTCAAACAAGTGACTCGGACGGGAATCGAACCGGGCACCGACTGGCACGGATGCCAGTTGGTCGGGCGAGATTGAAAGCCTCGCTGCAAAACCATCATCGCACCGCGCCGTGTATGCCTCAGATCAGTGCGTCGGGCAGGAGTTGAACCTGCACAGCCGGAGGCG
>CAIYOB010001549.1 GCA_903927685.1 uncultured Planctomycetaceae bacterium
GGCGAACCAACCGTATATGCTCCGCCGCCTCCGCAGCAGCAACAGCAACCGCTGTACGCCTGCAGCGTGGCGATGACCGTCTCGTTCCCCTCGACCGCGGCGTCGTCAATCGGGCTGACGTTGACGGTCGTCGTCGATTGACCTGACGAGAAGGTCACGCTCGCCACGTACATCCCCAATCGTCTCATGAGTCAAGAACCTTCAGCAGGTAGGTGCCGGCCTCATCCCTCAGCGACACCAGTCCCGAGTCCGCAGAAGGCCGGCGGACGGCCCGATCGGCTCCCGCCGAGCCATACAGGGTCGCCGTATCGCTTCCGCCGTTTCCCCGGAGGACAACCTGCTCCACGTTGGTGAAGGTGTGCGCGAATCCCCCGCTGACGATCGTGCCCTCGCTCGGCCCCAGGGTCGCCGTCTCGTCCTCCGAAGTGCCGACGACGTGCACGGTGTCCGTTCCACCCTGGCCGTCGAAGCTGACGGCCGAGGTCAGCCGCTGCCACGGGCCGTGGTTCAGCCGGTATTCGCCGCGGTCCAGGTCGATCCGGAACACGTCGTCTGCGGCGGTCCCGGTAACGACCGCGAGCAACTGCCGCGCTTCGAGTGACTCAAGGAAAAGCCGTCTCTTCCGCTTCGTGCGCGCTCCGCGGCAGTCCTTTCCCCGCAGACCCAACCGACGCAGGGAACGCTTCCATAATCGGGACAAACGGTTCATGGTATCCCACCCCAAAACATGTGCCCAGCATGGTGACAGCCAACGACTACGGCAAGGACCTCACGATACGATCACCTCCTCAAAGAACCGCTCGTTCTCACGTGTGACGCAGATGAGTGCAAATGAGACCCGACCCCATTTTGCATTCGAGCCCATTACCCATTCACAGTGTGACCTTGGACACCACAGGGTATCACTCTCCCCAATTATCACTCTTTCGCGGCAACGTTTCTCGTATGCCCGACAAAACCCTCCTGGCTTCGTCTCTAACCATCGCAAAAGCGCATTCCTTACACTCCACACTCGCTTCAATCTCTTTGAATTCGCTTTCGGATACTGTACCAAGCGCCCCGATAGCATTCAACGCGACGATTCCCAACACCGCGTGGGGATCCGAGTTCGCCGTGTCAGTGCGGGCAACTTCCTTGACTACCAAGATCACGTCTCGTAGTGCGGGCTTCCCGGCGTCACCCAGTTCTACGATCGCTCGGATTGCATACGCCCGATGAGAATCGCCGTGCCGGCTGGGGTACTCAAAGGCGGTGGAAAGGCTCGCATCCCGCTCGGTGAGTGAGGCTACGAGAACCGGAAATGCATCCTTCGGATCATTCGTGATCCTCCATAATGAGTACGCGGAAGTCACTCGAACGCGCACGTCGTCGTCCTTGAGCAACTTTGTGAGCCGCTGTGACCATCCTTCGTCCGGGGATCCGGTGGCAGCGATAGCATCGGCTGCTCGCCATCGATATTCAGGACGATCGCTTGAGAGGTAGCTCAAGAGCACACTACGGGGATAGCGTTGCGTCGGCGCAACTCGGACCAATGCGGAAGCCGCGTGAATCGCTACAACCGCACTGGGATCGTTGCACCTGGACTGAACTAGCTCCTCCAACGCTTTAGCTCGCGGACCGATCGAGCGAATGGCGCACAGAAGCTCAACGGCGTCTCCGCGTTCTGCGCCAGGCAGCGACACGGCAAGGTAGGGCACCAATAATGCTGCGTCTTCACCGTTTCGAGTTGCGAAGATTCTGACGGCCCACGGTGGAAGCCGAGTCCTTGGCTCCCGCAGGATTATCGAGAGCGTCGCTCGAGCTGTCGGCATCAAATCGTTGGGCCAGTTCGCCGTCAAGAGTGTTGCGGAAACGTCTTCATTAACGCATCCGCAGGTGCTTTCAGCTTCTTCGCGCAGTTCGGTGAGTCTGCATCTTGCCGCGTCGCCTGGTAATGGTTCAACGCCCTCAACAATGAACGTGAACATTTCCAGCAACACCGGCAGTATCCAAAGGGGGGCACTGCGATCGAGCATCGTTCTTGTCCTCGCGAAAACGCAACACTGCGACTGCAACGAAGTGGATCAGCGGCCGAACTCTACCAAGGAAGCGTCGCTTCTGTGCATGCCGCTGGCTCGCCGACCAGACCCGGCGTCAAGACTGGCGGATTCGGATCAAAAAGAGTCTTACTCGGGTCGAAAAAATTGAGCTTCTTGACCTCGACATGGAGACTGAAGAACGTGGTTGCATCCTTCTTGCCACCGCACACGCAACTCGTCCCGGCTGTCACACGAACTGCGAACTTAATGTCGACTCTCGCTCCGGATGCCTGAAAGACCGAAGGTGAGTCCTCCCAGTACCGTGCAAAATCGCCGCCGCAAGACGAGGGCGGTGGGTTATTCCAGTCGCTGGTGACGGGAGCCGGCGGATTGTCGGAGGGTGACGGAGCACGGAACCATTCGCCCGGTTTCTGGCCGAGACTTCCTCCTTTGGCCGAGCACTCATACCATTCGATTCTGCACGTGCCACCTGGTTCCATCCTTTCTTCAGTCATTTTCATTTTCGCCACCACGCGAAACGTGAACTCAAAGCGATCGGGCTCGTTTGGGATAAGCAATTGGCCAACCTTGACTTCTCCAATGCTCACATTCTCGGGGCAGCAACAGCAGGTACACTTGCCCATGGGATCGAGGTGGTTTGGGACAAAGTAGGCTCGGTACAGACTTAAGCCGTCTACGTATCCGACCGGATCCCTGCTAGTGAACGTGGACAGGCTGGAGTCGTAGTAGCGGTTGCGGACATGATAGAGGGCGGTCTCTGCGTCGAAGAAGTATCCGCCGTAAAGCGGGCCATCGGTGGCGGCAGCGGCGGGGTTGGTCCAGGTCGCGGAGTAGACGGTGGCCGTGCCGTAGGCAGTGTGGACGTAGCGTTCCACTATGTCGCCCGTGGCGGCGTCAATGGTGGCCGTGACGTTGAAGTTGGCATCGCCCGTGTAGTAGCGGACGTTGTCGCCGGTGTCCAGGCAGTCGCCGTCGCCGTTGCCGTCGTGGAAGCGGACGATTAGCGCATCGATGTAGCGCGGCGACCACACGTACTGGTTGGAGGCGACCGTTGCCCCCTGGCCATCGACGAACCGTTCTTCGAGAAGCTGCCAGCTCTGGTTGTAGAAGTAGTGTGCCTCGGACGGACCGCCGCCGTCTTCCGTGATGACCTTCTGGATGCGCCGGTTCGTTCCGTCGTACTCATACGCGGCGATCAAGTCGCCGGGCTCGCCCGAGTCGTCGGCGTTCACCGTTACCAGGCGATTCCAGGCGTCGTAGACGTAGTGGACCCGCGTGTCCTCGTCGCCTGGCTTCGGCCCAGAGGTCATGTTGCCCGCGGCATCGTACTGGGGCGAAATCCAGCCGCCGGTGATGCCCGTGATCTCATTGACCCCGTTGGCGGTGCGGGTCTGTGAATCGCCGTCATCGTCGAAGGTGCTGAAATTGCCCAAGCCGTCGAGCCCCCACGTCTGATCATAATCGTCGGCCCGCTCGCTGGAAGCCAAGCGGTCCAGGCCGTCATACGTGTAGTCCTCGTCGAAGGCGGAATGCAGTCCGTTATGCCGGCTGGTGCGGTTGCCCGCGCGGTCGTACTCGTAGGTGAATTCGTCGAGGACCGTGTCGGGACTGGCGCCGTAGTCGGTCCACGCCTGGTCCACCACGCGGCCGAAGCGGTCTAGGGCGGCGAAGTTGTCGGCCGCGTGTTCCAGTTTGACGTCGATGTCTTCGTAGTCCTCGGTCGCGATTCGGCGGGCGCCGAGGTACTCGTAGGCTGCGTAGGTGTCCGTTGCGTCGCCGATGGTCGGCACGCGAGACATGATGTCGTCGATCGCCTGCGTTGTGCCGTAGCCGTATTGAACTTCGCGGCCGCCGGGATAGGTGACCTCTGAGAGTCGGACGTACTTGGCCACCCCACTCGTGGCTCCGTCCTCGTAATTGTACTCGACGTAAGGAGTGTTGGCATCAACCGCCCCGTCGGGTTCCTCGTACTCGCGGGCCAGGTTTCCCCATGCGTCGTACTCGCATTTCATCTGGTTGACAGGCGTCGTGCCCGATGAATCCGAGTAGCTGGTGACCGTCTCGATGCGGCCAAGGTCGTCGTAGGCCTTGCCGATGCGGCGGACCGAGCCATCGACGATCCCGCTCGAGCCGAGGCTGGTCGCCGTGTCGGCTGCCAGACGGCCGGCCGTGTCAAAGGTGTACGCGTGTATGACTCCACGCTGGTCGGTGGTAATGGTCACGCGGCCCAACCGGTCGTATTCGGTCGAAACGTGGTCGCCGTTGTCGGTGGTGATGAACCAGACCTTGGTAGTTCCGTTTTGCGACAACACGTCATCGCTGTCCGGATAGACCGCGGCCGTCTGCCACGCCGGGTTGACCTCAGATGTGTACAGGTACCTCGTCGCCTGGTCTTGAACGCCCTCACCCGACCCCTTGGGATTGTAGGCCGTCATGGTCACGAGCCTGCCGCCGGAGTCGTACTCGTAGGCGACGGTGCTGTCGCAGTCGGTGTCCGTTTCGTCGACCGTGCCATCGTCGTAGTTCTGGATGCTGCGGACAGTGCGCCCCGCGTCATCGTATTGGTTCTCGTTGATCCGGCCGAGGTTGTCGATCGTGCGGTAGGCCCGACCGGCGGCATCGTACTCGGTCAGCTGCAACTGGAAGTCGATCCCGGCCAGCGAATTGGGGTCCTGAGGATACGGTTCCGGCGGCGCATCCTCCGCCACGTCGGGCAGGCCGTTTTCGTTCGTGTCGATCAGTTCGCCGGTGGTCCCATCGAAGAAGTAATGCGTGAGCCCCGAATCCACGCCCTCCCGTCCGAAATCCGCCGTGGCGACCGTGCGGCCCAGCCCGTCATACCACCGAACCGTTGCGGTGGCGTAGCTGTTGGCCGCCGACAGCGCGCCGCTGGTGCTGGTGTCGTCGGGCAGCCGCTCGTA
>CAIYOB010001550.1 GCA_903927685.1 uncultured Planctomycetaceae bacterium
CTGGATACTGGTCGACGGGATACACGGCCGCCGTGGCGGGAAAAGTCAATCCGCTGGAGGGCGCCAGGCCGGCGTAGTACGACTGGCGCGACCAGGACACCGCGTGCCCGGTTCGCTGATCGAGTTCGGTGAAGCTCCGCACGCGGACGCGGACGCCCAGGCCGTCGCTGACCAGGGCGTAGCCAAACAGCGTGAATGTCACGACCGCCGCCCCCAGCGGCACGGTGACCAGCAGCAGGTACAAACGCCGCTTGCGGCGGAGCAGGAAGTAATTGACCGGGCCGATGACGACCACAAACGCGGCGATCAGGATCAGGAACGAACCGACCGGGGCCCGCCCGATGCCGGGCACGAGCCAGTTCCAGTATTCGTCGTTGGTCCGCTGCAGGGACAGGCCGTGCCGCTGGTACCACATCCAGGTATGATTCCCCAGGTCGTTGAACAGCCAGGCGGCGTCGTTCGTCCCCGCGGCCAGCGGCTGGTCGGTCTGCATGGCGACGATGCGGCCGCGGTAGAACGGGCGGACCATGAACGGCTGGGGGGCGACGTCGCTTACGGCCTCGGGCACCGGCGGCTTCGGATTCGGGTTTGGGCCGGCCATCGTGTTCTGTTCGGCGATCTCGACGTACCGCTTGCGGCGTTCTTCCAGGGCCGAGACATGTTTCGAGATCTGCTGCGGGTTTCCCGGCTGCCAGCGGTCGGCTGAGGCTGCGTCGGGCTTCAAGCCGGCGGCGGCGCGGATCCCCACAAGGGCCGCCAATTCCGCGAGCCGCTCGTCCGACAACTCCATGTCGTAGACGCACAGCGTCGTTCCGCTGGCGACCCAGTCGCGGATCGCGTGCCAGGCGGCTGGGTGGCTGGTCGTCAGTGCCTGCAGATCCGACCGCGAGATAAACGCGATGTCGAAACAGCTGTAATCGAGCCAGCGAGTCGGCAATTCACTCGGCGGCAGCAGCTCGACGCCCTTCAGGTTCATCAGCAGCCGCAGGGTGGCCGGGTCGTCCAACTGGGCGTCGGTGGGAACCACCAGTTGCGTGTTGTCGTAAGGATTCCACAGGGTGAACAGCGTGACCAGACGCCGGACGTCGGGCAGACGCCGCGGGCCGGGGGCCTGCCCCGTCGCCGCTGCGGCGGACATTTGTTGAGTCCGAATGTCCCGCGTCGGAGCATCGGAATCGATGATCAGTATCGACGGGACGGACTCGGTGGCCTCCGTATACGTCCTGCCGGATTGCGACACCGGCCCGGACAAGTCCTTTAGCAGCGTGCCGTCCTCGTAGGTCGAGATCATCAGCGACGACCAGGCGTCCGATTGGGGCACCGCAAGAACCGCTTGACCTCGCGAAACGCCTTCCGGAATCTCGATCTGTCCGCTCACGCGGACGACAGGCCGCCCCGACTGCCAGGTGTCGGGCTCGATCCAGACGCTGATCCGCCGATCGGCCAGCGCCGGCCCGGGGGGCCAATTCGTCGCCTCGATCCGCACCGGCCGGTAGCCGTTGCCGTCCACCCAGCGGGTGTCGACGGTCAGCCGCAGCCCGTTTCTCGGCTTCCCGCCTTGAGGCCGGGAAAAGACGTCGCCGGAATACGCGTCGACGCGGCCTGGGACGCCGGCCAGGATGACTAGCAGAAGCAGCCCGCGTCCCAGGCTCAGACGTACCGAAATCCAGTTTGCCGGCTGACGGCTCAACTCGGAGCTGAGCCCCTGACCGGCCAAATTGAATTCTGTTCGTCTGAGCCTTTGCTTGTCGGCGTAAATGGCTGTGGCACGTTCCATCGTCGCTACTCCGGCTCTTCCGGGGGAATGATCTGCGCCGGCGGTTCGGCCGAGGCAAACGGCGAACCGCTCCGCGGCGCCGGCCGCAATACGGCCCGCATCGACGCCACCAAGGCTGCCAAGCCGAACACTAGGCCGTAAGCCACAAAGGCCAGCAGCAGGCTGCCCACGCTAATCGAGACAGCGATCGCCCACGCCTGGCCGCGGACGGCCAACGAGACAACGAAGAAG
>CAIYOB010001551.1 GCA_903927685.1 uncultured Planctomycetaceae bacterium
TCCCGGTACAGACTTTCCAGCAGTTGGTGGTCAATCTGCTTCTTGTCGCGCCGCTCGCGGCGAGCGAGTTTTCCCTCCTGCTTGACAATCCGCCGCACGGCGTTGCGGCTGATGTGCAGGCGGCGGCTGACCTCCCGCAGCGACATCCCCTGTTGATGTAACTGATAGATGGCATTCCTCACGTCCGGTTCGATCATAGAACTCCTCCATCTTTTTGAAAAACGAATCCCGCCGGCCCAACAGGCTGGCGAGTAACAGATTGGCCTGGGCCGAAAAGCCCCGGCTGGGCCGACGCGGACTATCGCACCGCGCCAGCACGTTTTGCATCGCCTGCAGCAGACGCTCGAGCTCCCGCAGCAGGCGGCGTTCGCCTTCGCTCAGCCCCTCCTGGTCGTCCCCCACCGCCTGCATCTGGTCCAGCGTCCATTTCCAGTGCCCCTGGTCGATGGCCTGACGCAGCGACGACGGGCCGCGGAAGTACCCGTGGGCCAACAACTCGATCTCGCGGACGCTGAGTTTCGTTCCGGCGAGAGCCTGCACGAAGCGTTCGAGCTCCTGGGCTGCGACCCCCTTCACGCGCATGAACGGCCGTAAGGTGACCATGTACGAATACACGGGGAACGCGCCGCGAAACAGAATCTGTTGGAGCGCCTCGCTCATCCCGGCAAGCAGATTGCGACGGGTGCTGACCCACGCTTTGCTGCGCGAAAGCAGCTCGGCCACGTCCGCCACCGTCAGCTGATGCGTGCTCAACAGCTCGCCTACGAAGCGGGCCTGTTCGAGGATGCTGAGCGTCTTCTGCCGCCGGGCAGCCATCAAGTTGGCAATCCCCAGCGTTTCCTCTTCTCCCCACGACACATACGGCACGCATTCCAGGCCCAGCTTCGCGGCACACCGATTTCGCCGGAAGCCGTCCAGCAACAAGCGGCCGCGCGGCGTGTCTACACCGCCCAACGGCTCTTCGATCCCCCGCTCGGCGATCGAAGCCAGCAAGCGCGCTTCGGCCGCGTCGTCCCGCAAGCGGTAACCCTCGTAGCGGAGATCCAGGCTGCTGCGTTCCACGGTTTCGCTCATCGCTCACACCTTCAGGGCGGGTGTTGGTTCAGAAAGCGAAGAACATATTCCCGCCGCGGCAGGCTGTCGAAGCTGCGTTGTCTCAAACTTTTTCGCAGGATCTGGAGGAGTTCCGCGGGGCGGATTGAGCGACCTTCCAGGAGGCTGGCGACCATCGCCAGATACGGCAGCAGCGGCGAGTTCAGCAACGTGACTTCAGCCAAAGCGAAGCCGCCCAGGGGCAACTTCATAACCTCGGCGCCCAGTCCCTCGAAGACCGCCGCTGCCGGCAGAGCGACCGCCGGGGTGGGAGCGACAGGAGGAGGCGGCAGGAGAGAGACAGACTCCACGGCCGAGCACGCCGCCGAAGAAACGGACGCCACGGTGTCGGCCGCGGACGCCACCGCCGGCGGAGTGGCCTCTGCCGACACCCCAGATTCCCCGCCGCTGAGGGCCGGACTGCGTTTTCCGTTGCGCTGCTTCTTGTTCCGGCGTCCCTGCGCGGTTCGATAGTGACTCCTGCTCCGCGCGTTCGCCAGTTGGCGACGATGGTACTCGCGGCAACCGAACTCACAGCGAAGGTCCCGCCGATTCGCATTCCGCGGATGCGTGAGGAAGCGAATCCCACAACGGCAGCAGTGAACCGCACAGCTTGCCAGACCGGGATGCTCGCGCAAGACGGCATCCAGCGTCAGCTGATACTGACGAACGAGCGGATCGGCGCGGTCGTCCCGATGCCAGTCTAGGCGAACCGAAAAAAACTCGCCGAGGGCTACGACA
>CAIYOB010001552.1 GCA_903927685.1 uncultured Planctomycetaceae bacterium
AGAACACGAGCCTGGGAGTGGACCTGAACGGAGACGGCCTGACGGCCAACGATACGGACGATCCGGACGCGGGGCCCAACAATCTCCAGAACTTTCCGATGATCACGGCGGCCGTGCTGAACGCCGGGACGTTGACGGTGAGCTACAGCGTGCCCTCGACCCCCGCCAACTCGACTTACCCGCTGGCCATCGAGTTCTTCCTGGCGGATGCGGACAATCAGGAGGGGCAGACGTATCTTGGGGGCGAATCGCACGCGGCACCGGGCGTGGATTCGGTGGGATTGAGCGTCAGCGGAGTCACGGCTGGCAAACGCATCGTGGCGACGGCGACGGACGCGAATGGGAACACCAGTGAGTTCTCGGCCAGTTTCGTGATCACGTCCGCACTTCAGGCGGCTGCGCTGGCCGGCGGCGCCGGCCTTCCTGCGGCGGCCTTGGACGCTGCTGCGTTGGACACGGTCGTCGGTCAGGCAATCGGGGTGTGGGAAGCGTCAGGGCTGGACGCGGCTCACGTGGCCGCGCTGAACTCGGTGTCGTTCGAGATCGCCGACTTGCCCGATCGCTACCTGGGCTGGGCGAGTGCGGATCGGATCGTGGTGGACATCGACGCCGCCGGCTACGGCTGGTACGTGGACGGCGATTCGAGTTCCGGCACGCCGCTCTCCGCTCTCGACTCGCGACGCTCCATGGACCTGCTGACGGTCGTGCTGCACGAGATGGGCCATGTGCTCGGCCTGGGCGACCTGGACGGCGAGGACGGTTTGATGGGCGGCGTGCTCCAGTCCGGCACGCGACATTTGCCGACGACGGCCGATATCGACCGCATCCTCGCCGACGGCGATTGGCTCGCTTGACGGACTGGTTCCGCTCGGCCAACTTGACCGCGATGGCCGCGTGCAGGTTACTCGACTACTTCGGCGAGCAGGCCGGGCCGTCGTTCAGAGCAACCTGCAGTTGGCGGAACAACGCTTCCCACGCAAGGCGGTGATTTGTGCCGCGAACGTCTCCAGATCGACAATCGGGTTGACCTCCGGCCAGTGGGCAATGGTCAACCCAAGTCGCGCCGACACGTCGAGCACTTCCGCTTGACTTCGGCCGGTCAGCGGATTGTGGCCACGGCCCGGGACGCTAACGGCAACACCAGTGAGTTCTCGGCCAGTGACGTGGTGACGGCGGCGCTGCTGGCGTCTGAGCTGGCCGAGAACGAGCCCCGTCCGGCGGCATTGGACGCGGTCGCGCTGACGTTCCTGCTCTGGGAACCGATTGCCGCGTGGGAATCGGCTGGGTTGGATGCAACCGGTGTCGCGGTCTTGCAGTCGCTGTCGCTCGAGATCGCGGAGTTGCCCGGTCGCTACCTGGGTTGGGCAGCCCCGCAGCGGATCGTGCTGGACAGCGACGCCGCTGGCTGGGGTTGGTCCCTGGCGGATGGCTCCGAGATTCTGCGTCTGGAATCTCAGATGGACTTGTTGACCGTTGTGATGCACGGGATGGGCCATGTACTCGGGCTGGCCGATCTGGGCGACGCGGATAGCCTGATGGCCGACGTCTTGCTGCCGGGAATCCGTCGTTTGCCAACGGTCACGGATGTGGACCGGGTCTTGGCCCGGGGCGAATGGGGCGAACCATCAAGTCCACGTTCCTGAGGCAGCGAAACGCCCGCTCGACGTTGCGGAGCAGTCTGTAACTGCCGACCGTCTACGCTATCCATGGTCTCGGCCTCCCAGGCTCGCCGCTTCGCTTCGTCTTCCTTGCGGCGTAGGACACGGAGGCGACTCGGACCGGGGCGATCCGGCGGCCCCACCAGCTCTGGTCAACCGGTGGATGCTCAGACCTTGTTCGTCGCCCTCCGCTGGGCGCTAACGCCCAGCCGCGGGCAAGCGGAGGGAGCGCCCCGGGTGATGGGACTAAAGTCCTACAACGAAGGTCCAATGGGGCTTCGTGGATTTGCGGCTATCCTGCAGTTGTTGCCCTGCATTCCACCGCAACCTTACAGGCCAGGAGGCGAGGTCATGTTGGTTCTCAGTCGCAAGCCGGGAGAGCAAGTGATCATCGCGACACAGATCGTCGTGAAGGTCCTGGAGGTTCGCGGGAGCAGGGTGAAGCTCGGCTTCGTCGGCCCGGCTGACGTGTCGATCCAACGGGAGGAAATCCAGCCGAAGCGCCGGGAGCAGGCCGGCGTGGCCGCCTCCTGAGGACGCAGGTCCGGGTGCGCCCGCGCGACGCCTCCGCAAGCTCGCCGGTCGTTCGCATCCGGCCTCCGCGCAGGAACGCCCGAGGGAGCCCGTGTGTGAAGCGGGCACGGTTGTTCGAGGTGATGTTCGAGCGCCGCATTTCGCGGCGGGCGAGGGCCGGACGCGTCACCCCACGCCGACCGTCGCGAGAACGTCGTTGAGTTGAGAATGTCTTGAAATCAGGAGCCCGTCAAATGTCCAAGAACATGAGCAAGAAAACGAGCAAGCACAGGAACGACTGGAAACGGTCCCGCGGCGGATTCGGGGCCGCGTCCACACGCGTGCGGTCGCGGAAACCCGGGCTCCACCTCGAGTCCCTGGAGCCTCGCATGATGCTGACCATCAACCTCGCAGCCGCCGACTTGACCTACCTCTTGGATCAGGTCAATATCGGAAACGATTACGGCCAGTTCTCAAGTCCACTGGATCCAACCGGCGTTCGCGAGGTTTCCGGCGCCAACAACAATCTTGTCGGTGGCTTCACGTACAATCCCGACGGCACGGTGACCTGGACCGGCAACAACATCCATCCGGACTGGGGCCAATCCAACAGCGACTTCCTGCGAATCTTCGCCGCCGACCACCCCAACAACGGCACGTCGTACGGCTTCACCTTCGACCCGGTGACGATGCAGGTCATCGACAGTGGAGACGGCACCCCGATCCTCGGCGCAGACGGCCAGCCGGTCATCGTGCCGGCCGATCTTGCGACTCAGTTCGCCGAGGCCGCGATTCCCGCGCCGGGCACCTCGCCGCGCACCGTCACTCAGCTCATCACCAATTCCGACGTCGACCCGGCGAGCCCGACCTACAATCCGGCGGCGTACGCCGCCATGGTGCAGTCGGGCGGTGAGGCTGTCGCGGTCAGCAACACCGTCGTCGGCACGGCGCAGACCGCCTTCATCCCGGACGCCGGCATCCTCGGCGGCGTTCCCTTCAACAATTACTTTGCCGCGTTCGGCCAGTTCTTCGACCACGGCCTCGACTTCATCACCAAGGGCGGCGGCTATGTGCTGATCCCGCTGTCGCCGAGCGACCCGCTGTACGATCCGACCGCCACCGATCCGACGGCGAACACGATGATGCTCAGCCGCGGCGCCCTGTCCAACCCAGCCAGCGATTTCACCCTCGACACCTTCGGTAACGCGGTTCTGATCGACGGTGTCGCGCCGGCCTTCAACAACAACGTCGGCCTGTTGATCGACCAGAGCCAGACCTACGGCAGTGATTCCACCATCAACGTGCTGGTGCGTCAGTACGACGCCGCCGGCATGGTCACCGGCAAGCTGATCACCGACGCCGAGGATGGCAACGGAAGCGATTTCGACCTCGCCACCTTGGCCGACATGAAGGTCAATGCTGCGCGGCTCGGCATCGAGCTGATCGACATGGACGTGCTCAATGCGCCGATGATCCGGGCCGACGGGGTCGGCAAGATCACGTTCACGCCGCAGCAGACCGTCATGTACCGCTCGAACCTGTCGATTGCCGACATGGGCGCGAGCTACCTCGCCGCCAACGACCCGTTCGTGCGTTGGACGCAGGCGGAGGCCGATGCGAAACGGTGCCTCCAGTCCCAGGTCGGCTACGCCAAACAGTCCGGCCACGCCATCATCTCCGACATGGGCAACGCCGCGAGTCCGGTGGACCCATTGGGCAATCCGTTAGCGCCCCTGGGCACGACGGATCCCACCCTCGCTCCGGGCACCGGACAGTACAACGAGGCGCTTCTCGCCTCACACTACGTGTCCGGCGACCACCGCGTCAACGAGAACGCCGGCCTGACCGCGATCCACCATATCTTCCATGCCGAGCACAACATCGAGGCAGACGCCATCATGGCGGCGGTCACTGCGCAGGCTGCGCTGCTCAACGACGGCACGCCCGCCGGGGCCCAAGCCGAAGCCGACTACCTCGCCCAGTGGCAAACCTCGCCGGGCGTGTGGGACGGCGAGAAGATCTACCAGGCCAGCCGCATCATCACCGAGTCCGAGTACAACCACATCGCCATTGACCAGTATGTCGGCGGCCTGGTGGTGATGCCGGAATTCGTGTCGTACTCGTCAGACATCAACATGGGCATCAGCCTCGAATTCTCGCAGGCCATTTTCCGCCTCGGCCATTCGCAGAATCCCGAAACCATGCAGGTCGCGATCACAGATGGCAATAGCGTGAATCCGGGCGAGGCGGGCTACCTCCCGACCTACACCTCGGTCGGCCTGTTCGATGCCTTCCTCAAGCCATCGCTCTACCAGGCTTACGGCCCGAGTGGCATCGTGCTCGGCCTGCTCAATCAGCAGGCCAACGCGCTCGACGAGTTCGTCACCGCCGCGCTGCAGCAGTCGACGGTCGGCATTCCGCTCGACCTCGGAGCGCTCGACATCGCGCGCGGCCGCGACGTCGGCCTGCCGACGCTCAACGAACTGCGCCAACAGGTCTTCGACGGGCTCGTCAACAACACGTCCAATAACTCCAACGGTCCAGGCATCGCACCCTACACGAGCTGGGAGGACTTCGGCGGCCATCTGCGGTACACGGAATCGCTGGTCAACTTCATCGCCGCGTATGGTCGCGAGGATGGCGTCTTCGGCTTGGCCACCATGCGCCGCGCCTACGAGGCCGGCGCGGTGAGCGGCAGCGACACTCTCGGCGCCTTCGACGCCACGGCCTACGACCCGACGCCCGGCGATGGCGTGATCACGCTGCAGGATCTGCGCGCCAACGCCCAAGTGATCCTGGATGCGGCGGCCGCCCCGACCGATCCGCTGCACGACACGGCCGTCCTGTTCATGCGCGGCCAGGGCTCGCCCGTTTACGATCCGGCCACCGGCACCTGGAACCCGAACCTCACCGGCGGCGACCTCGGCTTCTGGGACGTTGACCTGTGGGTCGGCGGCCTTGCCGAACAGCCGCTGTTCGACGGCCCGCTCGGCACCACCTTCACCTTCATCATGGCCGACTTCGGCCAGCGGATGCAGGATGCCGACCGCTTCTACTATCTTTACCGCATGCCGGTCGGCCAACACCTTGGCGACCAGGTCATCGGCGAGCAGTTCGCCGACCTGATTATGCGCACCACCGGTCTGGAGCACATCGGCGACGCCTTCGGCTTCCAGTCTGCCAACTTCATCCTCGACGGAACCAGCAACGACAATCCGTACGACGGTGTCGGGGCCGCTGACACCTACGGCATCAACGACTACTTCAACGCCATTTACGAGACTCTCCCGGACGGCGTGACCAGTGCCAATGACGGACACATCGTCGTTGCCGGCCTCGAGGGCAACGACTACCTGGTCGCGGCGCTGGGTGACGACTACGTCTATGGCGGTGCCGGCAACGACGTCATCGAAGGCGCGCAGGGCAACGACCACCTGTACGGGGGCGCCGGCAACGACTGGATCACCGACTACGAGAACGACGACTTCATTCACGGCGGCGACGGGAACGACTACGTCTCGGCCGGCCCGGGCGCGCTCGACACCATCCACGGTGGCAACGGCGACGACGAACTCCACGGCGGCGACGGCATCGACGAGGTGTTCGGCGATGACGGCGACGACCTGTTGTTCGGGGAGGGTGACACCGACCTGATGATGGGCGGCGACGGCCACGACTTTATGGAGGGCGGCGACAGCGTCGATGAGATGTTCGGCGGCAACGGCAACGACTGGATGCGCGGCGGCGTCGGCGACGACAACATCAACGGCGGCTCGGGCAACGACCTCTTGGAAGGCGGCCTCGGTCCGGTAGCCAACGACGGCGACCGTCTGAACGGCGACACCGCGCCTGGCGCCCTGCCGATCATCGAGTTCAACGGCGACGGCACCGAAGGCGACATGGACATCGGCAGCTATGAAGACGTCCAGATCGCCGTCTTCGCCAATATGCAGACTGCCAACGCCAACGGCACGTCGAGCAACCTGCTGGACACCTACGCGCTGCTCGAAGGCCTCGTCGGCTCGGCGCTGAACGATACGCTGACCGGTGCGGACGCCAGCGGCGCGGCCGGCAACGGCGTCAACAACTATCTCGTCGGCGGCGCTGGCGACGACACGCTGACGGGACTCGGCGACGACCACGGTCTCGATCCGACGACGGGCCTGCCCGCCGCCGGGCGCATCGACTACCTCTTCGGCGGCAGCGCCGTCGTCGACAATAACCTCTACTGGATCGGCGACGACCGGCATGTGGCCTCCGGCCACGGCAACGTCACGGGCACCATCGAGAACTGGAAGGGCACCGGCGAGACCCGGGTCGTCTTCCAAGATGGCAGCCTCGGCCACGTGCTGGGCGATAACGGCGCGGATGGCGTCGACACCGCGATCTACCGCGGCAACCGCGCCGACTACACGATCGAGGAAATCCAGGTGAACGGCCAGCAGGCCATTCGCATCACCGACCTGCGCGCTCCCGGCGACGCGACGTTCGACGGCATCGACATCCTCGTCGGTGTCGAGTTCGCAGCGTTCGCCGACCAGACGACCTCGACCGCTGCGCCGCCGACGGTGACGATTGATCAGGCCGCCGGACAGGCCGACCCGACCAATGCCTCGCAGATCGACTTCACGGTCGTGTTCAGCGAGGCGGTGACAGGCTTCGACGGCTCGGACATCGACTTCACAGGCAGCACGGCGGCGGGAACGCTGGTGGCCGCGGTCACGGGGACGGGGCCGACGTACACGGTCTCAGTCAGCGGCATGAGCGGCGACGGGGAGGTGGTGGTGGCGGTCGTGGCCAGCGCGGCCTTGGACTCGGCGGGGAACGCCAGTGTGGCCAGCACCAGTACGGACGACACGGTCACGTACGACGCGACGGCGCCGAGGGTGGTGAGTGTGCAACGGTGGGATCCCGTGGCGGAAACCCCGCTGCCGGAAGCGACCAGCGCCACCAGCGTGACGTTCCGGATCACGTTCAACGAGAACGTGCAGAATTTGGACCCCGGCGACGTGGTCTTCACGGGGGCGGCGGGGACCGCGGCGACGGCCACCGGCTTGGTGGCGGTCACGGGGTCCTCGATCTTTGATCTGACGGTCGACGTCCCGCTGTGGGCCAACGGGGCCTTGCGGCTGGATTTGGCGCCAGGCGTGACAATCGATGACTTGGCGGGGAATCCCTTGGACGCCGGCGTGACGCCGAATCCGTGGGAGAGCTACCTCATCGCCCACAGCATGTACTGCATGGTCTTGAACACCGCCGACAGCGGGGCCGGTTCGCTGCGGGCGGCGATCACCTGTGCCAACAGCTCGCCTGGCGTGCAAACGATCGGCTTTGCGATCCCCGGCGCTGGCCCGCACACGATCCAACCGCTGTCCGCGCTGCCCGCGATCACTGACCCGGCGATTGTGGATGGGACGATGCAACCTGGATTTGTCGGCGCGCCGGTGATCGAATTGGACGGCGGCCTGGCGGGTGCCGGCGTGTCGGGCTTGGTGATTACGGCGGGCGGCAGCACGGTTCAGGGCTTGGCGATCAATCGATTCGGCCGGGATGGTCTACAAGTCACGTCCGGCGGTGGGAATCAAGTATCGAAGAACTTTATCGGAGTGGGGCCGAGCGGCACGGCGGTGTTGCCCAACGGCCGTTTCGGGATTTACGTGGCTGCCGCCAACAATCAGATCGGCGGCAGCGGAGATGCAGGCAATTTGATTTCCGGCAATGCGGGCAGCGGGGTGTATATTGCGGGTTCGGGAAGCACGGGGAACGTGGTGTCGGGCAACCGGATCGGGACGG
>CAIYOB010001553.1 GCA_903927685.1 uncultured Planctomycetaceae bacterium
ACATGGGCCATCACGTCGTGCCGGAACTGGCGCTCGTAGCGGTGGGCGGCAGCGTAATCGACGTCGTCCACGTGGGCCCGCAGTTCCGCAATTTGCTGATCCGTGATCGGCAAACCCAATTCCTGCTCGGCTTCGGCCAGCGCCACCCACAGCCGCCGCCAGGTGCCGAACTTCTTGTCGTCGCTCCACAAGCGGCTCATGTCCTGGGAAGCGTACCGGGAAATCAACGGGTTTTCGTATTGATCGTGGGGCATGCGCTCACCGGTTCAAGAGGAAGAACGTGATCGGAAGAGCTTAGCCTGTTTCCGGCGGGCAAGCAAGAAGTGGACACGGGCCGGATTGACAGGGGCCTGACGGCTTGTCATCGTATCGCCCGGCCCAGCGGAACCGACCTCGCACCGGTCCGTCAGCAACTTGCCGGCTGGCTTTCCAGCGGGCGGTAGCGTCACGAAGTTCGTCCTGCTCAGGCGGTCAGAGCCGACAAGCCGTGAGGCCGCGGGCAGGTCATTCCCCGATCGCGCCGAAACGCGACCAAGCGTGGGCTGGTAAGTAGATGTACTCCGCCCTGCCCAGGATATCGCCCAGCGGAAGGAAGCCGAAGCTTCGGCTGTCCACGGAAAGACCGCGATTGTCGCCCATCACAAAGCAGTGGCCTTCGGGGATCTTGGCCGCCGGAAAAGCCACCGTCTTGGCGGCTTCCGACGCCCATTGAATCCGATATGTGACCGTGCCGTTATCTTCGTAGACCAGCTGGCGGTCGCCGCCTTGGGCCCGCGCCTCGTCCGACGCCGGAATGGGCCGATGCGCCAACTTCCGGCCGTTGACGTAGACTTCGTTTCCCTGCACCTGGAGGGTCTCGCCCGGCAGGCCAACCACCCGTTTCACGAAACGCCGTTCCCGATCCTGCGGAGGATGGAACACAACCAACTCGCCGCGGCGTGGCAAGCCCCCCCGCCGGATCTTGTTGACCAGGAAGCGGTCCCCTTTGCACAGGGCGGGCGCCATGCTCTCCGTGGGACAATAGTGGGCCTCGAACACATTCTCGCGAACAAACAGACTGATCGTGGCAGCGTAGATGAGGCCTCCCGCAACGAACAAGGCATATACGCTGCCCCGATTGTAGTCGCGCAATTCGTACCGCTCGCCCATCTTCTTCGCCAGCCTGTAACTGGCGAAAATCGCGTACAGATACGCGGCGACGACCAGCAGGCACGGCAGAAGAACTCCCGCCAGAACCAGGTTGGAACTTCGCGACAGGGCCGCGGCCAAAGCGAACGGCGCAGGCAGCAGCGACGCAAAGAACAGCGCCAGACCGGTCACAAACCGGCCGCAATAGATGTGGCCCAGTCCGGTACTCAACAGGGACAGCATCACGGCCGTGGAGGGGTTGCGTTTCAGGCCCAGCGTTTCCGTCACGGCGACACCGCCTTTCTCCATCAACGGGGAACAAAGATCGCCAAAATACCACCGATCCGCAGGACGCAAACAGCCAGGGCCAGAGCAGTTGCGGTCGCTTGCACGATCCGTGATTGCCCGACGGCCATGACCCACCGGCGCAGCAACGAGGTTCCGCCCCGCTGCGGCAATTGATGAACCGACGCCATCACACGCTCGGCGAAGTCATCGGGCACCTCGACCTCGGCCCGCGTTCGCTTCCAGCGTTCGTACTTTTCCTCGCATCCCATGAGCATCACTCCGACGTGTCGGAAAACAAGGCGCGGAGTCGTTCCTTGGCCCTGCTGATCCGGGACTTGACGGTTCCTACCGGCGCTCCTTCAATCCGGCAGATCTCGGCCTGCGACAGGCCCTGGATTTCCGCGAGCACAAAGGCCATCTTCTGGTCCAGCGGCAAAGCCTCCAAGGCCCGGTCGAGTTGGGCGAAGAACTCCGTCTCGGCCAGCGCGTCCGCCGGGTTCCGCAGGTCACCCCTGTCGGGCAGCGGCTCCATTGGCTGCGGCGTTTGTTTTCGCAGCCGGTTCAAGCACTTATTGCGGGCGATGGTCAGCAGCCAAGTCGAGAACCTCCCCTCGCGCGGGTCGTAGGAAGCCAAGTTCATGTAAGCCGACAGCAAGGCGTCCTGCGCCAGGTCCTCGCGTTCACCCCGATCCGGGAGCAGATTGCCGATCAGGCAATGCAGCATCGTCTGATAGCGTTCGACCAACTCCCGAAACGCATCGCTGTCTCCGTCCAACACGCGCTGGATTGTCCGGAGATCGTCTTCCATGGATTGCATCCTGGGCCGCCCGTTGAGTTCTCTGCAATCTTATACCGTCCAGCGAGGAAAAGGTTCCGCAATTCCGGGATGTTCTGCCTGAACCACAAGGATTGGTTCATAAGAGGCAGGAAAGGGGGTGGGAAACAGGTAGGCGCTTAAGGAGCTGACGACGAAGCACGGACGCCGTTGGCTGTGACACTGCTGGCGCGTGAGTCCTGGGCATTCCGAGCCTTGCGCGCCGATGTGACCTGTGCGCCCACCTCAAGGTCGAGCTGGGAGTGGCGTTCAGCCAAGTCGGCTTTCCGGTC
>CAIYOB010001554.1 GCA_903927685.1 uncultured Planctomycetaceae bacterium
CGATGAGCGCGATCACGTAACCGATCGGGAGGCTGCTGTTCACGGGGGCGAGAATGGCGCGGACCACGCCTCCTCGAGGCGATTCGACTTCACAGGCGGCTTTGCTCGTCGTGATCGTCACCAGCGGCTCGCCCTTGTGTACGCTCTCGCCTTCCTTCTTGAACCACGCGGTAATTGTCTGTTCCTCGTCGTTCTCGGTCAGTTTCGGCATCTTGACTCTTGTGATCATCGGTCGTCCTCAAGGGTTCGGCGCGTCGGCGTCCTTCCGGCCATAGACCGGAAGGTATATCGGGGTTGATGGATTGCCGGCCTTGTCCCGCGCGCGCATCGTGATCCACCCCGGCCCCCCGCTTGTCTCCGCGAACGAGGCAGGCTCCAGGATCGGATGCTCCGCCCACTGGGCGGCTTCGCGCTCGATCCCGGCGATTCCGCTTTCGTCGTAGGCGTCCATCGCGGCGCGATTGCCCGCGTCCCAGGGGCCGAACACGAAGACGCTTTGCACATCCAGCGAAACGCCGGCCGTCACGTTGGTCACGAAGAAGGCAAGGCTGTGCACCGACATCTTCTTCGGAACTTCGGACGGGAGTTTATTCTTGAAGATGGCCGCCACGTCGAACGTGAAGGATTCCCAGGCGCCGGGCTTCCACTCCACGGGTTTCGAAAGGGCCACGCGGTTGCCGCCCCCGCCGGCGTCCCGGGTGAGTCCCACCGTGACCGTGTTGGTCGCCGGTTTCATGCCGAGAACCAGGTCGATGTGCGCCGTGTCGTTCGTGGCTATGGCGGGCCGGCGCAGGCGAAAGGCCAGATAGGGATACTTCTGCACCGGCCAAGGCGTGGCGAAGGCGTGGACAACTCCGCCCGTCTTGGCCTGCACCTCGGCAGCCAGATAAGGAAGTTCCCCTCTCGTCCGCACCAGCGTCGCTGTGGTTTTACCGCATGATGAGAAGAACAGGCGATTCTCGGAATTCACTTCCCAGGCGGTTGTCCACAGGACGTTGGAAGGGTAGACGGTCGACAACAGCGTGGGCGGCGTGTGGTCGGCGGCATAGTCGATCCGGCGTGGAAACACCATGTCGGGAACCGCATTGCCCGCCCCGTCGCGAATGTCGGCGAGGACGATGTTGAAGGATTGGCCCGGTCCGGCGGCGTCCAGCCGGTCCCGGAAGATCAAGGGCCAGTTCAACGTTAACGTCGCCTGATCCGGCGTGTGGACCAGCTTCACGGCCAGGGAATTCGTCAGGCGGGCGGTCGAGTCGTCCCAACGTATCTTCAGGGCTTCGACGTCCAGGGGCGGCCCTCCTCCGGTCTTGACGCGCAGGGTCAGGCACGATCCGTTGCCGGTGGGGTCTGTGGCGGGTTCAAACGCACAGGTTGCTTTTGGGGCCGATTGCTGGAGCAGGAAGGGGATATCCGTCACCTGCGACTCCAGGCCCCGCAGGTTGCGGGCCCTGAGGAAGAGGTGGCTGAGGCCGTTGCCCAGGCCTTGAATGTCCGGGATAGACGATTGATGGTTCGAGATGCTCAGCCACCCGAGCGCCGCGCGCTGAACCGCGTCGAGGGCCCGGAAATCTTCCGGGCCGCTTCTCACGGCCACTTGCACTTGCGTCACGCATTCGAAATCGAAGTAGTGAGGGGTCAGGGCGAGTTGTTCCTTGCGCGACACGGCAGGCCCGCTGGCGAGGTCGTCCACGTTCCATTCCGTGAACTTCCCGGTTTGATCCGTGCTCTCGCAGGAGGCGAACCTGAAGCGGCTGGCCGTCAGCGCATTCTGGCCGTGCAGCGGCTCGGTCGCCGCGTCGCTCAAGATTCCCTGCCAGGTATGCCACTCGTTGTCCAGGATAAGTCCGTCGGAGCCTCGGACAGGCCGGGCCTTATCGAACCGTTCGCTGAGGCGGATGACGCCGGGCCCCAGCAGCGAGAGCGAAACCCGGGCCATGGCGCCCCCGCGGTAGCGGAACCGGAGCACTGGATAGCGGGCAAGCGGAATCGACTGCCCGAATTCGCCGGTCAAGCGTTGGCCAAGACCGTTGTTGAAGA
>CAIYOB010001555.1 GCA_903927685.1 uncultured Planctomycetaceae bacterium
AGGTACGAGTGGCGAGCCCCCAGTTTTTGCCACTGGGGGCTCGCTGCACTCGACCCCAGCCACCCAGCCCGGGCTTTAGTCGGCACTCGACCCCAGGCACCCTGACACAAAGCCGTGACGCTAGCCGGCCGGCTTGGGGGGCGTAAAGCGGATCTTCTCGACTAGCTTGACGATATTGCCGTCGGCATCGGAATAGCCCGAGACGGCGGTGATCGCGCGGATGACGTGCTCGTACCGTAGCTGGGGATCGCAGTCCAATTCGACCTCGGCAGTCTCCTGCTTGCTGCCCGGCCCGCGATCGTCCCCGATCAGGCTGATGATATAGTTGTGCAGGCCATCGAAACTGACCCCAAAATCGTTGTCGTTCAGCTTGATCTTGGTCAGTTGACCGCCGCTGGCGGCCATCAACCGGACTTTCATCGGCGGTAGTTTCTCGTCCTCCGGCACGCCTTCGGAGCGGCTGTTGAGCGGCATTTTGATGTCGAAATCGCCTTCGGCCGCGACGATCTTGAACGACATAATGAAGAAGGTCAGCAGCTGAAACACGATGTCGATCATCGGTGTCATCTGCATCTCGACCTTGGCTTCCGATCCCTTTTTCTCAATTTTCATGATCGACCACCCTGGTAGGCGGGAAACCCCGTTCTAGTAGCCGCGCTCTTCCTTGGCGCGGAGGATGAACTTCTCGAATCGGGCCAGTTGGCAGGCCTTGATGACGTCTTGAACCGTGATCGTTTTCGCATCCATGTCACCGCGGATGATCACGGTGGCCACCGCCGGGCTCTTGCCGCGCATGGATAGCACGCTGGCTTCGCGGTCCAAGAACGGCTTCAACGCGTCCACGGAGACCTCCTGGCCGCCGATAATCACGCTGTCTTTGTCCGTCACGTGCAACGTGATGGGAGACTCCAGCGGCGACACCGCCGGCTTGGCCAGTTCACTGGCCGGCAGCTGAATCCGCTGGTTCTGATCGCCCTCCGAAAAGTTGATGAGCATCATGAAAAACGCGATCAACTGGAAGGTCATGTCGATCATCGGCGTCATGTCCATCTCAGTGACTTGCGTATTGATCTTCGAGAGCTTCATCGCGCGTCACTCCCCGCATAGGTTAGGACCGTCCTCAAGTCTTCGGACCGGCGCTGACGCCCTGGAATCGCTTCATCAGGTTTTCGCTGATGATCCCGGCTTCCAAAAGCAGCTTCGTCTGACGATTCTTCAGCAGGTTGAACGCCATAATGGCCGGAATCGCCAGCCAGAGACCGACGAGCGTCGTCACCAACGCCATCGAAATCCCTTGTGCCAACTCCGACGGCTTGGGGGTCGTGCTGCTGCGCGCGATGACCTGGAACGAGGCCACCATCCCGTCGACCGTTCCCAGCAGACCGAACATGGGAGCGATGGTGCCGACGAGGGCCAGGATACTTAGCCGCTGGTCCAGCTTGAGGCTTTCCTCTTGCCCCGTCTCCTGCATGCTGGCCAACGCGTTGTCGTAACCGGTCGACAATTTGGATAAACCCGAGGCCAAGACTTGCCCCAATAGCGATTCGTCAGCCTTGGCCAACTCGTACGCTTCCTGATAACGTTTCTCGTTGAGATGAGCCTCGAACGCCTCGACCAAGTGCAGCGGGCAGATGCTGTCACGCCGCGAAACGAGCAGGTTCATGACGAAGAAGGCCACGAAGGTGAACGAAATCGCCAGGAAGATGATCACGTACCTGGTCCCGAGCGCTTTGGCGAACCAGGACAGGTAGCTCTCCTGCATTTCTGCCGCTTCGTCGTCGGCCGCGGCCTCCTCCGCAGACGGTTCGGCGGCCGGCACGTCGGCCGCGACGGGCGCTGCCGCCTCGTCGGCCGCCCAGGCGGAGCCTCCGGACATCCAGTAGTCGGTCGTAAAGACGCCTGCTACCAGCAGCACGATCAGTCCGAATAAGACACTCGCCCGGTAGCTGTTCAACACACCTTGCCGCATAGTAACCTCCGAGTTTCTGACTCCGCGCCGCCCCAGCTGGCTCCGCGCTGCCGGTGGGACGACAAACAATGCTTAGATTCTAGTGAATCGCCTTGCCAAGGGTAAAGGACTCCCGCAAGAATCCTGGAAGTTGAGTACGTTGGTTCGCTGGGCCCTAATTCATCGCCGCCCAGCGGCTGCCCGGGTATCGGCTCTGCAGCGTGCCGCGGGCCTGCACCGCCCGATCCGCCTTGTTGACCGCTGCCCACAGCTTGCTCAGCCGATACAGGGCTTCGGCATGGGACTCGGCGTCCTTGAAAAACAAGATGTCCGTGTGCAGATAGGCCAGCAGTGCATCCTGCGGCTTGTTCGCCTTCTCGTAGCAAGCCCCCAAGGCGTTGTAGGCCCGAGCGAACAGCGCCGCGTCGCTGGGGTCGTTCTTGGAGATCAAGTCTTCGATGATCGCAATGCCCTCGTCGTGCTTGCCCGTCGCCGCCAGGCAAACCGCGCGGCCGACCGTGGCGTGCATTTTCTGGACGGACGCTTCCGGCGTGTTCAGTCCCGAAGCGAGGAGCTGGTCGTAAGCTGCCAGCGCTTCGGGATACTTGCCTTCGGCCGATTGGGCCCGCGCCTGTTGGACCGCGGCCCGCATCTGGTATTCCGGCCAACCGGACTGCGCCAGCAAGCCGTAGAAAGTCGCGGCTTCGGCGTACTTGCCGTCGGCAAAGTTCAAGTCGCCCAGCAACTGGACACCCTCGAAAAAATGCAGCGTCGTACGGTTCTGGCCGATGAACGCCTTTAGCTCCGCGATCGCGGCCGCCTTGTCGCCGCCAGCCGACAAGGCCAGCTTGGCGTTACAGTAGGCGATGTAGTACCCGACATCCTGCTTGATGACGTCGTTCTGGATTTCGGCCTGATTGACCTTTTTCAGCGCGGCCAAGGCGTTTTCAAACTGGCCGGCCAGCGCTTGGTCGCGGCCGTTGGTGACGTCCGCCGGCTCGTCGCCGAACGACACCTTCTGAATCTCCCGCGTCTCGATGTCGCGCGTCGCGCCGGTGGTCTCGATCTTGACCGACGTGGGGCTGACGCCCACGATCGTGCCGCGGACCGGAGTCCCACTCCGGTTGATGATCGTGTCCTGCTGTGCCAGCGCCGGCGCCGTGCAGACCGCCAACACCACGGACAAAAGGGCCAAGCAACGTTTCATCGATGGTCACTCCTGACAAGCCTTCAAGTTTTCGGATTCGCATTCGGATCGGCGGACAATACGGCCGCGGCCCACACAGCCCCGGGCCGACAGGCTCACGTCGCCTGCTTCGGGGCCGCCTGGGGAGCCGTTGCGGCCGGACCGGCGGGCAGTTTCAGTGGAGGCGGCGGTGGTGCGGACGCTTTGGCCGCCGGCTTGGCTGCCTCCTTGACCTCGCCGCCAGCCGCGGGCGCCGCGGGCGGTTGGACTTGCGGCAGCCCCAAGGGCTTTTCTCCCAGAGCCTTCTGGATTTCCTTCATCAGCGTATCGTACTTCGGCCGCCACGCATCCCATTCCGGGCCGGTGCCGAACAGCAGTTGCGTCTGCGTGATCGCGTCCTTGGCTTTCGTCAACTGCTCCTGCTCCGCGCTCTTGGTCTTCTGCGCGCGGGACAGGTTGAAGCGGCACAGGGCCAAGTTGTAGCGAGCCTCGTGGAACACGTTTCGGTAGCTTGGGTACTTGGCTGCAACCTGGAACAGGCGGCCCCAACCCCAGATGGTGTTCTTGTCGGTCGCGGTGTCCTTCTCCGCGCCGGCCATCGCCCGCATGTACAGGGAGATCTTGTCCTCGTCCTTGACCAGGGCCGCCCACTCCTGGTGCAACTTGGCGGCTTCGACCTGGATGTTCAACATCGTGTTGTTGGCCTTCAACACATCCCGGTAGATGTCACGGGCCTTGCTGAATTGGAACAGGTGGCGATACGCGTTTGCCTGACGCAACAGGATTTGCGTTTTCAGCTTCGGGTCGTCGAACTTGACCTTGTCCAGGATGGTCTGATAAGTCGCCAACGCCTCTTCGTAGTACTTCTTGGCTTCGACCGTCAGCACGGGCTTGCCCTGCGAGGAGGTGTCGAATCCGGCCGCGATGCCGCTGAACGTTTCGGCGACCCAGTTCAGGA
>CAIYOB010001556.1 GCA_903927685.1 uncultured Planctomycetaceae bacterium
CGCGAACAGGGCTTGTCCAATCCCAGTTCACATCATAGGAAAGGCGGCACAAGCGGGGTTGTCCGCGCGTCATGCCGCGGTCGGGTATCGACATGCAGGAGAAGGCGTTTCTCGAAGCCGTCCCCCGGGACGCCGGTAGCACGGCATCCCGGGATCATACGGACACCACTTCCGAGATCACCGCGATTGTTCTTGGCTGCCAGCAGAACGATCGCGAATCCCGGTGGCAGTTGTACGAACGATTCGGCCAAAAAGTCTACGGGCACATGGTCCGAATGGCCGGACCAGACGACGCGGCCGATTTGACCCAACAAGTGTTTCTGCAGGTGTTCCAGTCGATCCGGCAGTTTGCAGCCCAGGCTCGGTTCGACACTTGGCTGTACCGTGTGGCCACAAACGAAGCCCTTCAGCACTTGCGACGCCGCAAGCGACGTCCCACCACCTCTCTGCCCGACGAGCCGTTGGATGAACGTCCGAATCGATCGGATAACTTCGAACTGCGCGAGTTGTTGGACCGTGCCCTGGCACGTCTGGATGACCAGCTGCGCTCGTTGTTTCTGCTGCGGGAAGTCGAAGCGTTGTCGTACCACCAGATTTCTGAGGTACTGGGGATTCCTGAGGGCACGGTTGGGTCCCGACTGAATCGGGCCCGCAACGAACTTCGGCAGCACTTGACCGCCTCGGGTTGGGCCGCGTGAGAGGGAGGACTCGGAGACGATGACTGCAGCCAATCTCAACCTCAGGGTGAGTCCTGGTTAACATGATGCGAGGGGGAACCCATGAGCAAGATTCTGGTCGTGGACAGGGACCGGGAAGCAGTGGCTACGCTCTGCGCGGCGCTCGATCCGCTGGGACACGAAGTCGCCACAGCGCAAGACGTCCGAGAAACCCTGCAAGAACTCCAAGATACGTCGCTTGCCCTGGTGATCCTCGACTTGAGCTGGCCGGACGCCGGCGGCATGGAGGCACTTCGTGGGATCAGGCAAAGCCATCCCCAAGTGCCCGTCATTGTGATCACCGGCCGGGGCACCGTTGAAACGGCGATCGAGGCCACGAAGCTGGGGACATTCGACTATCAGCTAAAGCCGTTTGATTCGGCCAATATGCTGCGGATCGCAAAACGTGCCTTGGATGGCTTCGGCATGATGCGGGACCACAAGCCGACACGTCCGCGAAGCGCCCTCGCCGAGGTGGATGTCATCGTCGGGGCCTGCCCGGCGATGCAGGAAGTGTATAAGGCGATCGGTCGGGTGGCTGCTGCGGATGCGACGGTGCTCGTACGAGGTGAATCCGGCACCGGCAAGGAACTGATTGCGCGGGCCATCCACCAACATAGCTGCCGCTGTGCAAAACCCCTGGTGGTGGTCAATTGTGCCGCCATCCCGGAGACGCTCCTGGAAGGCGAGTTATTCGGTTGCGAACGGGGGGCGTTCACGGGTGCCGTGAGTCGGCGGATCGGCAGACTCGAACAAGCTCACGGAGGCACTGTGCTCTTGGACGAAATCGGAGACATCCCGCTGAGCATTCAAATCAAGATTCTGCGGGTGCTGCAGGAACGGTGTTTCGAGCGGCTAGGTGGAAACGAGACGCTTCAAGTCGACGTCCGCTTGTTGGCCGCGACAAATCGCAATCTCGAACGCGCGATCGCCGAAGGGCTCTTTCGAGCGGATCTCTACCATCGGCTTAACGTGGTCACAATTCGTGTGCCACCATTGCGCGAACGGCTTGGCGACGTCCCGCTGCTGGTCGATCACTTCCTGGAGCGGTTTTCCCGGGAACTGGCGCTCGAGAATCCAGCGATGGCCGGCGACGCACTCGAAGCGCTATGCGCCCACTCCTGGCCGGGAAATGTGCGGGAGTTGCGGCACTGCATCCATCGAGCGATGATCTTCACACGTGGCTATTGCATCCAGACAGCGGACTTGCCGTTGCCGTCGCCGGCCCAGATCCCAGAGGACGCTCTGGATTGCCCGGAATTCGAGCACCGCCTGTCGACTCTTGTTCGGGATTACCTTCAGCGGTCGGGTGGCGCTGGCGCTCACGAACGGTGCATGGCGACGCTCGAACGTTTGCTCCTGTCGGAAGCCCTCCGGCGAAGCCGGGGAAACCGATCCCAGGCGGCGCGATTGTTGGGACTGCCGCGTCCGACGCTGCACACGAAGCTGCAGAAATACGATATGCCCGCCGTACGCGAACTCGTCGAGCGTCAATTTGGGAACTCGGATGGGAAACCGGTCGTCCAGACTGTTCCTGCGGAACGAACATCTGACGCCGGAGGGCCATCGGATGCGAAGCGATCCAATGATTCGGACGTGTCGCAATTCCAGCACCTGTCGGCAGAGCGACAGATGATTCGGTTCCCTCGGCTCGGACCGTCCGACTCGTGAGCCGCTGTATCTCTTGGTCGCCATACGACATGGGGCAAAGGATGAGAGAATCTTCGACATTGGCACTCAGTTTGCCCGGAGATGCGTTTGGTGAAGTGTCTTCATGAGGGGTGACAACCATGACGAAATACGACAGTCAACGTCGAACGGTTGAGATTGAGCGGGCCCCGACCAATCGACGCTGGAGATCGACGGGGGGTTCGCATCGGGTACGCCTAAGCGTCGAGCAACTTGAGTCCAGGGAAATGCTGGCTGCCGGTTGGCTGGCAAGTGTTTCCTCCTCAGGGCTTGAAGCCCTGTACCCGCTCAGCATGTCTCGTTCGCTGACTGGCGCGGAGGGTCAAAGCCCGGTGGAATTCGGCAGTCTGACCGGCGAGTCGCATGAGATGGCGATGTTCATGCCTGCGGATCATACAGCGATGCATTCGCAAATGGGGCAAGCGTCGATGGACCACCACGACTGCTGCCGCCCCCTGCCCGCGCCGGCCGTAGCCGCAGACACCCTCGCCACCGCGGCCGCGGCCTCTGCCGACGACGCGCACGGCGAGCACCACGACTGCTGCCGGCCGCTGCCTGCGCCAGTCGCAGCCGCAGGCACCGTCGCCACGTCGGTCACAGCATCTGCCGACGACGCGCACGGCGAGCACCACGAGTGCTGCCGGCCGCTGCCTGCGCCACTCGCAGCCGCAGGCACCGTCGCCACGTCGGTCACAGCATCTGCCGACGATACGCACGGCGAGCACCACGACTGCTGCCGGCCCGTTCCGGCGCCAGCGGTGGAGGGTGGCGGCGGTGCCGTTATCTCGCCAACCTCGGCTGCACAGTCGGCGGCTTCAGCGGCGCCACTTCGCGTCTTGTCCGCAAGAGACCGAGCGGTCAAGGGCGATGGTGAATTCGCAATCTATGGTCCCCTGTTCCTACCGGATGCATCGGCGGCCAACGCTCTCGATAGCGCCCGTTTGGCGGGTGAATCGGAGTTCGCTCGATCGGCCTTCCGACGTGGCTGGCTCGAACCGAAGCCCGTGGCCCCCAGCGAGTCGCTTCCCCGGGATCGGCAGCGGCCTTTCGCTTTGCCGACGCGAATCTATGGTCCCTTGACTGTTGGGGATTACATGTTGCTGGCTCGTCAGAATGACGCCGCCGGCCGGTTCGCCGAGCTCGTCGATCAGCTGCTCACGGACAATTCGGACGAATGGACTTCCTCGCATGGACTCGGACCATAACCTGCCAGCGGATTCGCCTTCGGTGTTCGGGATGGCGGCCTCGGCCAGCACAGCGGTGGTGCGATTCGCCGCGTCGGGGTTCCGAACTGCTGCCTCCGAGGAGCACCAATTGCGGGTCGCACAGTGCATGGACTGTCAGCATCGCAGCGGCAGTCGCTGCCGCGTGTGCGGTTGTTTCTTTGAGAAAAAGGCTTGGTTGCCGCTCGAAGACTGCCCGATCGGCAGATGGCCCACGTAGGACACATCCCGCGGACAGGTGCCGGTTTGGCACGAGACGGGTTAAACGACCTGAGAACCGAATTCCTGCTTGAGCACCAAGGAAACGGCTTTTGCCACACCAACGATTTGGTTGGCAAAACCATCCTGAAGGACGATCGTTCTCGCAGCCGGAGCCTCGCTGAGGTAGGCCTCCATCTGAGCAACCATAGGACGAAGTTCGCCGGCCGCAGCCAAGCTTTGCATCGCCCCGAGTTCTTCCAACTGAATCAGTAGGGATTTGATGACCGAGATCACTTTCGAGGCGTCCGAACGCTGTGCCGGCAGATTCGCCGCAAGGTTCGGGTACGCAGCCAGACTGCTGGTCAACGCAACGGAAGCGGTGCTCAGGCCGCGGAGATACTCGAGGTTCATGCCCAGCTTGACGTACTGGTACTTCGTGACTTGAGACATATCGGCGTTTCCTTTACCAAGCGAGTCCATTATATCGACTGTTCTTGAATTCGGAGTTTTAACGTGATCAGACGGAGCATTTTTCAGCGTGTTTTCGGAAAGCGTTTGCGGCAGCAGAGGTCTCTCCCACGAGTCGAGCATCTCGAGGCACGGCGGTTGTTCGCTGCTGATGGATTGGCCGTGTTCGAGGCGGCGCCCGTCGCGGAAGGCGAAGCTGCCGACATCGCGCCGGATTTTTCCCTGGTGGACCTGAATCCCGGGTCGCCGACGTACAACCGCGAGGTTTCGCCTCGCGACTACCTCGGCGGTGTTTCC
>CAIYOB010001557.1 GCA_903927685.1 uncultured Planctomycetaceae bacterium
GTGAGGAAGGCAGCGCGTCTGCCTGGCGCACCACGGCCAGCGAGATCGGCATAGCTGTGGCAGTCCTCTTTACCATGGGCATCGCCGTCACGACCGTCACCGACTCCAACTCGCCGGCGTCCAACGCCGACGCCGGATCGCCCATGCCAGCGGCCACGGCGGGAGCCTGCAACGCCGACGTGATCACGAAACTGGCCGAGAACTCCGACGTGTTCCCGTTGGCATCCGTCGCCGTCGCCACAATCCGCTGGCCCGCCGAGACTCCGCTGACCGTCAGCGCCAGCGTGTCGGCGCCGGGCGCCCCATACGACTCGCCGCCCAAGTACGTCCGCCCCTCCTGATTGTCCGTATCCGCCAGGAAGAACTCGACACGCAGCGGGAAGGTCGAATTCGGCGCGACCGACGGGACGCTGTAGCTGATCGTCAGCGTCGTGCCGCTCAGCACGGCCGCCGTCATCGCCGGGAAGTTCTGCCGTTGGTTCGCTCCCACATCCGCATCGTCCGGATCGTTGGCGGTCTGGCCCGCAGGCTCCAGGTCGATGCCCAGTTGGCCGTTCCGGAAGATCGAGTTCTGCTGGATCGCATTGCCGGCCGAACTGGCTCCCGTCACGTAGACGCCGTTACGCGTGTTCCAGGCGATGAGATTGGCTTCGCCCGCGGCGCTTCCCCCCACCAGGCTGTTGGAGACCTCCAACTGCAGCCCATGCCCCACGTTCGCGAAGGCCAAGCTGCCGGTCGGGTCCGTCCCGATCCGGTTGCCTTGGATTTTCGCCCCGGTCGCCGTCGCCCCGTACACGATCACCCCGCCGCCGGCATTGCTCGCGATCGTGTTCCCGCTCCCGGCCCCGCCCAGCGTTGTGTTCGGCGAGAACCAGACTGCGATCCCGTGCAGGCTGTTGCCCAGGGCCGCCGTTCCGCTAGCGTTCAGACCGATCAGGTTGTTGCGCACTACGGTCCCGTTGGCGGTGGCGCCGACCACCATCACCCCGTTGCGCGTATTGCCAGAGATCTGATTCCCGGCCGCAGCCACCACGCCGCCAATCGTATTATTCGACCCGTTGGAGACGGTCACGCCGTGACCATTGCCCACGGCCGCGGTCCCCGTCGCGTTCGTGCCGATCCGGTTGCCCTGGACCGTATTCCCCTGGGCCGTGACTTCCGTGATCGCGACGCCGCCCAGCTTGTTGCCCGAAATCACATTGCCCTCGCCCGCATTCACGCCGCCCACCAGGTTGTTGGGCGAACTGATATAGACTCCATAGTGTTGGTTGGGGACCGCCGTCGTCCCGGAATTGTCAGTCCCGATGAGGTTCCCCTGGATTATGGCCCCCGTGCCCGCCGTGGTGCCGATCCACACACCGCTCAAGTTCCCCGAGATGACGTTGCCCCCTCCCGGACCACCGACCAGGGTATCGGGCGCGAAGATTGCCACCCCGATCTGGCCGTTGGGGACGGCCGCCGTCCCCGCGGCGTTCAAGCCGACCAAGTTGCCTTGGATCGTGTTGTTCTTCGTGGTCGGGCCGACCATCAGGATCCCGTACAAGCCGTTGCCCGACAGCACGTTCCCACTGCCCGACGCGGTTCCGCCCACCGTATTGCCGATGTTGTTCGCCACGGTCACGCCGAAGCGGACGTTGGGCAACGCGGAAGTGCCGTCGGCCGAGGTGCCGATCCGGTTGCCGCGAAGCACATTCCCCGTGGCCGTGCTTTCGGTGATTGCCACGCCCGACCGGTTTCCGGAGATCAGATTGCCCTCACCTGCCGCCGACCCGCCAATCTGGTTATTCGGCGTCGTGAGGTAAATCCCAAATTGTCCATTGGCCACCGCCGCCGTCCCGGCCTGGTTCGTTCCGATCCGGTTGCCCAGGATCCGGTTGCTCGCGCCACCGCCCAACGTCAGGATGCCGCATTCCGTGTTTCCGGAAATCAAGTTCCCTTCCCCGACCGCCGCGCCGCCGATCGTATTCCCGGTCGTCCGCACGTCGATCCCGTTCCGGGCGTTGGGCGCCGCGGCCGTGCCGGCGAGGTTCGTTCCCAGGAAGTTCCCCTGGATCGTATTGCCACCGCCGGTCAGGACAAAGATCCCGTGGGCGGAAAAGCGGTTGATCGCCAGCCCCTTCAGCTTGTTGCCACCTGCCTCCAGCCGCAGCCCAGATACCCCCGCCCCCGCCAGGCTGCCGTTCAACTCCACCACCGGTGTCCCCGCGTAGCCCGCTTGCGTCGTGGCGTCCAGTTCCACCGCGCCCGTAATCGTCGGCAGCGCCGAAGTCGGCTGAATCGTGTACGGACCGGGTCCGGGAATCTGGAAC
>CAIYOB010001558.1 GCA_903927685.1 uncultured Planctomycetaceae bacterium
GGTTGTGGCATGCCAGGCAGTGCTCGTCCAGGATCGGCTGGATGTCCCGCAGATAATCGAAGATCTCCGGCACGCCGGCGACCGGTTCGGGATCAACCGGCCGCGTCCGCTGCAGGCGGAGCAAGCGATCGCGATCGTCGGCGTGGGGGGCTTCGGTGCGTGTCTCGTGGCAGCCGATGCACGTGGTGGTCTCGCCCGGCATGACGGAAGTGAACGAGTGCATCCGCTTGACGCAATGCCCCCGCTCGTCCATGGCCAGGAACAGAAAGCTGCGGACCGCGGGCAAGTTGAAGTACGCGCTGCCGTCGGCGGAGACCGGCACGGACCCGATCAGCCGTTCGACCGAAAACGTCCCCCCCGCGGACATTTCGGACATGGCGCCGGCATAGTTGATCGGCTTGGGCAGGACCTCGTAGATCAGCAGACTCTTGACCGTGCCCGGCGGGACGTTCTTCATCTTGCGGCCGCGGTAGATGTTGACCAGGGCCAGCGTGCCGTGAGCGGCTTGCGGGTCGGTCTGGTCCGCGATCACCGGCTCGCGCGGCCGCTGCATCACCGGCCGCGGCTCGCCGATCCAGTAGCCGGCCTTGGCCAGTTCCTCGGGCAGCCGGTACAGGACCTCCGTCCGGCCTTGGCCGTCGAGCAGTTCGAGGGCCGTCTTGTTGGCGACCAGGAAGTGGTTTTCGCTGAAGGCCCACGGATCGCAGTGGACATTGTCCTTGCTGATGGTCTGCACACCCCGGGGATCGTCCGGGCCCAGCCGCGGATCGATCAGGGCGATCTTGCCGTAGTGCTCGCGCATGCCGTGGCCGGGCGACCACGTTACGACCAGCTTGGGACTGTGCGGCACCGGCTTGGGGGCCAGGATTGTGCCGTGGTTGATCTGGTTGCCGTACAGCACCATCTGCCGGGTGCCGTCGGGGTTCATCGACCACAGGTGATGGTAGCCCATGTGAAAGCGGTCCACGTATTCCCAGCGCATGTAGGCGACCTGGCCGTTGGCCAGTACCCAGGGCGTGTTGTCGTGCTCGACATTGGCGGACAGCGCGCGGAGATTGCTCCCATCGGCGGCGCACTTGTACAGTGTGCCGACCTGGGTCATCCAGCACTGCACGTAGCGGTTGGCTCGTGTCGAGCAGAAGATGATCTGGTCGTCCGGCAGGTAGGTGGGCTCGAAATCATCCCAGCCAGGCGGCGAGTAGGTCTGGTAATCCTCCATGCCGGGCGAGACATCCTCGCCGTGGCCGGTCAGCTGCTTCAAGCCGGTCCCGTCCAGGTTGATTTCGTACAAGCTGTAATGCCGTTTCCCGCGGGGCAGATACGCAAAGACGAGTTTCCGGGCGTCGTAGTGGATCTGGGGATCGCGGATGTTCCCCTCGGGGTCCGCGAAGATGGTGCGGACTTGCCCGGTCTGGACGTTGTAGATGCACAGCTGTCCGCCGGAGTTCATCGGGAACGTGGGCTGGCACTGGTCGGTCGAGTAGTACGCGATATTGGCGTACCAGTGCCCGTCGATACTGGGTTTGCGCACGGCGAACAGCACCTCGTCCGGCATCCCAGCGTCCAGGAACTCGCCCCGCAGCGACGGCCTGGCGTCCTGGGCAGCGGGAGCCGCCTGCGGTGTCTGGCCGAAGGCCGGCGGGGCGAGGCACAACAGCAGGACGAATAGGGCTCGGCAAGGCATGGGCGGGTCTCCGGTGGACGTGTGATGTCCTTTCTGCCGCCAGGAATCGACGCTGGCCAACTACGGTGCCACCTTGGTGATCTCGATCGTATGCGTCACCGGTTGCCTGGCCTTGACAATCGCGTCCGCCAGCGGTTGGCGCTGGGCCTCGGTCTCGGCGACGACATTGGCAAAGTCCGCCCGGGCTGCGGCGCTGTGAAATACCTGCTTGACCTGGGTCGTTTCATACGCCTGTTTGGCGGCCACGGCGGCATCGACGCGGTCAAAGGCTTCGCAGAACGGATTGTCGGGGAAATCGGCCGCCAGTTGCACGCCGCGGGCGAGTTCTTCCGCCGAGTATTCCCGGGACGCCTCGCCCCACTTGACTCGATATGTGCCGGCCAGCGGTCCCGTCGCGCGCAGCACGAACCGGTTCAGGTCCTCCGCAAACGGGACCAAGGTCATTCCCGAGCGGAGCGATTGATCATCATTCAGATCCCCGCGAGCGCAGAACGGATAGCGGGAACTGACCAGCGTCAGCCGGCCGTCGCGGCAGGATTCCACCGCATGTCCGTCCGAGGCCGTCGCCGTACCGGCCCCGACGTCGAGCGTGATGACGCCGAGGTCGCCGTCCAGTCCCAACGCGCGGAGGAAGGCCCAAGCCATGATGACCTGCCCCGCCCAGCCGGGATGGATGCCGTCCTTGCCGGCGACCTGGTAGGGACGTTCGGCCGTCGCCTGGTGTTGACCGGGCGCAAATACCTGGGCTTGCAGCATGGGCCAGAAGATGTCGGCAAAACGGACGTCTTCCTGCTCGGCGACCGCCATCGCGATGTCCCGCAGCGCGCACAGGTGGACGTTGTGCTCGTCCAGCGTTCCGGCCCGGCTCTTGACCCACTCGGCGATCTTGCCGGCACAACCGGGCGACCCCACGACGACGCGGACCTGGTGCTGTTTGAACCGACGGACAATCGCCGTGTAATGGTCCGCGTACCAGCGGCCGTTGGTCACATCGAACGGGCGATAGCGCGAGTCGTTCATGCCATAGGCCAAGGTGGCGACGGTCGGCTGGAACGTCAGGCAGTCCTGGTCCATCCGCCTCAGAAAGCCGTCCGTCTTCTCGCCGCTCCAGCCGTATTGCCGCACGGTGACCTGCAGTTGCGGCACGCACACGGTCAGGTAAGTCTCGATGATCCGCGAGTACATCTTCTGTTCGGTGATCGAGTCGCCGCAGATGGCCAGCCGATCGCCCTCGCGCAGCAACAGCGGCCCCGGGGCGGGCGCCTGCCGCGGATTGAAGATCCGAAACGCTTCGTGATCGGGCTTGGTCTCGTATTCGTAGGTCCCAAGCACTGGCGGGGCGGAAACCGCCGTCGGCGTCTGAGCCCGCAACACGGCGCTGACAACCAGGCCAAGTACCATCGATAGTGTGAGCCGTTGTAACATCGAGTTCCTCCCATTCCCGGGGTTGAGCGACGGGCGTGCCTAGTCCCACGTAGACCGGTCTCTCCGAGACCGGAAGAACGCATCTCGGCGAGACGCGACTGCGGGAATTGGCATCGTTCACGAAATAGGGTCCTCGTTTAACGCCAAGCCGGCAGGCGACGGCTTGGGTGGCGGCATCCCGCTGATCCGCCGTCGCCTGCCGGCTCGGCGTTAAACGAACTGAGCCGAATTGGGGACGACATTTCGTGAGCGTTGCTACCGAATGGAAGCAGTGTACCGAACGCAGGTGAGTCGGGAAAGCACGGCCAGGAGAATGCCTGTCCAGGAGAATGCCCACGGCTTGTCCGTGGGATACTTACGCTCGGTGCTACCCACGAACGCCCTTCACTCCCACCACCCAGTTGCCCACTGGCTTGCGCCACCGCTTGTCTTGCGCGGTCGGGCCGTGGCTTTCCAAGCAGACGGGGACGTTCAACTCGCGCTCGACGGTCGGGATGAACGCGGATTGCTCCACGGACGTCAGGAGCGGGCGCACCGACTCGAGGAGCGTCCGCAAGCGTTCGCGGTGGGGCAGGTCGTCGGGCCTGCCGGGTCGGACCCGCGTGATTTCGCCCGGGTGCGGGCCTGCGGCCAGATCCGGCGCGGGCACAGGGACGCAGTACTGGAGGCACAGGCGGACCGGATCGCCCAGTTGATCCAGGCACGTGACGGCCAAGCCGTCCAAGCCTCCGCTGACCTCGATGCCGTAGCGCAGCATCACGGCGTCCAAGACCCCTGTGCGAAACGGCCCCTGCCAGCCGCCGTCGCGGTTGTGCGGGTCGCGCCACGCGGCCTCGGGAACGTGCTGCTCGGTCGGAAAGGGCCCCGGGCCGTGGCGCGTGGCGTAGGCCCGCAAAACGCCCACGCGGACGACGCGCCAATCCGGGCCGTCCAGCAAGGCCAACGCCCCCCCGGGTGTGCAGTCACTCCATGTCGTGTGCGGGTGGAAGCCCCAGGTTTGGTCCAGCAGCGCGCCCTGGGCACCTTCGCAGATCACGGTTCCAGCCCGGCGGATGCGCTCGGCCGCCTGCGCCTCGTCGACGACGCGCAACGTTCGAGCGAGCGGCATCCAGGCCGCCAGCACACGGTCCACCGCGCTGGGATCGCCCAGAAACCGCCACTCGCGGACCGCGTGCAGGTCGTCCAGCGTCGCTCCGTCGACCAGTTCGGCACGCTTACGGGCCTGCTGGCTGCGCAGCGCCCGTCGCAGCACGGCGGGGCGCCCCAGGTCGCCGGCGCACAGCGTGTCCTCGGTCCGGGCCCAGGCATCGCCTACGGCCTCGCCCACGCCGATGCCGCAAGTGCCGTGGCAGGCCGGGCCGCGGAGCAGCTCGCGCAGTCGGCCCGCCGCCTGCTGAAAGGGACTCACCAGCAAGGCTCGCGCGTCGACGGTGGTCCGGTCCAGCGCGTCCGGGACGCCGGCTCGCGCCAGGACCTGCGATTCGACGAGCATCCCGCCGGGATGCAACACAAACGCCGGCCCCAGGTGCGTCCCGACGCCAGGCACAAACGACCCAGCTCCGAACTGGGAAAAGGTGTGCTGCCGTCCGTCCGCGGTGACGACGTTGTGCCCAGCCTGAGCCCCGCCATTAAAGCGGATGACCAGACCGGCCTGGCGTTCACGGACCAGGAAGTCTGTGACCGTACCTTTGCCCGAATCGCCGAAGCCGAGATCGACGACGATCCACGCCTCGCCGCTCACCGATCGAAACCGCTGGGCTCGTCGCCGCGGGGCAGCCGAGTCGCGCCCAGTCGCGGGCGGGGGACGCCGTCGCGGTCGATACTGGCTGCGAAGGGAGTCAGCGCTCGCGCCACGGCTTTGGCCCGCCGCGCGGCCAGGCCGCTGGTCGTGTACTTGTCCACCAGTTGGTCCAGCGACTCGACGCCTCCCTCCAGCAATGACACCAGGCCCGCGGCCACGTGGCTGGTGTCGTCAGGCGACTCCATCGCGATCACCCGGTCCCCCAGGACGTCACGCCAGTTCCGTTCGACTTGCTTGGCCCGCTGGCGGTCGGGAATCAGGTAGAACGGCTCGAACGTGCGTTGGGTCTCCTCGATGATCGCTTCGATGGGGATGTCGTCGTCCAACTCGTCGCCGATCAGGCGGCGCACCTGGGCCCGCGAGACCATCGGGTTGGGCGGCTCGTCGCCGGTGATGAACAAGTACCCGCGGCGATGGCGTTTCTGGACGCAGTCCAGCGTCGTATGGCGGACGGCAAAGTACATCGCCAGTTCGTAACTCTCGTTGCCGCCGCCGCCCGCGCCCTCCAGGTACATCCAGGTCAGCCACTGGTCCATCAGGCGTTCGGTGGACTCGAACTGTCCGACCTGCAGCGGCGCGCTGTCGCTGACCGCATTCCCCACGGCCATGAACAGCACCTGCGGGTCGGTGACGCCCGCCTCGAGCATGGTCTGCATGAACGCCGGCAGGGTCTCCGTGGCCAGCTTGTACGGGATCGTGCCCATCGACCCGCTGACATCCAGCGCAAAGATGATGCCCAGCGACTGGGGATGCGATTCGCTGTCCCGACTTTCGCGGAACTGGACGCCATACGGGTTCATCAATTCGTGGCAGGTCCTCTGCCGAAAGACCTCATTGGGCTTGGCGTTGGCCCGCGCGCCGGTCATGGCGACGTGGGCGTCGTGACTATAGGCTCCGTATCCCATGTGTGGACTCCTTAGATATTGAAGGTCAGCGGGGGGCGATGTTCCAGCTCGGCATGCGAATCGGATGATAGGACGGTGGCCCGAAGCAGGTCAGGGAGACTTGCTGGACCTCGTTGACCAGCGCCCAGGCGTCGTCGTGCCTGCCGCTGGCCGCATCGACCAGCAGGCGGGCCAATGGGGCTGGCAGCGCGGGGGCGCGGTCAAAGCCCTTCGCGCCCGCCGCGGCGAGCACCGAGCGGGCAGCCATCGCGATGTCGGTGGCCGGCGTCACCTCGCCGCCCGCCAGGGCCTGACTCGGGTAGAACTGCCGCCAGTTGCCGCTGACGGCCGGCAGGCGTTCCGCGCCGTCCAGCGCCGTCGTCGCACTCCAGCCGACCAGGATCGCGCCGTGATCCCGGGGGTGAACCAGGACATGCGGCGGGAGCACGGCACCGTGGACCCAGCCGGCGCGATGGACGAATCCGAGCAGTTCGAGCACACGCTTGAACAGCCAGACGGCGACCTCGCCTGCGACGCCGTCGGGATGCTCCTGGAGCACCTCCGCGAGCGCATGCTGATAACCGCTCTGCCAGCCATAGACGGCGACCCAGCGCCCTTCGGGCGCATCGCGGCAGGGGCCGATGCCGATCGGCTGCGGCAGACGCCGGACCAGTTGCTCGGCGCCCGCGACATCGCTGGCTTGCAGGCGTTGGAGCACGTTGTATTCCCGCCGCAGCAAGTCGGCGTCGCGGAGCGCCCGCAACACTTTCAGCACCACCAACTCGCCCAGCCGCCGCACCCAACGCCCGCGGTACACGTGGCTTGAATCGCCTCGGGCGAGCAGGCCTTCGACGGCATAGGTGCGGCCGGCGACGGCCAGACGCGGCCGCTCGTCGTCCGGCACCGACGAGGGCACGGGTTCGCCCCGCCCGCCCGGCGCGTTCTGGGAACCGCAATACCGGCAGACCAGTACGATCTCCGACCACCGCGCATCGAGCGGCGCGCCGCACGTTTCACAGAAGGTGACTCGCATCTTCCGCCCCCTGGCAGTGTTGGGGTGCCTGGGGTCGAGTGCAGCGAGCCCCCAGACGCGAGCACTGGGGGCTCGCCACTCGTCCCTCGCGGCTCGACCCCAGGCACCCAACCCCACACACACTCAGCTTTGACAAATCACTACTGCCCTCCAACGCCCTCCAGGCAGACCACTCGGCCGCCTTCCTGAGCCAGGAACAGCCGCCCCTCCGCGGCCGCCAGTCCATCGAAGACGGGAGGCCGATCGAGGGCCAACTGGCTCTGCACACTGCCATCGGCCGTCGAGACGGCCAGCAGCACTCCCGTGTCCGACTGTCGCGGCAGGCCCGACCGTTCGCCGTCCTGGGCCGGCGCGCCGGCCAGGAACAGCCGGTTGCCGGCCCGCAACATCGCGCGGACTTGCACGGGCACCGGAACGCTCCACGCCGGTCCGCCTTCCTTCCGCGGCGCCGCAAACAGCCGGTACGGGCCGTCCTCCAATTGGCTCGACCAGTGCACGCTGGACCGACCGTAACCGTAAACCGCCTGGTCGTCGAACACGAGCAGCCGGCCGTAGACCAGGTCCTTGGCCCGGCTGCTGCAGCCGGTGGCCAGCGACGCTTTCGTGCCGAAGATCCAATAGGAGCGATGCGACCAGGCGTCGTCAAGCATCCCGGTCAGGGCAAAGAGATGAGGATTGCCGCCCTGGCGGACCAGTTGCCGACCATCGAAAGCAGACTCCTGCAGATACACCTGATCGGCATCGTCGGACAGGATGTCGCTACGCGAGCCGGGCATGGTGTTGGCGTCGTACGGCTCCGGCTGCCGGCCGGTCTGCCCGTCCGGACTGTAGATCGGAGCCCGCGACAGCAACGTTCCCGCCTGCGGATCGATTCGGCACAGGTCGATTCCGCCGTCCAGGTAGGACGACCGACCAGCCGTCGCGTAGATCACGCCGTCCCGGAGCAACACGCTGCCGTGGCACGGGGAAACCGATTCCAATTGGCCATCGGCCGGAACCCGCCGGTCGGCCCGAGCCGCCTGGACTCGCCAGGCCAGCGTCCCGTCGGTCGTGGTGACGCTGTACACGCATCCGTCGCGACTGCCGAACAAAGCCCGGCCGCGGTAGATGGTCGGCGGCGAATCGATCCGGGCGCCGGTGGTGAATTGCCAGGCCTCGCGGCCGGATGCGGCATCCAGCACGCACAGCCGATGGCCGTCCACGTCGGCGACGTACACCCGCCCTTCGGCCACCGTCGGGGCGCTCAGCCGACCGCCGGCCGCAGCCTGCCAGGCGATCCGGAGCGCGGCGGGCAGTGTCATTTCGGTCGAACCGCTTCGCGAGCCGTCATGCCGATAGGCGGGCCAGGCATCGGCTGCAGGCGAGGCCGAGTCCGACAGGGGAGCCTCGTACGCGGGACCGCGTTGGGGTTGAGCGACGGCCTCGGGTAGCGCCGCGTCGGCCGGATTCCGCGGCGCGAGCGCAAAGAAGCCGGTGGTCTTGACCAACGCATAGCAGCCGCAGGCGTGGGGCGGAGCGTACAACAGCCCGTTGCAGGGCAGTACGCCGTACTTGCAGACCCCGCGGACCCAGCTATTCCAGAGCACTTCGCCCGAGTCGAGATCGATGAACTCGGTGCCGCGGCGGCCGCCCAGGATGTACCGGTCGGTGGCCTTGTTCGAGTAGCAGCGGTGGTGATGCCCCGGATTGTCCGGCTCAATCTGCTTCACCACCTGTCCGGTCTGCAGATCGTGCTGGACGGCAAAGTACGGTCCCCAAGCGGGCCCGGTGTGCTGGCGGCCGGTATCAAAGGGCTTGAATCCGCCGATCCACAGCGAACCGTCGGCCACAAAGGCGTCCAGGACCGATACCAGCAGCGGTTTCTGGCTCCATTGCTTGTCGCCGGACGCCAGCGACAAAACCTCGATCGCGTTGTTGCCCGCGCAGATCACACGCTCGCCGTGAATCAACCGCAGATTCGTCGCCGCAGCGGACCAGTGCTCGTCGCCCGAGCGCAGATCGACGCAAACGACTTGTTGGCCCTGCTGATACAGTACACGATCACCCGCCGCACGCAGCGACAGCTCGCGATAGCCGTCCAACTCGGCAGGGCCCTTGCGCCACAATGTCCGTCCCGATTCGGCGTCGAACGCGACGATGGACTTCCGGCCAGTCGCTTCCGTCGCTTTCAACTGGCGCACCAGCCGTTCGACGGAATCGCGTTTGTCCAGCGCCGGCTCGTCCAGCCCCAGGGACTTGGCCCACTGGTCCCACTGATCGAGTTCGGCCAGCCGCTCGGCGGTCACGCTGCGGACCATGCCCAGCAGCACTCCGTCGTGGAGCATCACCTCCTCGGCTCCGCGCGTGTCGTCATAGGTCCGCACGATCTGGCCGGTGGCCGCATCGACGGCGGTCAGTGGAGCCACCAATCCCAAGGTGACGTAGACGCGATCGTCGACGGCCACCAACTTGTGCTGCAACTGCCGCGGCGTGCTGCCCCAGCCGACGAAGTGGGGAAACCACTGGGCGATGGGCTGTTTCCAGAGCAGCGTGCCGTTGTAGGCGTCGCGGGCGACCAGGGACCACTGGGGCGGCGCGCGCAAGGCTCCGGTCTCCGCCTCGTCCTGGATATAGAAGATCCGGCCGCCCGACGACACCACGCTGTAGATCCCCGGCACATGTTCGTGGCTGCGCATATACCGCGGGCCGGCGATCCATTGCACGCGTCCCGGCGGCCCGACCA
>CAIYOB010001559.1 GCA_903927685.1 uncultured Planctomycetaceae bacterium
CCGCGGTCCGGTTCTCCGAGCCCCGGACGGCAGCCAGCCGTGATCAGCCGCCGCGGCAGAGGATATTATTCCCGTCGTGCCGCGGCCCAGGTAGAGCGATGCGAGGACGACAAGACGTGAACAGTCGGACGGCCCAATCCGGGCACCGCTGCGCATGAAAGGTAGAATCATGGGAGGGTAAAATCATGTTTGTCTGTGCTTCGTCATTCTGCTGGAGATCAATCTGGGTCTGCATCGTTCGAGTAACAAGGGTCGCCTTTCGCGGAGCGAAAGGCGACAATCGGACAGCGTTTTCTCGAACGCTGCCCAGCGATTTCGTGCCGGTCGCCCTGGCCCGGTGCCGAATGGCACGAGGCTAAGCGTGCTGGCGGCCTTGCCGCCATTGTACCATTCGGCACGGGGCCCCTGGGGACCGTGGTAACGCGCAACTTCGCAGCCGCCGGGGGTGGCCCGGTTTCCCGAGGTTCCGAAGTCGTTGCCGAACCTCAGTCCACCGCTGCTTGCCTGATTGACAGCAGCGTCCGCCAAAGCCTAAGATAGCGCAATCCGAATCATCGCCATATCCGGCATCAACCGCAGCATTTGTCTTTTCCAGGATGCGACGGATCGTCTTTCGCGTGCAACGGATTGCGGGCGTGCGCCGGAACGGCACGGGGGCTGCCGAAGGCCCGGCACCGAGTCGGCAAGGATCGTGGTTGCTGGTGCAATTCTGACACTTACCACGATGCAGAAGCCAGTTTACCAGTTGTATGCGGCACGGCACAGGACATGCATGCAAAGCGGTATCTCTTGGGAATAATCGGATTTTTCGTCAAGATCGTTGGCATCCGCAGAGGTGGCCGCGGAGGAAGATGGCCAGTAAACGGCGAGCATCGTCGCGCCCCGAATGGCGAATTGAACTCCCCTGAACCCGACCCGCACCACCGATGCTCGCATCGGTGGCCGCCAAGGTCTTGCAGTCTTGGCGTCTCGGGTACGGGAAGTGCAACGAGACAGACAAAATCGGCACGACTGCTATGTTCCGTAGAATCGCTGCCATCTGAACCATTCGGGTGTACACCTTGGTTGACAGTTAACGTCATTCTGATTCCATACTTTTCCGCGCGGACGAACCACGGATTCTTTCCCAACAGTGAGGCATGACCATGACCAGCCGAAACACGAGACGAGCGTTGCGTGATCTGAACCGGAGCAAGCGACAGCGGAGCCGCGCTCGCGGGCGGCGGCTGGCGGTTGAACCCTTAGAGGATCGCCGGTTGCTGGCGCTGGTGGATGCCACCTTCTCGTGGGTGGGCGATGCCGGGTATCGGGCGGAAGGGAGTTTCACGTACGACGATAGCTTCGGCACGGTCTCGGGCGATGGAACGGGGGCTACGGACGGACTTCAAGAGTTGACCATCTCGTTCTATGATCCATCGGATACCCTGCTCGGGACATTTGATGACGTGACAGCTGGTAACTCAGTCTATGAATACCTGGAGTTTACGTTCGACACGGCGACGAGGGCGATAACGGGTGAGTTTGACATCGGCTGGGACGAGGAAAATTCGGGAGATTTTTACCTGTCGGGTGATATCGGTTCCGCCGCGAAGCTGACTTCAATAGATGACGGCTACATGGACACTTCCGATCCCACGGTCATCACGGTGACCGTGGACGAAACCGACTTGGATTACGGCGACGCCCCGGCAACCTATGGCACGGCGACCGCTTCGCACAGTCCCAGCGGTCCGACGTTGGGCTCGGTTCGAGACATCGAGGCCGCTCCCCGCACCCCGCTGGACGGCACGGGCGACGACGTCACGGGCGAACCGGACGACGAGGACGGTTTGGTTTCCGTGTCGACGATGGCCGTCGGCGGCCTGGCGCGGGCCGTCGTGAATGTCCAGGGAATCACGGGCACGCATTACGTGAATGCCTGGATCGACTTCAACGATGACGGCGTCTTTGGAGCCGGCGAGCAGATCGCGACGAACGTGAGTGTCACGTCCAACGGAAACCAGAACTTGGACTTTGCCGTCCCCGGCACGGCCAGCGTGGGCGCGACGTATGCCCGGTTCCGGCTGAGCACGGCCAGCGGCCTGACCGCGACCGCTGCGGCGGCGGACGGCGAAATCGAAGACCATGCCGTCACGCTCGTTGCGGCGACGTCGCCGGTGTCCGTGAACGCGTCCTGGGATGGCACCGCGCCGGGCACGAACCTGGGCGGCGGTCTCGTGTTTGGCGTCAACGCCTTTGCGACCATCCAGACCGGCGTCAACGCGGTCGCGGCCAGCGGCACCGTCAATGTCGCGGCTGGGAGCTACGGGGAGAATGTCACGATTGCCAAATCGCTGACGCTGGACGGTACGGGCACGGTCGAGATCACCCCGTTCGAAGGCGATGGGATCGCGATCAGTGCCGGCGGCGACAACGTCACGATTCGCGACCTGAGTGTGAGCGGGGCGGCCAACGGGATTTCCGCGAGCGGAGTCACTGGGTTGACCCTGATCAACGTTCAGGCGAACAACAACACGGGCGATGGAATCTACTTGACCAACATGGGCACGGTCACCTTGACCGACGTGACCGCCACCGGCAACGATCCGGGTATTTCGGTCATCGGCGCCGCCAGCTTCTCCGACACCGACGGCAACTACTCGGGCAATGCGGACGGCGGCATTTACTTGGAGGATATCAGCGGAAATGTCACGCTCATCCGCACCACCCTGGAGAACAACGACGCCGACGATGACGACGCTGGCGATGGCTTGCGTGCGGTCGATGGGGCCGACGTAAACAGCCTGGCGATCGGTGGAGACCTGCTGATCCAGGGAGCCACAATCCGCGATACGGGAGGAATCAATGATCACCAGGAGCACGGCGTCTACGCCGAGAGCATCGCGGGCAGCGTGACCTTCGAGAGTTCGACTGGTCCCGTCCAAACGATGACCGTGACAGGCAATGAAGCGGACGGCGTCTTGATCGCCGACGGTGGTACGACCGCCAGTTTCACGAACGGCACGTATTCGGCCAACGGCTGGGATGGCATCGTCCTCGAATGGTTCAGCGGCGCCGTGACGATGACGGGCGTGACGGCATCGAGCAACGTTGATGACGATGGCGTGGACCTCAACTTGATCGGCGGAGTCGTTACGTTGACGAACATGACGATCGAGGACAACGGTGACGATGGCGCGGTGGTCGGCGCTGTGGACTCCCTGACCATCAGCGGCGGGAGCTTTTCGGACAACTACTACTGGGGAATCAACGTCTACGATGTGACGGGGGCCGTTCAGGTCACCAACGCAACCATCGACGGCAACGGCACATCGATCGGCGAGAGCGGCTTGTACATCTACACCGCCGGTTCCGTATCGGTCGACGGCGGTTGGTTCCGTGACAACGGCTGGGATGGAATCGATTGCTACGACGTCACCGGAGCTGTGACGCTGACCAATGTCACGGTCACCGGCAATGGCGACGACGGCGTGTTTGTCCAGGACGCCGGTTCCGTGAGCGTCAGCGGCGGCACCTTCAGCAACAACCTGGACAACGGTTTGGATTTCGAGGACATCGCCGGCGATGTTACCGTGACCAACGCGACGGCCAGCACCAACACCAACGAGGGATTGGATGTGGACGGCGCCGCGGATGTTACCGTCGAGGGAGGAATATTTTCGGGAATCAAGGTCGGCTACGTCGGTTCGCTGATCGGTGACGTCGACTCGCTGACGATTCAGACATCGGCCGTCACGTCGACCAGATCGGTCGAGGCTTATGTCTCGGGCGCCATCACGATCACGGCCGATTTGACGGCGACGACCGGCGCCAGCACCATTCTGCTGGATGCCGTGACCCTGATCTGGGTCACCAATGCGACCGTGACGACCAACAGCGGCAGCCTCGGACTGTTGTCCGACGACGACATCACGTTCTGGGCGGGCGGCAATCTGACCAGCACCTCGGGCGACGTCACGGTCACGGCGGACGCGGACAGTTCCGGCGGCGGCGCCGGCGGGGCGTTGTTCATGAGCAGCACGTCGGTGATCAACGCGGGCTCGGGGCAGATTGCCCTCTCGGCCGACGAGAACGTCACCTTGGGCCGCGTCGTGACCACCAACAACACCGTCTCGGCGATCGACATTCGCAGTGCCAACGGAGCGCTCGTCGACGGCGGTTACGGCAGTTTTGTCAGCTATTACATCGTCGCGACTTCGGCCAACGCCTTGGTTACCCTGCGTGCGTACAGCGGCATCGGTTCGGGAGCGCCGGGCGCCCCGGGAGACATCAACACGAATGTGGCGAATGTGGATGCGCAGAACGTGGGGCCGACCGGGCAGATCAATCTCGAAGACACCAACAATCTGAACGTGCTCCAGGTCGACCAGACGAATTCGGCCAACACGGCGACCTTGTACGTGCGAACCGCCAATGGTTCGATGACCCTGTTGGGCGGAGCTGGCAACGGGGTGTCCCATGCCGGAACGGGAACCATCACCCTAGTGGCCGACGGCCCCAATGTGGACAATCGCAACCTCATTCTAAACGCTCCGGTGACCAGCAACGGCGGCAGTCTCACGCTGCGGGCGGATTCGGACATCACCGGGGATGCCAACGGCGACATCACTTCGGACGGGGCGGCCCTGGATGGCAGCATCTCCATCACGGCCGACTTTGACGGCGTGTCGGGCGGCGGCACGATCCAATTGAACGGCGACGTGGCCGCCGGGACGGGCAACATCACGTTCAGCCTGACCGACTGTGACGGCTACCTGAACGGCAACATTCTGTCCGGGGCCAACGTCGAAAAGAACGGCACGGGCGCGTTGCGGTTGAATGGAGGCGCCAATACCTACACCGGCACGACGACGGTCAACGGCGGCTACTTGTTGGTCAACGGCGTGTTGAATCAGGCGGCGGTTTCGATCTACGGCAGCAACGGGGGCGTCTTTGGCGGCACGGGGACGGTGAACGCGACCAACGGCCTGACCGTGTACCCCGGCGGGATCCTGGATCCGGGCGATGTGAGCACGACCGGCTGTACGGCCCTGGCGGGTCGGTTGACACTGAACGGGAACCTGGACGTCCAGCCGGCGGCGGGCCTGTTGCCGGCCGGCACGTTCCGCGTCCAGTTGTGGGGCCTGACAGCCGGGGTGGTGGGCGGTTACGACCAGTTGGCCTTGAACGGGACGGCTAATCTGCACGGCTCGGTAACCGACGGGGCGGGGGGCGGCGAATTGCTGGTCCAGCCCCTGTTCGCGGTCCCGGTGGGCGGCGAGTTCATTATCATCAGCAACGACCTCACGGAATTGATCGGCACGCGGTTCAACGGCCTGCCGGAGGGCGTCTTCCTGTACCCAGGCGGCGTGCTGATGAACATCTCGTACCTGGCGGGAGTGAACGACAACGACATCGTCCTGACCACCCCGGGCCGCTACGACTTCAACGGCTACAATGGCTACACAGCCGACAATTACATGCCCGTATCGCCGTTCACCGGGTACGGCGGCGGCAACGCGGCGGGCTGGCTGACCTTGCCGGAGCGGTACTTCGAGCGGAGTTATCCGGTCGCCCCGCCGTACACGAGTTCGGATGAGCGATTGAGGTACGACGGGCATTCGACGAACCGATCGGGGGATCCGATCAGCTTCCGGCTGGACGTTGTCGCGGCCACGACGTACGAAGTGATGATCCTGACGGGTGACGTCCGCTGGAACCACGACCGGGAGCTGTTTACGGCGACCTCTTCGACCGGCGGCAGTGTCCAGGTGCAGGTGGACACGTGGGGGGCCGGCGCGCCTGACGGGAGCGATGTGAATGTGACGTGGGGTGGAGGCACCGCCAACCCCGAAGGCACCGGCTATTACCGCTGGGTCCGGCTCACGCTCCAAGTGGGCGGCGCCGCGTACACCACGGAGCAGATCACCGTCACGATGGACGATCTGGGTGGCTATGACAGCACGGCGGTGATCCTGGCGATGGATGTCCGGCCGACGAATGCGCTCGGACTGATTACCCTGGAGCGAACCGCCAGTCTCAACAGCACGGCCGATGGGACATCGCCGTTCGACTCGCTGCCCGCCGATGGCGTGACGGTGGATACCTACCGGGGCACGGGGGCTCCGCCGAATGCCACGATCACGATTACGGTCTCGGCGGGGACGCCCACCAGCCAATACACCGTGGTGACCACGGATGAGGATCCGACGACGTTCGGGACGCAGGTCACGACCAACGCCGCAGGGACCTTCACATTCTCCATTCAGCGGCCGGCGGCGCTGACCAATACGCCCGCCACCGCGGAAAACTGGACGATCCTGGCCGAGGAAAGCTCAGGCCTGTCGCGGGGCACGGCCATCCAGGAGTATGTGGCGCCCAATGCTCAGGC
>CAIYOB010001560.1 GCA_903927685.1 uncultured Planctomycetaceae bacterium
CACTCTTTCCCTACACGACGCTCTTCCGATCTTGGAGAAGTTTGTGAAGTTGTCACCGTCGAGGATGCCCCCCGATGACTTGGGCCGCGAAATGCAGAACGGTTTTTCCAGGGGGATAACTGAGCGCTTACGCCAGACCAAAGAGAAGATGCGAGACGATAATCAGGCAACGAACCGCAACGTCAACTCCCGATAGTCACTAGACGTGTGATCATGGGGTCCGATCCCCGCTACGCCTTGTCACGCCGGTTGCTGAGAAAGGCAACCGGCGCGCCAAGGCTCCGCTACAGCGGTGCGCCGCCGGCAAAACGTTGTCTTGCGGCCGATTGGGGTCAGCCCTTCACAATACACTTTACAAGCGGTGAGTAGCTGCGCGATCCTGCGGGCATGGCAAGACATCTACGAGTGGAGTTTCCTGGGGCGATCTATCATGTGACGTGCCGGAGGGTGGGGGATGCGCCTTCGCCCTTCGGCGGCACAAGTTGGGTGCCGGAGAAGTGTCTATTTCGGGACGAGGCGGACCGGGAGCGGTTTGTCGAGCGGCTGGGCGAGCGGGTGGAGCAATTCCATATCCGGCTCTTCGCGTTCGTGTGCATGACGAACCATTTTCACCTGGTTTTCGAGACACCGGAAGCGAACTGCTCGAAGTTCATGCAGTCGCTGTCTACGGCCTACACGGTCTACTACAACCTTCGCCACGGCCGGCACGGGCATTTGCTGGACGGGCGGTTCAAGGCGAAACTGGTTGAAGGCGATTCCTATCTGCTGGCGTTGTCGCGCTACGAAGCCCGCGCCCGGCGAGTCCGGGCCGCCCGGACGCGCACGGCCTTCATGGTCCGACTTACTAGACGGTCGAGATGACAACGATCCGCCTCATGCTTTTTCGCCCACGCCCTCAGGGCGGCGGCGCACCTCCTGTCGGCAAGGCCGCCCTTGCCTGCCGCCTCCGCGACATGAAAGCGTTCATGATTGCCCGTTTTTTCTGACCTTCTGTCTCTGCGCATGGAGCACCTCCTGTCCCTTGGACAACCGACCCCACCCAAGTCTTTGAATAAATCGCCAGAAAATCGCACGTGTTGACCCAACCCCGGGGTTTGGTATTGTCAGGTCCATGCCAAGCCGCGCAACCGCCTCCCGGGTACCGAGCAGGGGACGGACGTCTCCCGTCGGCGTCGCGTGCTCCTGCCTGATCGCATGCCTGGCGGCGTGTGCGCTGTCGCTGCTGCCTGCCCGTCCTGCGGCGGGCACGGTCAACGTGCCGACCTGCGTCCCGACGTGCAGCAATGAGGTTTGCAGGTCGGGTAAGGTTTGGAACGTGCAATTGGACGTGAACCCGAAGGTTGTGTGCATCGGGGAAAAGGTGAAGGCCAAACTCACGTACGAATCCACCCTGCCGAAACGAGGGAGATCCGCACCTGCCCCAATTCGACCGGCGAATGCTACGAGGTCGGCGGCTACGCGTGTCGGATCGAGGTGCCGAGCGAGGGCCTCACGTTCGACAGTTGCGAGGCGGAGTGGAAGGTGGTCTTCAGTCCTCCGTGCAGCACGTGCCTGGTCATCGGCACGGTGTACTACACGGGTGGCGAAACGGGTTGCGGGACGGTGACGGTCGCAAGCGTGAGCGTGACCAACTTCTACGCGGTCAAGTCGGCGTGGGTGGACCTGGACATCGACAGCGACCACACGCACGACCTTGGCAACGGCGGCCCGGACCGCGATTCTTACGAGGACGAGATTGAAGCGCAATGCCCGCCGGCGGCGGACAAGGACAAGTTTCACAAGTACGTCATCGTGAACGACTTCCATGACACGAATTCCGCGCCCGGCTACGCGGAAGTGATTCCCGGGTATGCGGACGGGTTCGACTTCGACCCGTCCGTCGCAGCGGACGACCTCTACGGGCGCCCGTACCAGCCGCAGGGGTTGTCCGGGAGCCACATCTTCGTGCCGCTGGAGTGGGATTTCGGGACGTGCATCGACGACTCGCCCGGGGACGAGGTGGCGGTCTTCACGTACAACGACTCTCCTCCCATGTCGTTACAGGTGACGACGAACTCCGACGGGCTGACGGAGTTCATCCCCGCCCCTGGAACAGCCAGGCTGTGGACGAAGCCGGACGATCCTTCGGTGACGCGGAGCAACGCGTCGATTCTGGCAGGAGGCGACTTCATCCCCGCCGGGACCAACATCCCGGTGGCGAAGCTGCCCGGAACGATATGGCTTGAGGCCGTGCGTCCGGCGGAGGGATGCGGCCCGCCGGACTACTGCTGCGAGGGGGTGCAGTTGACGATCCACAACGTGCCGTGCGGCCCCGTGTCGGACAAGGTGATCTACACGCCGATCAAGATCGACGTGGACGTGGACTCGAACAACGACGACGGGGACGACCCGCCGGAGCGGAGCCTGGGGGAGGACCACATCGAGGATGCCGCGCACCTGACCGGGAAACTGATCGACGTAAACGACGCCGACGGGGACGGCGATGGCATCCCGGGCTACGCCGACGGGTTCGACTTCCTGCCGGGGACGACGAACGACGACGCGGACGCCTCGGCGCGGTTCATCCCCATCGTGTTCGAACTGAATGCGCCCATCGAGGTGACGAACCCGCAGACGGGCGTGGACCGCGCCCGGGTGCGGCTGACGTACCCGGCGTCCGATCCGACGAACATGACGGTGGACGCGAACGGGAACTACGCGCTGCCGGAAGGGAAGGCCCTGCGCATCTGGACCAAGCCCGGGAACGCGGCACGCGACAAACGCAGCATCCAGGAGGGCGGCGACTTCGTGCCCTGCTTCACGGGGATCTCGGCCAGGGCCTTCGGGTTTAGCAATACGCGTCGCGTGATCACCAACTACGTCGAGGCGGTGGCGACCAACGGGGCGATCGGAAGCCAACGCGTGCTCTTCGAGTGCGATCCGGACGGGTTCGTCCGCACCCCGCCGAAGTTCGAGGCGGCCGACGCCGTCCGGCTGACGACCATCGGGATGAAGGTGGTCTGGATCAAGCAGAACAGTCCGTGGACCTCGTGCGACTACGGCGGGATGGAGAAGGAGATGGAGCCGCTGGGCGGGGTGCCTGGCGAGCCGGGCGGTGCCGGCGGGTTCGGCGGGCCGCCGGCGGGCAGCGGGTTCGGGCGGTTGCAGGATCCTTTCGTGGTTAAGGACTTTGCCATTGCCGCGGGAGGGTCCAACCGTACGATGCGGCTGCGGCTCGCCAGCAATGTGTCCGACTGGACGAACGATTACGCGCTGGTCGAGACGGCGAGCAACTCGTGGATTTTCGCAGACGCGGAGGACTCGCTGGCGGTGCGACTGGTGCTGGAGCAGACGAGGGAACAGAGCCAGAAGGGGGCGGAACGGCAGACGGTGCTGCTGGCCTCGATGGCGTTCGGATCCCAGCGGTTGATGACGCTGTACCAGACGCCGGGCACGAACACGTACGGGTCGGAACGGCTGACGCTGTCGATGGGGATGACGAATCTGCCTGTGAGCGGAGCGGCGGACACGGTGACGGTGACGGTGGCGTCGAGCCTTTTGCCCGGGATGACGGACGCCGGGGAACTGGTGGAGACGGCGACCAACTCGCTCGTGTTCGTTCGGGCGGACGGGAAGCTGAGGGTGCAGATTCTGCGGCTCACGCCGGGCACTTCGACGAACGTCGCGGACGTCACGGCGCTGGTGACGAGCGAGGCGCTGGAGGTTCCTGGCGTGGCGGTGGACGCGATCGAGACGGGCACGAACACACTGAGTTTCAGCACGGCGGCGCTGCACAATTCCGGGCAGCCGGGCAGCGGGCCCGGGGCAACGCGCTACGTCGCC